>JANSWS010000454.1 GCA_024743355.1 bacterium
AGCTGCCGAATGCGGCCTTGACCGGATCGCGGACATTCTTGTCGACGTCACACACAGCCATGATCTGTCCATACATAGCGGCCTTGTGGGCTATCACACTGCCCTGATAACGCAAGCCGATCGCGCCGACGCCGAGCTGCTCGTTTACACTGTTAAGCGCGGGCCGCGCACGAGCCGATTGATGAAAGCCCAATCCGCCTGCTATTGCCGCAAATAACGACGCTTTTTGATGGAAGTCTCGGCGTGTTAGGTTGTGCATTCGCAAAGCCTGGGGGTTGGTTAACGGATTGGAATGGGAGGAGGGACGCCAGGGAAGGTGTGTGGCGAGTAGACGCCAACTGTAAGGCTCCATATTAGCACCTCCGTCCAACCGCTTCACCTGTCTGAATCAGGATTGCTGTCTCCAACGCTGGCCGGAGAAGTGACTGATTCCAATCGGTGCGGTCCGAAGGCCGGAGCCGCCGTCACGGCTTGCAGATTGATGCCGCCCCACACTAGATCCAGCTGCTTCAGAAGCTGAATTGGGCCTGAGAACGCAGCAGGACGCCCTGGCTGCCCGCGCTAATGTCTAGCACGGATGAATTGATGGGAGCGCCGTCCAGAAAAGTGAGATCAACGACGATCTTGGCATGATTGCGTCGCGCATAGTAGGCAAGTCCGCCAGCGATTTCCTCGGCACTCTGATCTTCAAAGCCTAGCGTGCCCGAATTGCCCTGGACTCGACTCCAGCGGCTGAGCAGCTGCAGCCGTTCAGGAATAACAAAGTAGCCGAATTGAAGCCAGAAACCGTGGTCGAATAAACTCGCCACGGGCGCTCCCTGGAAGTCGTCAATAATGCGGAAGTAATACTCAAGCGTCGAGGAAAATCCCCTATATTTCCAGGAGCTATCTACGGACATCAAGCTCGCCCTGTACTGTGAGACTTCCGCCGGCAGTAAGTTGGCCAGGGGAATGCCAGCGTCAACCACCCGGAGACTACTGAATTCGGTGGAGCCCTCCCGATCAATCTCGGACAATGCGAATCCACCTCCGACTCGGACTGCCAGTTCTTCGTGGTAGTCGAAATCCGCTAGCTGTCCGTCGCCCCATTCACCCAAGAGAATCGAGCTGGCTCGACCGGACACGGCAAAATTGTTGTCCAGGGTTCCCGAGCTCCCAGTTTCAGCTCCGCCACTTACCAGGCCGTTGAAAATGGTCGCTTCCCAGTCGATCTTTCGCTGCAAAAAGTCGGCTCGACCGTAGATGCTAGATGCCAGGCTGCGGTTCACGTCGAAGTAGATGCTGGATAGCGAACGGTCGGTAAACTCAAACTCTCTACCCGACAACCACCGTGCCAGATTGAAGGGGACTTTATAGCGCCCGGTCAAAAAACCGAGTGTCCCAGGCTCCAAACCCAGGCGTCTATGACCAATGTCATAGTTCAAATAGTAATCCAGTAGACGAATGTCATCGCCCGATGTGCTGCGGCCGTCGAGCTGGACGAAATATTTGAAGTCTTTCGTAAAAGCACTGCCGGAAAAGACAATGCGAGCCCGCTTCAATTGAAATTGATTCAGATCGCGATTGGGTCCGTCGGAATCAAAGATAGTATGACGCAGCTGTCCCCAACCGTTGATCTTCAATTGGAATGGAAAGTCGCCAGTATCCAAGTCGTAGTTTCGATCGCTAGCAATCACAAAGCCGCCATCGTAACCGACTTTGGAATCTTGCAGCCATTCAAAGGGGTCGTCTTCAGAGTGAAAGTACTGGCAGCCCGGAGCATGCCGATTCGCGGGCGGTGATTGGGAAGAAATGGGGGCCTGCTCCCATGCGGCAAGAGTCAGGCTTGGCTCGGAAAGCGTCTGCGTGACATGCGGGACCTCTTGCGCAAGCAGGCTGTCCGCAAGCCAAACGACGAGCAGCGAAAGTACAAGTCTTGCTCGCATCAATGCCCGCAGCCTCGCTCCCAATGCATGGTCTTCCCGTGCACAATTTTCCCATGTCGATGAATATGCCCGGAGTTGTCGAGCAAATCAGATTCCAAGCGTGCCAACCGCCTTGGCCACAAGCGGTGACTGGCAACGGTCGCGACTGAGTCCCTGGCTCGTTCCTTAGCCTGTCAGGTAGCCCAGGCGAAATGCTTCCTTTTTTGTCGGGAGCCCAAGCGCCAAGCCATGACGTCATTATCGACCCCTGAAATCAGGATAAGCGGAATAATTGTTTCATGCGGTACAGGCTGTTTATTTGCCCTAGATTGACAGCTGGGTTGCACGCTCGCAGGCTGCAGAAGAATCACATCCGGTTGAATGGGCGAGCGTGCCAGGAGTTTTAAGGCCGCTTTGCGGTGGCCGCCAAGTGTTGCGGCGAGGGACATCCGCAGCTAAAACACGTTGGACTTTCAGGTAACGCTGTGAAGCATTTTGTTCGAGCGGGCTCGCCAGCAAATACAAGCACGATGCGATGCGCGAGCGAGTGAGTTTCGGTCGCCATCGAGTGCACACTCGCTTGCGCTGCGTGCCTATAAATCCTATGCCAAAATGCTTCACAGCATTGGAGATTCAGGCAGGCATGGTGAATACCAGGCATGGAGCCTTCTTGAGTACGTTCTGCACGGTGCTACCCACCAATACGTCCCACAGTTGCTTTCTGCCCGACGTGACCATCACAATGACATCCGCCTTCATCTCCTCGGCCTGTGCAACGATTTCGGTGGAGGCGGTACCTTGGCGGGAGACGATATTCCACTTCATGTCGCTACCCTTAGGCGGATCGACCACAGGAAACTTGTTTTCCTTGCCGACGTGCAGCAACGTTACTTCGGCCGCATGACCTCCGAAGTTGTGAACCATGGTAGCGATGCGGGCGATCGCTGGTTGGGCGCTGGGTTCGTGGTCGACAGCGATCAGGATGTTTTCCAGCTTAGTATTCCCAGTCGCCATATCAACACAACCGGGGATACCATCGGGAACAAACAGCGTCGGCAAATGTGTGCGTTGCGCCACGGGAATTGAAATGCTGGGTTTGGACCAAATCGAGTGATGATGGTTTTCGTGCGTTCCCATGACCAATAGATCAAAACTATCCTCCTCGGTGAGTTCGACAATGGAGTCGGCCACGCTGGTATCCACCCCTACCCGCTTGTTGACGTAGATCCCCAGTTTCTCTCCCACGTCTTTGCGGTGAGAACCCGGTTCCAGTTTTCCCCAGCGTTCGAGTGTCTTTCGCACGGAGGGGAAGTCGTGCCAGCGTACTTGCGCATCCTCGTCACGGACGACGTGCAAGATGGTCAGATCGGCCTTGTTGGTCAAGGCAATGGCCAAAGCGTGCGCAAAGGCCGTCTCGCTGGCTGCTGAGAAGTCGGTAGGATGCAAAACCGAGTTGGCGGGACCTTGGTAAAATGACATAGAGCGGCTTCTTTACTGCTGGGAAGATATAAGGCTAAGGTCTTGGCTTGAGTTCTAATACTTAAAATCGGAATTGTTGTCGCAGGTCTTGGCCTATCTGAAATTCGTGGCCGTTCACGCTCCGCCTGACGAAGCCCGACAGTCCGTTGTCCAGGTTTTTACTTTTCGTCGCAGGTTGAATTCCACAAAGTCCAACTGTGCTGTCCGAGCCGATGCGTTTCGCAGCGGAAACTGCGGATCGGGCCTCATCACGCTGAGCGATGATGGCTACTAACGGTTCTTAATGTGGGCAGAGCACCGCTACTTCGTCAACTCTTGATTTCGAAGGCGGCACCATGCGTACTCGACGGCTTGAGAATGAATCTCAGGCGGAACGCCTGCCAGACGTCTTGCACATTGTCACAAGTCTGTCATCGGCCAGCTACACAGTAAGCTACGCTTGACCGGAACCGATCGTGGACTGTCTTTCCCGGTACCAGTTGCACTGGATTTCATGATAAATGCGGTTCTGCCAGCCGTTGATCGGACTAAATTGGACTCTAACCACTCAGGCTGTTGGATTGGATTTCTCCGGCGGACATCCTGGATTTTGCCATTCGCTCCAATGATAATTCTCTCGGACGCACCTACTTTAAAGCGAAAGAATGTCACTGCTCAGGTCTCTGGATTTCTTGCGATTTTCTCGTGGCGGAGGACGACGTCCGCAGGCACACATGACCTGGGCCTCGAGCAAGGTCGGCAAGCGGATTACGCAAACGGGGACCTTCCTTAGAAGAGAGCTGTGGGTTTGGCCGATTTTCGCTGTGTTGCTATTGGCCGTCGTGGGAGTGTCGGTTCAACAGGCGATACGCTCGACGATCAAGCAAAATCTCGGCTCTGGGCTGCAGACACTGCTCTCGATTGAAGTGGCCATGCTGGAAGCGTGGTTTCGCGTTCAAGAGTCGAACGCCGAGTCCAAAGCCAATGATAAGCGTGTGCGCGAATTAGTGGAGAGTATGCTCGCGGGCGATGCTGTTGCAAACTCAGGAACAACCCCAGTCACAGATATACAACTCTCGCTTGCGGAATGGAATCAAGAGTTGCAGCGGGAACTCTCACCGCTCATGGGCTCGCATGACTACGAGGGATTTCACGTCATTGATAAATCGGATCGCATTCTCGGATCCTCGTATCCCGCTGTTGTTGGCAGGACAGGGGTGCCAGAATACGAGGCCTTCCTGACACGGGTATTTGATGGAGAAACTGTCGTTTGTCCGCCCTTTCCCAGTGTCGTGATGATGGAAGACGCGGCGGGCAAGTTGCGGGCTGGATTGCCGACGATGTACGTTGCGGCTCCGATTCGCGATTCGGACTTTCAGGTGATCGCCGCTCTTGCATTGCAGATCCGCCCCGAAAGAGAGTTCACCCGCATATTGCAGTTGGGACAGTTCGGTAGTTCGGGAGAAACCTACGCCTTTGATTCCACTGGCATGATGGTCTCGAACAGCCGCTTTGACGAAGATCTGATTTTGCTCGGCATCATTCCAGATCACGAGCATTCCAAATCGATTTTGGGTGTCCATATTCGGGATCCCCAGCAAGATTTGACGCAAGGCTTCCGACCTTCCATGCGACGATCCGCAATGCCGCTGACCAGAATGGCGCAAGATGCGATCGCTGGAAACTCGAATATGGATCTTGATGGCTATCGCGATTACCGCGGCGTACCCGTAGTGGGCGCGTGGAATTGGCTGTCCGACTATCAAATGGGTGTCGCTACTGAGGTCGACATGGCCCAAGCATTTCGCCCTTTAACCATCTTGAACTGGGCATTTGGCATCCTCTACGGTCTGCTGGCCATGAGTTCTCTGGGAATCTTCGTATTCTCGCTGCTACTGGCTCGTTCGAAGCGTGAAGCGCAAAAAGCAGAAATCGAGGCCCAACAGTTGGGACAGTACACTTTGAGCGAGAAGCTGGGTTCGGGCGGCATGGGCTCAGTCTACATCGGCCATCATGCGATGTTGCGACGTCCGACCGCAATCAAGCTGCTAGACGTCGAGAAAATGAACGATCTGGCGGTGGAGAGATTTGAACGCGAGGTGCAGATTACCTGTCAATTGAATCATCCCAATACGATCGCCATTTATGACTACGGACGCACACCGGAAGGCGTCTTTTACTATGCCATGGAGTATTTGGATGGTCTGGATCTGCAGACCTTGGTCGATGATCACGGCCCGCTTCCCGAGGCGCGGGTGATTCACATCTTGCTGCAGATCTGCGGCTCGCTCTTCGAGGCGCACACCCGAGAATTGGTTCATCGCGATATCAAGCCTGCGAACATCATGCTCAATCGCCGCGGTGGGGTTCCCGATGTGGTTAAAGTCTTGGATTTTGGTCTGGTAAAAGACCGCGATCCGACCAAGGCCGCGGAGAGTGGCGACCGAGGACTGGTTGGCACTCCGCTTTACATGTCACCGGAGGCAATCCAATCGCCTCTGTCAGTCGACGCCAGAAGTGATCTCTACGCTGTCGGGGCCGTGGGTTATTTTCTTCTCACCGGCGAACCCGTGTTCGCCGCCAAGAGTATGTCCGAGTTGATTCGTATGCAGGTCGACGAACAACCTCGTCCACCTTCCACCAGGACCCAGCAACCCATTTCCGACGA
>JANSWS010000075.1 GCA_024743355.1 bacterium
CGTAATTTGGCGTTCACTCGAAACCCTCCGTTGAGTCGGTAGATTGAAGTCTTGGTAACCTCCAATACACCCATAAAACGCCGAGGGTTTTCGAGTTTTTCTCTTTTTTCTAAATCAGGCGCTCGCTTGATTGAGGCCTAGTTTCCCGGATCTACCACTTCACCTTCGTTCATGCTGGATAGCTCCGCCCAAACGAATAGGTCGATGGTTTCCGCGAAGAATCGCACGGATCCGTCTCCCAGGCAGACTTGTCCTCCGCCGGGATGCTCGGCGTACATCTGTCCCACGTGATAGGTGGGAAAATTGACGGGATGGATAATGGGGGCTCCGGTGATATCCAGTTCGCCTCCCGATGGCCCCGCGTGCACCAGCACCAGCGTAGCTGCCGCGTCAGGGCCATTTTCCGGCGTCAGAAAACTGGGACTGACCACAGCACCAGGCACAATGCCAGCCCATGACTTATCGCTCAGTCTGGATGAATGTTCACCCAGAAAGATCGTGTTGGAAGTACCGTCGGTCACATCGCGAAACCGCACCTTCGAATTGCGATAAAAGGGACCATCCGCAACCTTGGAGGCATCCCCATTAATTGTCACTTGACGGGTTTCTCCGGTGTAGATGTTAGTAAATATCAGTCCCGTTCTGGATGCCCCGCAGTCTCCCCAACAAGACTCCTGGCCGTGACTGGCAACGTAGCTCGATCTTCCGAGTGTGACCGTACGCTGGTTGATGGAGTGTGGACCGCCAGCCGTAGCAACGACAAAGGGATCCTGAGGTCCACTCGCGGAGGGGCACAGGAATGTGGGCAGTTGTAGACGAACGCCGGCCGCATTCAGCGGATCCCAAAGCGGCCGTTCGTAATTCAGGGCGTTAGCCAGATTGGTCTGCTCCACAAATGGCAGCAGCAGGGCTCCCCAGCCCCATCCGGGAGCCGCGTCCCAAGTCTGGGCATCGATGTCCGCCCAGGCCGGGCCGTTGCCATCCCGCGTGGCGAAAGTGCAATAACCGGAAGGAAACAACTGGTGCGCGGATTCATAATTGTGGATCGCCAAGCCGAGTTGCTTGAGATTATTGCTGCACTGAATTCTCCGCGCGGCCTCCCGCGCCGCCTGCACCGCGGGCAGCAACAAACCGACCAAAATTCCGATAATGGCGATCACTACCAGCAGTTCGACCAACGTGAATCCACGCTTGAACATGCATTTTGGCATGACACAGCTCCAAATTTAGCCTATGGTACATTTGCCTCAAAGTGTAGCCGATGCTAAAATCGCGTCAAGGTGGAAATGGGAGAATCCCCGCCCGATTGAGACCCGCTATTGAAGAGTCAACGCTTGAAGACGACTGGACCGAGAAAACACCTGAGGACGCGATCGGATCACGCGACCGAGCTGGCCGAGGACTACGTGGAAGCGATCGCTGAAATCGCCGATCACAAGGGCATTTGCCGAGCAGTTGATCTCGCCAAGCAATTTGGTGTCAGCCACGTAACCGTCAACAAGACCATCGGTCGCTTAGTCCGCGATGGCTATGTGGAAACCGAGCCCTACGGCCCGGTAACTCTGACGGAAAAGGGTCGCAAGCTGGCTCGCGAGTCCAAGGCAAGGCACGAGACGGTTTATAACTTCTTGATAGCTTTGGGCGTTAGCTCGAAGGTCGCTTTGATCGATAGTGAGGGCATTGAACACCACGTCAGCCAGGAGACCTTGAAAGCCATGCAGGCATTTCTTGACCAGCAGCAATCCGCTCACTAGAAAATTTCCTTGACGCGTGGCCAGCGATGCTGCCAGGGCCAAGTTGCGTCTCTTACTCTGGGTGCAGCCCCACAGCACTTGACTCGCGGGCGACTTCATCAGCGGAATAACTCGAGCGCCTGGGCCCCGGTCATACCCACTCGAACGCCCAGTTTTTCCGCCAGACTACTGACTGCCTGTACCTCCGCCTCCAGCATATCCTGGTAGGTATCCACACCGCGGACGATGGCCCCCGCATCGCCATTGCGTTCGAAGGAATCCATACTCAGATAGCCGCAAGTCAAACAGCCTTTGCTACCCGAAATCACCAGCAGCGGCCTTTTCAGCTGGTGACAGGTTTTCTGAAAATCATCGAGATTCATGGTAGTGCGATTCCAGGGTTGGTGATCGAAATACGGCAACAATGGTCATAGTGGCAAGATGGCACCCTGCGGCCATTTGCGTTCTATTCTGAAAGAACACCCATAAGAGTCACGACGCGCCATCGTGGAGCGACTTCAGAAAGCACCAGTCGGAACACGGTTCCCGACTCTTGTTCCCGCGCTGCAGATTTTGAGTGTAGCAGGAATAAAAAAGCAAGCAGCATGGATGTCGTATATCATGCAGCCAAGCGATGGGATGGGGAGAATCACAACCTGTCGAGGCCTGTCTCGGTCCCTAAGCAACTTGCAATCCATTCCTGCCCAACCGTCGCCGTTCGCTCCCGCGAAAGTGGCGTTTTTTCCGCTGTTCTCGCGGAGAAACGATGCAGCTGTTGGTTGAGTCGTTGATTTTTGGCACACGCGTTGGGATTGAATCGCTTCACAATCTTTCCTTTTTCGTGTCGGGTACCTGACCCCTTTGGCGGTAGCTCAGTTAGCAGGGTATTCAAACGCGGGCTTGGCATGGCCTTTTGCCTGCTGTGAATGGACGATCCGTTGTCGTCCCACTCGATTTTCAACGCAATTTCAGCAAAACTTGGTGGAACTTGATGAGCGTCCGTCAGAAAAAACTACCGATCGCGGCCCTGGAACGGATTGACGATCTGTGTGCCGAGTTTGAACGCAAGTGGCAGGTCAACGAGCCACCGACGATCGAATCCGTACTGTCCGACGACTTTACGCCAATTGAGCGCGAGGTTCTGCTGGCGGAATTGATTGCTCTCGAAGTCGATTATCGGCGACGACTGGGGCAAACGCCGACGCAGCAGGAATACCTCGATCGCTTCCCGCAAAGCTCGCAAGCAATCCATGACGCGCTGAACGAGAGCGACAAACGCACGGGCGGATTTCAGCCGCCCACGGTTGCTCGTCTCGCGGAGCTGTTCCCGGCCCTGCAAATCATGGAGCTCATCGGGGCCGGTGGCATGGGCGCCGTCTACAAGGCTCGCCAAGCGGGCCTCGACCGCCTGGTCGCGCTGAAAATTTTGCCTGAAGAGTTCGGACATGACGTCAAATTCGCATTGCGTTTTACCCGCGAAGCGCGAACCTTGGCCAAACTGAGCCATCCCAACATCGTTTCCGTTTACGAGTTCGGGCATGTCGGCGACATCTACTACTTTCTCATGGAGTTTGTGGATGGATCGACGCTGCGAGATGTTGTCAAGGCAAGACAGCTGACGCCCGAACATGCGCTGGCCATTGTGCCAAATCTGTGTGATGCTCTTCAGTACGCTCACGATAAGGGCATTGTGCATCGCGATATCAAGCCAGAAAACATTCTGCTTGCCAAAGACGGTGTGGTGAAGATCGCTGATTTCGGTCTCTCGCGGATACTCGGGAACGAGGAACAACTGGAGACGCTTACTGGAACGCACCAAGTCATGGGCACACCTCGCTACATGGCGCCCGAACAGCTGGAAGGTTCTCGCGGCGTGGATCACCGCGCGGACATCTATTCCTTGGGGGTGGTGTTTTACGAAATGCTGACGGGCGAGCTCCCCATCGGACGCTTCGCCGCTCCGTCGAAGAAAGTTGAAATTGACGTGCGGCTGGATGAAGTCGTTCTGCGAACGCTGGAAAAGGAGCCGCAGCGGAGGTATCAGCACGCCAGCCAGATCAAGTCGGACGTACAATCGATTACATCAACCAGCAATTCCGCCCTGGCGCAAACCGCAGCCTACGATACGCAAGCAGTGGACCGGCAAACGGCGGCCCCCGCGACGCTGGAACAGCAGGAACTCGCCGGGCGAATGTTACTGACACGTCGCCAGCTGATGGATCGCGTAGAAAGATCACTGCGGCCGCTTTTTCGAGGACAGTTGGTGCAGGTATTGATCGGAATCGCCATCATTCTACTGGGTGTCCGCTGCTGGGCACTGAACATGCAAGTTCCGCATCGTGTTGTGTGCGGCGCCATCCTTCACGTCTACGGCGTATTGGTGATTGCTCAGGCGCTGCTCGTCTGTACCCGAATTCGCAGAATTGATTACTCGAAATCCGTGGCCGAGATTCGCGGCAAAATCGACAGTCTGCGAGCCGGTTACTTGCGGGCCGGAGTCCTGGTCGGCTTTGTGTGGTGGCTGATGTGGATTCCCGTGGCCGTTGCTCTCGGCATGGACGATGTCGTACTTTACGCAAACTCGTTGGTGGTCTCGTTGGTCGTCGGCATCGTCGGCTTCATCGCCTCCGTCTGGTTGTACTGGCGAGCACTAAAATCCAAGACAACTTCTGCTGAAAGTTGGCGCAGAAAACTCTCCGGTGAGAGTATCGCCGCCGCCTATCTCGCTCTGGATGAGATTGAAAGCGCTCAAATACGCTGACGCTTCATCGCAAACCTGCGGCAACTTCTTCCTTTAACTGCTTCGCTTGGCGATGCGCTTTTCTTATTGATTGAGGAGCAACTCCATGAATACAACGACCATCCATCCAGACTTGCTGGCCCAACAAACGGCTACGCATGCCGAAACGGAGGTCAGGGCGACCGCCCACTACGATCGCCGGCACGATCTCGACGCGCTGCGCGCGATCGCCATGCTGCTCGGCATCGTATTGCATGCGGCGCTTTCATTTGCTCCCCTTCCGTGGCCCGTTCAAGACTCGCAGCAGAGTAATGCCTACTACGTTCTCTTCGCTTTCATCCACGGGTTTCGCATGCCGCTGTTCTTTATGCTCAGCGGGTTTTTTACCGCAATGCTGTGGCGAAAACGTGGATTGGCTAGTCTTGTTAAACACCGCTTCAAACGGATCTTTCTGCCTCTGGTCATCGGTTGCCTGACGATCGTTCCAGCTGTCTGGGTGGTCAACTATATGGCTTCTCGGCCATCGCCGGGCAACTCCGAGAGCTCCTCGCTTTTCGCGGCTGTCGTCTCCGGCGACATCGAATTCGTTCGCTCGGAGCTTGAGAAGCCGGACAGCGGTATTGATGGAGTCGACCCCAATTCGGGCGCAACACCACTGTGCACGTCGGTGTTCATCGGGCGGACTGAAATAGCCGAGCTTTTGATTCGTGCTGGCGCCGATGTGAATCTGCCGGATCGCAACCAATCGACGCCACTTCATATCGCCGCCTTCATGGGCCGGGCAGATGAGGCTGAAATGTTGCTCGAAGCGGGAGCAAATGCAAACGCGCGTGACGGAAACGGAGCCATCCCGCAGGAACTTTTGAAGACCGATTTCGGCACGACAAACTTCATTGCCAGCTCGCTGGGCGTGCCGGTTGAGCAGGAATCGCTATTGCAAGGGCGCAAGCGGATTGCCGAGTTACTCAACACCAAGGACTACCTTGGCTCACAAGAGACAGTCGGTCAATCAAACAATCTCGCAGGTCTAAAAGCCCTGCTGTTTCAATTTCCAGTCTTCATGCATCTGTGGTTCCTGTGGTTTCTGTGCTGGCTCATTGCGGCATTTTTGATCTACGCTTCCCTGGCTCAGATCCTGCCGATCAACCGGCTACCACGATGGCTCGTTTGTTCGCCCTTCAGTCTGCTGTGGCTCATTCCGTTGACCATGTTGCCGCAGTCCTTCATGACCGCGGAAAGCTTTGGACCGGATCCTTCGATCGGCCTGCTGCCTATTCCCAGCGTGCTGCTCTACTACGCAATCTTCTTCTTTTTTGGTGCTGTCTATTGGGACATGGATGACACCTCGAGTGAACTCGGCCGTCGCTGGTACATCAGTTTGCCTATCGCTGGGTTGATCATCTTCCCTCTTGGACTGGATTCGGTTTCGGGAACCTTTGGCATTATTCCCAAGCTCAACGATGAAATGGCCAACGCCCTGATCGCCAACTTTCTCCAAGCCACTTTTGCTTGGCTTATGACCTTCGGGCTGATCGGCCTCTTTCGTCAGCGTCTTTCGGGCGAAAGCAAAACGTTGCGTTACATTTCGGACTCGTCGTACTGGCTTTACCTGATTCATCTGCCCTTGGTAATACTCGCTCAGTGGTTGGTCCGCGACCTGCCCATCCCGGCCTTCCTGAAGTTTTCGGCCATCACGATCTTGATCTCGTTCTTCTTGCTGCTGACCTACGAATACGCAGTGCGTTATACGATGATCGGCAGACTGCTAAACGGCCCGCGAACCCGACCGCAACGACTCGCTTAGACGCCCCGAAGGTGCGTTGGCATTTAAACCTATCCGAAAACCGAAGAGAACCGTGGCTAACGCCGCTGGTCGCTAGTCAACGTCGGACTTCTCGGGTCACACGCCCAGTAAAGACTGCTTTCGTGGCATTGAAGTCTGCTGCTGCAGAATTCTTTTATATTCCAATTGCGAACCATTGAGGGAATCGCCAAATTATTCATTGCTGAAGATTCTTAGACTCGGACTCCTACCGGCGGAAATCTGCTATGAAGAGAAGGGCATTGCTTTTCGAGTTCATGGAAAAGCGGATCACCATGGATGCCGCATTGGCTGCCGTCGAATATCTACCCATGATCGTAGGTTCTGGCTCGAGCTTTGGAGCGGACACGCCTGCGGATCGGATTACAACAGACTATCCGGCGACCGGCAGCCTCTCGCTGGTAGGCCGGGGTAGCCAATACTTGTGTACCGCTACGCTCATCGACGATCCTGCGTTAGTTAATGGAGATGAAGATGTGGGTAATCAATGGGTACTCACAGCCGCCCATTGCTTAGATACCAACAACAACGGGTCAGTAGACTTCGATCCGAAGAAAGTGACCTTTTATCCCGATGGGGATACGAACGCCGGCATTGTAGCTGAGGCGCTCTTTGTACATCCCGAATTCATCGGCTTCGGCCGTGGTGGCAGCGTCGCCCACGACATTGCTCTCATCAAATTGAGTTCGGAGGTACCCGGCATTTCAGCCCATAAATTGCACGAATATCTGGTGCATCAGACCGCGGAATTTCGGATGGTCGGATTCGGTTTGGCAGGTGATGGGATCAACGGTTACACCACCCCAGCAAGCTACTCTACCAAACGCGTTGGCGGCAACATTTTCGACGATGCGGGCGAGGGAGCCGGTAACGCTTTGAATAAAGACAAAATCTGGCGGGCAGATTTTGATCATCCCACGATTTCAGCATACAGCTTTCTGGGCAACATAAACTTGCCCTATAACTTGGAAGCGAACTTGGGCAGCGGCGACTCGGGCGGACCCAGCTACATTGTCGACGGCGAAGGAAATGTCGGCGGAGTGGCAGCGATTAACACCTTTGGCTACTCTGTAAACAACTCCACCTACGGTCTGATCAGTCCACCCTACTTCGGTAGTGGCCTTGGCGGCATCTTAGTCTATCCCTACCTGAATTGGATCAATCAAGTCATGACTGGGACAGGCGGTAGCGGTGATGGAGGTGGAGGCGGAGGAAAGGGTGGAGGCGGACGTGGAGGCGGAGGAAAGCCGAATTACGGCAGCATCATGCTCGAAATGTCGCCACAATTCTCTGCCGATCTCGCCGCGAATTCGATAGCCGTACTTACGAGTCGCCAACTCTTGAAGTCGCACGATGTTGAAGCGCTTCTCTCCATCAGCGCTCAAGACACGACTGGGTCTGTTGATTCTCGAGAGCAAGTTGCTCCATTCCACGCGACTACACAACACTTGAACACCGAAGAAGATGCAGCGCAGCAATCTTCGGACATACTTGACTCTGCGATTTTGGAATCACTTGATTCCATTTTCTCGGATTGGCCGCTCTTGTGAGATAACTAGGCCTCTCTTTCTTACGGAGTTTAATTGTTACCAGTGCCTCGCTCTTTTAAATCATTGGTTGTTGGCATCTGTCTGGTCAGTCTTGGAGTTTTTGCTTGTTCCTTGGAAGCGTCCGTCAATGCGCAAGAGGCAGATGCACAAAAGGCAGCTAGCGAGTTTCCTTCACAGTGGTTCTTGCATACCAGTAAAGGCCGACAGTTAGGTGCTGAACGCGAATGGACCTTGGCCAATGGGTGCAAGCTAATCGGTTCCCTTCTATTCGTCGACGAACTAAGCAATGTGGAATTACGTCGACAAGACAAAGAGACACCGAATTCGATTTACCTCTCCCTGAAGGATTTCACTGAAGAAGATCAGCAGACAATTCAGGCTGCTTTACCAAAGGTACAGGATCAGTATCGAAAGTACTCGCTCTATCAAGGTGTTGGGGTAGACCCCAAGTGGGTGAACGCACAACCAAAATTCCCACAGAGATTTCGAAAGGCGATTCACTCCGACCAGAAGCACGTTTACTTTTCGAGCGGCGACTCGTTAATCCTCGTCGACAAGTCGGCATTCACCAACGAGTCGCTAAAGGAAACGATGCAAGCCATAGAGAAGGTGCGCCATCAAGTGGTGCTGAATGACTATCGCCGTTCGCTTTCCGCGGTTGGCGTGCCGATAGAAATGTCAGTGCACGGCTTGGTCATGCAGGTCAAGGAATCACACACGTCGGGCGACTTGAAATTCACGCGGGGTCTTCGATACCTTGTGCCGCGACAGATGCTTCAATCTCCATTCGAGGAACTCGCGGCGCACATTGCCGCTGACGTACGAGCGGAAGGTGGCTTGGCTATGCCAACTGAGGAAGAGATTCAGCAATTCCCACGCATCTGCAGAACAGCTCGCGGCACCCTGTTTGTGCTCCCGCGATCAGCAAGCCAGCCCGCTGAAGTATTAGCTGGGGCGCAAGTCGATCAGGCCACGGTGATGGGACCACAAGAATTGAGCTGCCGAGATTACGTGTGGTGGTTTCATGGCAATATGGGGCAAAAAATCGCAGGCGGTGCACCATCCGATGTTGCAGAAATTCCAGCGGAGATTCTCACGACGCTCGTTGATGGCCTCGCCCTACGTGACTTGTGGACTCAGGCGAACGGCCAACAGTTTCGCGGACAGCTGCTGGGCCTGGCCGCAAACGGCTTCATCTTTCAAACGCCTGGGGTGGGCAAGTTCTTTGTGCCCGCCGCACAACTCGACAAAGTCGACGCTGTAGTAGCATCGGCAGCCATGACGCAGGCGTCTGGATCGTCGTCTACTTGGTTTGAAACTGACCAGGACGACTTTAAGTCGGTTTTTAGTCGCCGGGTATTATCAAGCGGAAGCGTGGTGGAGATACGCGGAGAACCAGCTCGGCTTAACAGCGCTTTTGAAGGTGACATTTCTGCGGCGTACTACGCTGGCTCGAAAGACAATCATCACTCGTTGGATCGACTGCAAGACATCCTGGTTGCCCGCGATGTTCACGATTGGCTGCAGGAGAACGCGGAACTTCTGTCTGCCAACGATCCGGAGGCAGTGCTCCAGAGCTTGGCCATCAAATACCCGATCAACTTGGGCACAGCACCGACACAATTGTTGCCCAATCGACAGACGCTCAGGTGGCGATTGGCAAACTCAAACGGCCAGTTCGAAGCCATTCTGGTTGGCAAGCAGGACGGCGACTTCGTTTTCGAAGAAATGCTTGATGGCCTGGCCAAGACATTCCTGGTAGATCCAAGTGCGTTAGAAGCGTCTTCCAAGTCCGAAGCGGAAGAACTTGCACAACGACTGAAGGCAAGGAATTGGAACAATAGCCTCACAAGGCATGCGAACTGGCAGAACTATCGCATTGGCCACGACCCGACTGGCACGGTTCGTTTCCCGTCACAGCCAGTCGTAGTGCTATCTGTTTCTGATTCGTTGATCATCTTTGAATCACTCGATGGCAGGCGCACTTCGGAACCTTTGCCTAAAGATCCATCTCAACAGCAAGCTACGATCGAAGCTTTCGAAGCCGTACTCAAGCGGGGACAAAAAATGCGGCAGGCGGCGGAGTCGCATTTAAGCCTGTGGAGCTTTCAAGACGCAGAGCCAACCGTGCGGGCTGAGCTTATCGGTGTGACGAATGACAGCATCCTGGTACGAGATGTCAACCAGGCGGAATTTCTGATTAGCAGGCCAACCTTGTCAGCCACTAGTCAGTCGATGCTGGATTCGGCCATGAAGTCCACTCCGGCTCTGCGCAGAATTGAGCCAACCGACGAATGGGAGTTACCGCGAGTCTGGTGCATGCGAAAGGAAATTATTGGCCCCGCAGTACCCGAGTTTCTGACGGACGATCACAAACAACTGGTCATCCGGCCGACCAACGGCGCCCGCCAAGTGCTTCAGCTCGACGATTTGACGATGCGAGACCAATTGTCGTTTTTGGTGGCGTGGGGCCTGCGGCACAAAGAGCTTGCCCCGCGAGATGATTTACCATTGGCAGATTCCCAGCAGACTCTGGATGCCTGGTTGTCAGCTGCGGTGCCCAAGGCCGAACAGTTGACGAAAGCTGCAAGTTTAGATCCAGAAATTGAGCGCCGTATTCGAGTTGCTTTTGATGATTGGAAGAACGCTGTATGGCCTGTTACTCCAATCAACCTCCCGGGTAAATCGAAGCTGCTGGCCGTTAACGCGGATGCTACAGCGGGTGTCGTTGACCTGGAGTCGGGTTGGCATGCGGTTGACTTTGCGACTGGCCAAGTACGATTGGCCCATAGAATGGTAGAGGCGGACTCCATTCAATTTGGACCTTGGATGGGCGCAGATGCAAAGACTGTCTACTGGTGCCAAAGTGGCAAGATAAAGTTCGCTCGCCCCAATGAGATAGTCGCCAGCATAAAGCCCGTCGAACTACCGTCAGTCGTTGCTGCCTGCCAGTCCGACGACTTTCAGTCACTTGTGGTTTTCCTTGCTGACAACAGTGTACGACGTGTCGAACTCGGAAGCGGGCAAGTCGAGATTCTGGTAGCGCCCGAAAAAGCAGGGGAATTGCAATCCGATGCTACCAGTATCTGGGCCTCGAATGATGGCAGGTCGATTCTACTGAGTCGCGGGAGCTCGCATCAGTTGTTTGTAAGCCCTCGCGGGGACGGGCCCGAATTGAGTGCATTCCTGGGCTCCCAGCAATCTCCGAGAGCAGTCGCTGTCGGCAACAGCTACGCATGCTTGGGGATGGAGCCGACGCCGCGTGCATTGACACACTTGGTTGCCTCCACCATGCTGCTACGTCCGTCGACGTTCAGCATTCCCTGTCCCGCGCAATGGATGGGCGAAGTGGATATCAACGGGCGCAAGGTGTTTCAATCGATCGGACGATTCGAGGATGCTCGTTCGATGGCGACTGACCGCTACTTTGTGACCTACCGTGGTCCACTCGGTTTCTTCGAAGAGTTTGCAACTCAGTTTATTGAGGGACAAATCGATGAGAGAGCGAAGATGGCCGCGAACGGAGCTGCCTTGGTTCATTGGCAAGGAGAACAAGCGGTCGTTTCACGTCGGCCAGATAAGCTGCCAAAGTCGCCTGAATTGGTCATCGGTGAACTCGTCAAGGAAGTGCTTGCTCGGCGTGACATTGGCCAACTGGAAGCCATTAGCCAATTGATGCACAAAGACCCTTACCACAGCTTAGGCCCTCACTTCGGCTGGTGGCCGCTCAAGTTTCAAAGTATCGTCGCTTCCGCGTGCCTCCACTACCAAGAGCACTTGGGTGGAGACTGTTTGGCCCGGGCCATGAGTCTAGCACAGCACTTCCAACGGCGATTTCCAACGTCGCAAGTTGCCGCCAACATCTTGGCAAGTCTCGAACTGAAGTTGGCTTGGGAAGCCCGAGGTGGTGGGTTCGCCGATTCAGTAACCACAGCCGGTAACGACGCCTTTAAGGATCACATGCAGCAAGCACGAACGCTGCTCGAACCCTTCCTGGCAGGAGAACCATCGGCTACCACGCTTGATTCCGCCATCGACATAGCAATGGGTACCGGCGACATGCAATTGGCCAAGCGACTGGCCGATACCTTGGCCAAGAGTTCGCACATTAAGAACTCAAATCTACAACACAGCCTATGCTTCTTGCTCTTGCCCCGTTGGCACGGCAAACCGGGCTCTGCCGAAGCCTATCGCGATTCGGTCGTAGATAAGCTGGAACTCAAAGAGGGCGATATTCTTTACGCTCAGCTAGTCGTGAACATGTTTGATACTCACGGTTGGGGACAACAGCTATCCCAAGTCATGAAGGTCGATCTAGAGAAAGTCGTATCGGGCGTCGAAGCCTACTATGAAACTAACACCCATCCCGAATTAATGGACCGTGCACTTCTGTTCACCGCCATGGAACGCGACTTCGACTTGTGTAAACGCCTGCTGAAAGTAAAGGCAGACAAACAATTGCTCCCTAGCAACACCGTCGCGCGTAGCCCAATGAATTTCCGCACGATTGAACGCGAACTTGGGAAATGACAGGAGCGGCAACGATTCGTCCTACCTGACTTCCGTAGGACCTCCTGCATTGTTAGACTGCTGGCATGGAAGTCATCTCATTGCAATCAGGAAGTACGGGCAATTGCATTTTTGTGCGAAGCGGCGGGACGCGCTTGCTTTTCGACGCTGGTATTAGCGGGCGCAAGGCGGAAACGCGGCTAGCTGACTGCGGGTACGACATCCGCGACTGCGACGCGATCATTCTTTCGCACGAACACAGCGACCACATTAGCGGCTTGGGCGCTTTTCATCGCAAGTATGGTTTACCAATCTACGCCAGCATGCGCACTTGGAACGCAGCCCGAGCCAAACCTTCGACAGGCCCCATCGTATGTGCCAACCACTTTGTGGTTGGCGATGCCTTTCAGATTGGTTCGCTTCGCATCGAAACCATCCGCACACCTCATGACGCTGTGGAAGGCGCTTGCTTCGTCATTGAAGATTGTAGAAACGGTCAACGCTTTGGTTTGCTCACGGACTTGGGGCACGTATTTGCGGAACTGTTGGATTTGATGCGAGGACTGGATGCGGTATTGCTCGAAAGCAACTATGACGAGCACATGCTTCGCAGAGGCCCGTACCCTGAGCGTTTGAAACAACGCATCGCCGGACGTCGCGGTCACATCTCCAATGAGGATGCTGCCGAGCTGCTAACGCTCTGCACAGAGGGCCAGCTACAGTGGGCTTGTTTGGGTCACTTGTCGGCCGAGAACAACGCGCCAGAAGTTGCCTTGGCCACCCATCGGCGACGAAATGCGGATCGCTTCCCCCTATTCTGTGCGGAACGCGATGGCGTCTTACGACTGCCGGTCATTGAATCCCCCAAATTAGTACTTCGAGCTTAAGAGTACGTGCCTCAATCCAAGTGACAATGAGGCACACTGCCACAGTACACCCTGGGTGATCTTGCCTTTTTATGGTTGTCTTCTTTGTAGCAAGGAATTGTTTTTAGTCCAATCTCTGTGAGGCGAAGAGCGGCCACAAAACAGACAAGAATGGACAAAGATTGGGACAATATGTCGGCAAGGGTTTGAGCGACTTGATTGCCACTTATTTTCCTACCTTTCAAATTCCTGTAGCTCTTACTCCCCCTGAGGTTGCTGAAAGCGATCGAAGCCTCCAAGCATATCCCAGGCTCTTCAACTTCGACACGCGTTTAGGCGTCGATCACGTGCAAGCTGGTAAGTAGAGGGGACACGGGCGAGCCCGTGCCACACATTTTAATCTTCCAGCAACCAGTTCGTTGCTTGTGCATCCTACGTGGCGGAAGTGACCATGCTGTCACATGGTACATTCGTTTGGAATGGTGCCTTGGATCCAACTGCCAACGACATCGATTGGGATGGCGACGGATTTCCCGATGAATTCCATGAGGTACCCCACGGAGCCACCTCCCAGTCTCAGGCCTACCACTTTCCGGTCAGTCCGCCAACATTGCTTCCGGCGATAGAATTCAACTCGAATTCAAGCCGAAAGCAGCTGGATACCAAACGGCCGGCGAGCCAAACGGTGCATAAACTGGACATGCACGACCAGCAGCTGAATAGCTCCAATCAAACAGCCTTACGCTCGTTAAGCATTGACCACCAGTTTGAGCAATCCGCGGAAGATGGGCTCATCGAAGAATCCCTTTTGCATGACTTGGCCTGCTCGTTGAGGGCTAGGAACACCCCAGCGCAGCAGCTGCGGGGTAGCAGGCGAATGCTGCAAGTCATCAGAAGAAGGTCGCCCGCTGAAGGCCACCAAGTGGTGTGACCCCGACGGTCGCCTCCCGCTGAAAGCAACCAAAGACGCCAACACTTCCCAGGCTCGTAAACTTCAAAACGCGTTCACGAACCAAGCACGTGCAAGCTGGTGACTAAAGAGCTCACGGGCAAGCACGTGCCACACATTTTTTCCAGCAACGCTAGCTGCTCGGGAACGGAACCAGTGTAGATGATGCTCGTAACCTTCTACATCCAGCCGCTATTTGCGGTTCCATTGACCAGTCTGTGTAAAGCGCGCTAATGCCGAATCGGTGCATGTCGACTTGCCGGCTAAGCAACTTAGCACTGACGCAAACACAAGAATACTGGCAGCGCGCATGAGTGTCTTCTCCAATGATGAAACGAATCAAGCAATGACGTTAATACTTCCGTTCGTCGGTTGTCGGAGATTGTAGTAAATGCAACTTCTGTAAGGACACGATGAAAAGGTTATTTTCGTGTGAAGAGTGCGGACCAGCAATGCGCTGCGGCCTCGTCAATGAGGGTTTCGTGGATTGGCCTTCGGACGGCTAGACGGGATGCATGTGACTTATGAATTCGAACAAACTGAAGGCAGTAAACCGGCTACTGTTTGATCTGCGGCTATCATGCGGGCTGGGGAAATTCAGGAATCCATGTGCGTCATTTCTTGGGCAGCTAGCTCGGCGAAAAGTGAATTGCAAAAGCTATCCAAAAGCGTACTGAGATGAAGATTACTTACAGCGTGGCTGCCAGCCAGGACGGCTTTATCGCGAGAGACGATGGCGATGTCTCCTGGCTCGACGAAATGGCTTTGATTGGAAAGCCGGCTTGCAAAAAGAAGCTCTGGCGACCAGAGTATTCCATTAGGAAACTGCCACTACTTGCGGGAGAATAGAATGCGAAGCTTGTCGGGACTGGTACTGACAATGCTACTGGCAATCAACTGTTTACAAGCAGACGAATTGACCCAGGAGCGATTTGATCAACTGCTGCAAGAGGTGCAGCCTGCAAAGGATGCAATGTGGCGGACGATTCCGTGGAACATCTCCTTGCTTGACGCGCAGCGTCAGGCAGTTGAGCAGCGAAAGCCCATCTTCATTTGGGCCATGGATGGGAATCCGCTAGGCTGCACGTGAAACAATGGTGTGCTCGACCGTGAGTCGACCTTCGCCCATCCCGCCATTGCCGAGCTGCTGAAGACTGAATTTGTGCCGGTCGCTATCGACCAGGCGAACCAAAGGCGCCAGAAAGACACGGAGGGTGTCTTCTATCGAAAAATCGCCGCCCAAAGCCCTCGCAACGACTTCGAACAGACAACGCAAGGCTTCTACGTAGCGGATGCCAACGGACGCCTGTTTTTTTACAACAACAATCGCGATCCCGAGAAGCTGCTCCGCTTGATGAGGAAGAGCTTGAGCGATTTTGATTCCAATTCATCTGCGCAAGCAGCGCCACTGACCGCGGAATCCGTCGATTCAAGATTCCAGCAGCAACCTCCCGAGGGTGGACTCGTGCTGCGAGTTCACACCAAAGTACTGGACGGTTATCCGCCTACCGACGACCCATGGCGAAAGATTTTTCAACAGGCCATCGGCAGGGACAATCTGTGGATCTCAGATCAGGAACACGAACAACTCCGCCAAGGCCGATTGGCGGAATCCTTACTTCAGCGGATTGCCAGATTTCATCTGGTTGACAATACGCGGGGCGAGCCACCGATGTGGAAACAAGACGAAATTCGGCAACTGGAATGCGAACTCGTCGATGGACGATTGCGAGGAAAGGTCCAGCTGCAGACGGCCGACGGTCAACGCGGTTATGAAGCTCAGCTGTTGGGAGAGCTCTGGGTCCGCGATGGCAGCGTCGTCCGTTTCGACCTGGTTTGCTTGGGCGAGTTCTGGGGGCAGGGCCGCTTTACCGGTGGAGCCCCCGAAGGCCGGTTTCCGTTGGCTGTCACCTTTACGTTGGCTGATGGATCCGACATGGCCGACGCCGTACCTCCCCAAGGCGCACGTGGATGGCTGGCCGGCTACTGCCAGCAGTGCGCTCAGTAAAACAGCTTCCAAAATGGGTCAGCTTCCGAAGCTACTGTTCCCCCGAACAGTGCCTCGGCATAACTAGACCCAAATGTCGGAAGTGCAGTCTCCGCCGGGAAAGCGAATTTCGTGCGCGCGAGCGGGCCCCTGCGGTTCTTTGCCGAAATCCACGTAGAAGCGATCGTTCAATTTCATGCCGCCAGATTCGGTATCGCAATCGATCTGAATCATCCACGAGCCTTGTTGTGCCATCTGCGGGTAGAACTGGTTGTCCCATACGCTGTAAAGCGAACTCGTGGCATACAAGCGACGCCCATCCAAGCTGAGTTGGAGCATCTGCGGGCCGCCCACAGCTCCGTGGTCTCGCAGTTCAGATTCGCGTCCGATGACGCCTCCCAACCAGACTTGGCCCGTCAACTTGGGCTTGTTTGGATCGCTGACATCGTACTGGCGGATGTCGCCATGCAGCCAATTGGCGAAGTACAGAAAGCGATCATCCAAAGACAAGACGAGATCGGTAATCAATCCCGGTACGGCAAAGGGCCATCCCTCGGTCTCCACTGCTTCCACCTGAATCACCTTCTCGGCGATCCATTCATCCTGAGGCCGGTGCCAGTGGAAGATCGCACTGCTCAGTGCGGCTCCAACGAAGCCATGTGTACTGTCCGGTGCATGGTGGAAGCGGACTTCCAGCGGAATCATACCGCCTTCGCCGAGATCCACCGATTGTTCAATGCGTCGTTCTTCCCAATTCCAGAAATGTAAGTGATGACCATACTTGCCTGCTTGCACGTCCTCCAACTGGAACCCTCGGCGGACGGTATTGGGTGCCGCCCACTCGCTGCTGATCATGACGTTGTGTCGCGGCTGATACCAGAAATCGTAGTTGAAGTTCATTCCATCCAGCGATTTCTCCCACCGCCCCTTGATTTCAAAGTCACTGCCGATCTCCAAGAAGCCGCCCGGCGCGTTACCTGCAGCGTCGCCGAGCATGGAAATCATGATGACACCATCAGCGCGACAGTGCACGGTATGGGGTGTCGAAAGATTCGTTTTCCGGGCTATCTCGGCGGCCGGAATCTTGCGATATAGTTTGAGAGCTGTGGGCTCATGGGCATCCAAGATATACACGTTGCCCGAAGCCAAGCCGGGCACCACCAAATAGCGTCGCTGACCTTCGCCATGACAACTACTGCAAGCATTCCAGCCGTAGTGATGGAGCTCGTCGCCCGGTTCAGGCATGGCAAACCTGCCCACAACCTGTCCGTAGGTTTCGGAATTCGGATTCACATCCACGGTCGCCAGGTAATCGGGTTGATGGACTCCTGTACCCACGTAGATTGCTGGCACAAAGGCGCGGGTTTCTGGCGGAGCTCGCATGGCATCCTGAACCGTAGCATAGGTCGGATGACACACAGCGTGATCATGTTCGTCCGCAAATAATGGACTTCCATTGCCGCGTGGCAGAGCCAACGAACTGGAAGCCACTCCGGCCATGAGCGTGGACACAAAATTTCTTCGACGCATGGCAAGTCCCCTAAGGTTGCAACGACTGGATGTTCCTGGATCCATGCATTATACGCCTTACTGGCTTCCACCAGCGATAACTGCCTGTCTTAACAGCTCCCGTTCGAGCGACGCCGAGAGCAAATTGCGTTTGGCGGCTTGCCGATTGGCCGACTATCAGCCATAAGTAGACCTATCGTCAGCCCCATGGTGAGTCGCATGATGTCAGCCAACAACCGAAGAGAACCGCGACTGACGCCAAAGCAGATTGCAGTTTTCGGATAGGTGGTAAGGCTCTCTCAACGGGATTGGATTGCCGAAATGAATTTCGTTTGGAACGATGGTGGCCGGGCTGAGTCGGGATTTGTGGGTTCGGCCGGTGACTGCGTCACTCGCGCGATCGCTATCGCCACTGGACGCGCGTATCGCGACATCTATCAAGAGATTGGCGAGCGCACCAAAAAGACTCCGCGAAACGGGGTGCCGGTCAGCGCCGCAGCCAAGTATCTGGAGGAATTAGGCTGGCAACGAACCCAATTGCCCAAGCTGCGATTCGTGCCCAATTTACTCCCCCAAGGCGCTGTCATCCTGCATTTGGAAAAGGCGAACGGCCGCAGTGGACACTTCTGCACCATGGTTGATCACGTCGTTCATGACACGTGGAATCCCGGCGAAGATGAATGCTATTTCGTGGCCAACATGTGGACAACTAGCGATCAGCAGTCGCCAGCCGAGGGCAGCTCATCCAATCACCGAACTCGCAGCCGAGAACAGGAGCTGACTCAGGACGAGTTCGAGAAGATCATGCGTCGGCTGCGAGCCCTGGACAATACAGCCAATAACCATGCCAGCACAGAAGGTGAAAAACGCAACGCGTTACGCATGATGCAGACCCTGATGCTCAAGCACAATTTGGGTCGCGAGGATATCATCGACAAAGAGCGGGTGGAGCATGTCCAGTTCACCCGCATGGCCTGCCCGCTCAACGGCAAACGCGCCTGTACTTGGGAGAAATCACTTGCCTGGTACGTAGTGCACGATATTTTTCCGACCGTTCAATGGTACATGGCGACGCGTTCCAACCGCACTTGGTTCTGGTTCTACGGCCCCCTATCGGACGTCGAGAATTGCATCGCGCTCTTTCGTGAGTTACTGCTGACCATCGCCACTTTCGCCCAGCTGCAATATGGCGGAGCTTCTCGTGGAAGCGGTGCATCCTATGCGGAAGGCTACGTGGCCGGACTACCCAGATTCGGTGAGCTAGAAGCCAGTCACAGTGAAGTCGCCGAAAGCCAAGCTTTGATTCACGATCGAGCGCTTGCATTGCATCGAACCGCCAAACGCTGGCTTGCATTGGAATGCGATGTGCAACTTGGCTCCAGCACCACCCGCGGCCGTTACCAACATGACGACGCGGCGGCCCAGCGCGGCAAGAAACATGGAGCCTCCCAAAAGATTGCCACCAGCGGGCGGCGGCCACGCATCACGCATCGCTGAAGCCAGCTGCTGCTCAGGCGGAACCCAAGCGGCAATCACCAAAATCCAAATTGCCACCTGAAACGACGGCCACGACGACTTTGGCTTGAAACAATTGCGGATGTTGGAACACGGCTGCCGTGGATACGGCTCCCGACGGCTCGGCCACCAGCTTGGCCGACTCGGCAATCTTCCGCATGCTGGTCCGTATCTGCTGTTCGCTCACCAGCAGTATTTCCCTGACCAGAGACTGTACCACCGGGAACGTCCGTGTTCCTAGCGGGGACCGCAATCCATCGGCAACGCTGTCATAGCGCGATGGCATCTGAATCGTACCGGCCTGCAAGCTTCGAAATGCATCATCGGCCAACTCCGGTTCCGCGCCGTAGACCCGCACATCCGGTCGTAATGCATGGGTGGCGATCAAAATGCCACTCAGCAATCCGCCGCCTCCCAACGGTGCCACGACCATTTCCACGTTGGGCACTTGCTGCAAAATCTCCAGGCCAACGGTGCCTTGTCCGGCAATAACTTGAGGATGGTCGTAGGGATGAATCAAGGTCGCACCGGTTTGGTCGCGAATCCGCTCTGCGGTTTGCTCCCTTGCTTCGGCCGTCGGCTCACAGAAGACAGGCTCAACGCCGTACGAGCGCACGGATTGAATCTTGCTGCGTGCCGAGTTCTCAGGCATCACGATATGAGCCTGAATTCCTCTCAGAGCCGCCGCGCGGGCCAGGGCTGCGGCGTGGTTCCCAGAGGAATGCGTAACCACTCCGCGGCTCGCTTCATCGTCACTCAGACAGAAAACCGCATTCGTCGCTCCACGTGCCTTGAACGCCCCCACGTGCTGTAAGTTCTCCGCCTTGAGATAGAACTCGCAGCCAAGTTCCTGCGACAAACGTTCGCTGAGTACACAGGGTGTATGCACGACGTGGGATGCAATGCGTTCTTGAGCGGCTTCAATCTCGGCCAACGAAATCGCGAATTGGGTCGTCATCGACAGTCCCTATGAAAGCTTGAATGGGCCGCAGCCGGGCGGACCGAGGCCCATGAAACATATTTTCCCGGATACTATTTTGCCGGTTACTATTTTCTCAGATACGAATTTTCGCTGCCAGCGGTCCCGCAAAGGGACGGATTCCTTACAATCGGGCCATCTCGATGAACACAACTACTTGTCGCTGAGCGGTAATCTATGAGAACGGGTCCCCGAATTGTTCCTATTCGCGGCGACTATCCCGAGTTCACTTGGGTCGCCATCCTGGTTGGCTGGGCCATTGGTGTCGTACTCACGGTATCCGTGGCTTACGCATCTTTGATGCTGGGATTTTCCATCGAAGGCTCGGAGCTGGCCGCCATTCTGGGTTGGGGTATTCTGCGGGGCGTCATGCGCCGCACAAGCATCGTCGAAAACAACATCAATCAGACGATTGCCTCCGCTGTAAACGGCGCCTCCAGCGGCATCATGTTCAGCGTACCAGCCCTCTTGATCCTATCGAAGAAAGAAGAGTACGCCGAGCTGGCGAATATCGATCAGCCGCTGTTAATACTGGCCGCGATGACTGGCTGCGTTCTGGGTTTGTGCTTTGTCATTCCGCTCCGCAAGCAGATGATCGATTTCGATCGCTTGGCCTACCCGGGCGGAATTGCGGTCGCCACCATTTTGAAAAGCCCAGGTGCCGGGGTCCGCAAGGCGGTGCTGCTGCTGGGAGGCGTACTCATCGCCGGAGTTTGTCAGATCGGCGTGCTGAGTTTCATGGGTGAGGATCACGACTGGGCAGTGGGCCAGAAAATCGGCTTGCCGCCCATGCTGAACATTGCCTTCTTTGTTTCGATTATGACGATCGGTGTTGGTTACTTGTCGGGCAAGGGCGGCTTCTGGTTCGGTGCAGGCGGATTCTTCTGCTACTTTCTTCTATCCCCCTTGCTTTCCAACTTTGCCGGCAGTGATGTCGCGGCACTGACATCGGATCCCAATGGCATGCGGGTGCAACTGTATCGCCCAACGGGAATCGGCATGTTGATTGGTGCAGCCATTGGTGGCATTATCGCGGCTTTTCCCATGATCTTAAGCGCCATTGGTGCACTCCGCGGCGCCGGCGAGCGGACAGCCGGTGATGTCGCCAAAAAGGACGAATTGCCGATCGGCATGCTGTATCTAATGATCGGCATCGGAGCCTGCTTGATGGTGGCAATCGCCTGGTACGTCGGGGCAGGGCAGATCAGTCCAATGCGAGCGGTGCTGATGGCCGTGCTGGGCGTGCTGTGGATTTGGGTAGCGGGCGTGATTGTGGCTGAGTGCATTGGCCGCACGAACTGGTCGCCGCTGTCGGGCATGACCTTGATCGCGGTCACATTGTTGATCTTCTCCGTCAAGGGCAGCGCGGACACGCTGACCACCATTCGCGTTTCGATCATTGTGGGTGCCGCCGTTTGTTTGGCAATTTCCCAAGCTAGCGACATCATGTTGGATCTAAAGTCCGGCTATCTGGTTGGCGGTATTCCACGGCGACAACAAATAGCGCAATTCATCGGAACGTGGCTGGGACCGATTATTGTTGTGTGGCTGATGGTGCTGCTGCACGAAACCAAACCGGGAGGTATGGGCTCCGATTCCTTACCCGCTCCCCAGGCGGAAGCTTTGGCAACCACCATCGAATCCATCGTCAGCGGTGATGTACCCGCCTACCGCTATACGGCAGGCGCCGGCATGGGTTTGATGTTGGCCATGAGCGGCTTAGGAGGTATCGGCGTGTTGGTGGGTCTCGGATTCTATATGCCCTTCAGCATCGTGCTCACCTACACGCTGGGCAACCTGCTAAGAGTTGTGAGCGACGCTACGTTGGGCAAGCGTTTCGGCTATGAAGTGGGGGTCCCCATAGCTGCAGGCTTGATCGTTGGTGAGGCTCTGGTCAATGTGGGCGACGCCATTTGGAAGATTTTCGTGCCAGCCCCGGTAGCCGAAACAGCGGCGGTAACAAGCTCCTGCCTGGCGAGTTGGTACTCTTTCCTGCTGATGGGAGTTTAATGTTATGCAGATCACCACCACCTTCATTGCGGGTCAAGTGCTGCTATGGCTGGGCTTTCTCGGAGGCTCGCTGGCGTCTGTGTTTCGCTTCGAGGATCCTGCGGCTCCTTGGCAAACGATTCCCTGGGGCCAATATTTGATTTCAGCCGCGATTGGTGTGGCAGGCATCATCCTTTTGCGTCGGGACAAGGCCACTCGGAATGCACAATCGGCTGCATCGGAAACCGGACTTGAAAGTGTGCGGCGGGAATTGGCAGCTGCCGCAGAACGCGTCTCCGAGTTGAAGTCCAATCTGGAAGATTTTACTTGCGAAGAAGTTCTCGCGTTTATCGATGACAAATGCGTGACTCATTTGACGGAGTTCGCCGATGGACGCATGGTGCTGGCCCACCGTTTCGGCTCCAGTGTTTACGCGACGATCATGACCGAGTTTGCGAGTGGTGAACGCTATCTGAACCGCGCCTGGTCAGCTGCCGCCGATGGTTATGTTGACGAGGTCGAGGCTTGTGTCGATCACGCCCACACCTTCTTTCAAGCCGCCGTGCAGCATCTGCAAACAGCCGAGTAGTCCGAAGTCTGACTCCGGTTCTCGCCCGCTAATCGGGGGCGCGTGCTTCGGCCTGACCCAGGTTCAGCATTAATGTCAGCGGGCGAAGAGCCGCCCGGACACCCGCTTTACTTTCACTCCAAAGCTCATCTGGTAAAGCAGATCCGGCGTTGATGGGGCCCCGCATGGCCTGTCCGGCAACATCCGTCGCATTCAGAATCCACTCGCCAGTGCTTTCTGTGATCCTATGTGTGACCTGCTGACCGGCGGATGCCGCGGCCAAGAGAGGACGCCAGTCGACATTGGATACGGCTGATGGTACTGGGTTGGGCGAACTCGCATCGGCGCGGACTTCCGCCTGGCGGACCGCCGCCTCCCAGTTCTCTTGTGCCGTCTGCCGATCACCCCACAGCCACCAACACACCAACAGCAAACCCAGGCAAGCTGCCACTGGAAACACGCAACGCACCGCCGAGTCAAATGGCAAACGCCATCTAGCCGGCATGCTGCCGCCTGCGTTCGGCTTCGATCCCGAGCGCCGCGGATGCTGGTCCAGCAACAAACCGGGAGCGGCCTTGGACGATTCCAGCCAGGCGTCACGATCCTGCCGCAGCCGCTTCTCCAGCTGCTGCGCCGACAGAAAGTGCGCCCGCACGGACACATCTCTTTCCACCATCTCTCTGACCCAGACTGGCAGGTTCTGAACATCGCTGGCGAAGTCAATCCAGAGTTTGGCTAACGCGCGTCTCATTGTTTGTAACCGGAACCTAAGACCTTGGAATTGACTGAGCTCCTGGCATCTGCATCACCCACTACTTCCTGTAGCTTACCACGTGCCCGGTGCAGCAGCACGCGGACTCCAATAGAAGACTTGCGCATCACACTCGCAATCTCACTCACGCTCATATCTTCGGCGTATCGCAACCAGAGAGCCGCGTATTGATCGGAACTTAAGCGTACTTTGGCTTGTTCCCAAATGTTGTCAAGCTGCTCCCTGGCGGCGACCTGTCGCTCGACCGAGGGTTGGGGATCCACCATGGGATGCACAAAATTCAGCCGGACTGCGGCGAGTCGTTTCTCACTGTCGATCGCGGTACGCCAAGCAATCGTGTACAGCCAGGTTGAAAAGCGATATTGAGTTTTAAAGCTCTCGATGGATGTCCAAGCTTTTAGAAAGGCCTCTTGAGCGATTTCCTCCGCTTCCGTTCGGCGGTGCACTAAACGCGCTTCCAGAAAGCGGAGCAATCGCGGGAAAAGGCGGCGGTACAACTCTTCGAAAGCCGCCCGATGCTGTCTCTGCGCCATAGCGGCCAGCGCATCCTCC
>JANSWS010000461.1 GCA_024743355.1 bacterium
ACGAGGTTGTCTTGAAGGTCGAGAAAGGTGAGCAGAGTGCGTCTTCCACTTTATTCTTCGTCGTTCGCGAGTCGCAGCCGGGAAGTCGCTCCAAGATCCTGCTTCAGCTAGCAACCAACACGTACAATGCCTATACGAATTGGGGAGGCCATAGTCTCTATGGCTACCACGACCGCGATGGAATTCAAGGACACCGCGTTTCTTTTGATCGTCCGTTGACGTCTCTGTTTGAACGTTGGGAAGGCCCCTTTGTTCGCTGGGCGGAGAGCAATGGTTATCAGCTGGAATACGCCGTAAATAGCGATCTCGAGTTTCATCCTGAGCTACTCGATAACTATCGATTAGTGCTCAGCGTGGGCCATGATGAATACTGGTCCTCGGCCATGCGAGATGCCGTGGAAGGTTACATCGCAAAAGGAGGCAACGTCGCATTTTTCAGTGGCAACACATGCTGTTGGCAGGTGCGCAGCGAGGATCATGGACGCGCTCTTGTTTGCTGGAAGCAATGGTACAACATGGATCCACTCTTTCGCAGTGACCAAGAACACTTGTTGAGCACCGCTTGGAGTCATCACCGCGTTGGTCGTCCGGAGAATCAAATGACGGGCGTCGGTTTTCTGTGGGGGGGCTATCATCTTAGCCACGGACAATTCATGGATGGCCCCGGTTCCTACGAAATCCATCGGCCCGATCATTGGTGCATAAGCGGTACCGGTCTGAAGGCCGGGGATCGATTCGGTGGTCAGGATACGATCGTGGGTTACGAGTGTGACGGATGTGAAATGGAATGGCGGGATGGTTTGCCCTATCCAACCGGTCGCGACGGCACCCCGCGCAATTTTGAGATTATCGGTAGCTGTTCCGCCCGGTGGGCTCCGGGCGATAGCTACTGGTACGAGAGATTTCCGAAAGATCGAGTTGGGGCCGCCGTGATGGGTGTCTATTCCCAAGGAGGTACCGTCTTTACTTGCGGCAGCACCGACTGGGCGCACGGACTTGCAAAGGACGCCGTCGTCCAGCAAATCACTCGCAACATCTTGGATCGGCTAAGTGCGAACCCATGAGCTCGGTGACTGTCGGGGAAGCTTCGATCAGTTCGCATCCGCTAGTCGTTTCTCGCTTGGCGAAGTTTGCGGATATTGAGCGAACGATCCTTACTCGTAGTCCCACTTGATGATCCACGGATCCTTGGTCTTGGATTGAAAGCCCCTCAGTTCTGCCTTCATGGCGGACAGCAACTCGGCGTGTTCTACCTTGTCAGCTAGATTTTCCGTTTCATCGGGATCCAGCTGCAAGTCGAACAATTCAAACTCTGGGCGGTGAATGTACTGCTGGACAGTGCGTTTGCCGTACATCGTATCGGGGCCTTGCTCGAACTGCTTCTTCCAAGTGGGGGCTGCCCACAGATCCGATGCAAAAGGGTAGGGCAGGGGGTAAGCGATGTTCCAGATCAGTTTGTAGCGGCGACCACGTACGACTTTCATGGGATAGTACATTTGGATCTCGTGGAACGTGTGGGAGGCATAGACTTTGTCCCAGCCCCGGGCGGATTCGCTATCGACCAGCTCTGCCCAGCTTCGTCCATGGAAGTCCGTTGGGTCTTGCGATTGGCTTGAAAAGCATCCCGCCATGTCCAGTATTGTCGGCGCAAGGTCGACATGGCTGATCATTGCCGAATTTCGAATGCCTCGCTTTTCCACCCGAGGGTCGCAAACGATCATTGGCACCCGCATTCCGGGTTCGTAGAGCGTCGTCTTGGCTCCTGGAAAAGCCATGCCATGGTCGCTGGTAAATATCACGACCGTATTGTCGAACAGTTCCAATTCTCTCAAAACTTCGGTCAGGCGGCCAAGGCCTTGATCAATCCTGGAAATGCTCTCGTAGTACATGGCCAACTCCGCTCGGCTGGTAGGAGTGTCTGGCAGAAAGTTCGGGACCATGACCTCGTCCGGATTGTAGTAGACGCTTTCGACACCCGGATAGCCTTCCAAACTGTTTCCAAAGGCATTGGGACTGTGAGGCAGATCGCTGCGTTCATTGCCACTGCGATGGGGATCGGAAGTGCAGAAGTACAAGAAGAACGGTTGATCGCTTTGCCTTCCGACCAAATGTTCCTTGACGTTGTTGGCCATTTGCACGGGATTCCGCGAATTGCCAGGCAACTCCCTGTCGAACTGATAAACGGCTTCTGGCGCCACATGATACTTACCGATCCGCAGGGTATAGTAGCCCGACTCGGTCAAGCGAACCGGCAGACTGCGTACACGATCAAAGGATGAGAAATGGTGGTAGGAATGTTGGTGTCCGTAGTGGCCGTTGTAATGATTGTGAAGACCACTCAAGATTACCGAACGCGACGCACTGCAACTGGCAGTTGTGCAAAACGCATTGTCAAACACGACCCCGTCCGCCGCCAAGGCATCCATATTGGGTGTGCGAATGACGGTGTTGCCATAGCAACCCGTATCCGGACTCTGGTCATCCGTAACAAACAGGATGATATTGGGTCTGTCGGCAGCCATTGCGTGCAATGGCAACAAAGTGAGCAGCAACAAGCAGATCAGGTAGTCAACGCGGCTGTCGAATTTCATGGTCAGCTCTCATTGCCAGGCCGCTTGTCCGGCAACTGCGTTTGGCAGCTATGTCTGGCAGTATGGGGGGAATGTTTTTGGGGTTGGTTGCCGCAATCCATTTCGTACGGCGGTAGGCATCATTGTATCGCATGACAAGCGGTGCAGTTTTGGCAAGTGCAGGCTTCGCATCGCATCCTGCAGGTTTCTGGCAAAGACCTGGGTCTCAAGGCATGATTCCAGCCCTGCGGAAAGACACACTTGGCAACGCGACTACCGTAGAGCGTCCTCCGCGGGCAGTTTGTATCGAAATTGTTTTGGGGAATCCCAGTGACCGGTTTCAGTAATTTGTCGCCCGAACTTCCGCTCAGAATTGGATGCCCCGTCTGGAAATGCGAGGCCTGGGGCGGAAGCGTCTATCCGGAGAAAACACCTCAGCGCGCATGGCTGCATTGGTACAGTCGGATGTTCAATACGGTCGAAGGGAATAGTAGTTTCTACGCGATTCCAAGCTTGCAATCCGCGAGACGCTGGGCGGAGGACTCGGCCGAGGGGTTTCAGTTTTGCATGAAATTTCCGCGATCAATTTCTCACGAAAGAGCCTTGCAATCCGCGGTTCGCGAAACCGAGCATTTCCTGGAGGTCTTGGCAGTGCTGGCCGAACATGGGAGGCTGGGTCCGGCATTCCTGCAACTTGGGCCCAACTTTGGTCCTGAGCAACTACCGATCCTGGATCGCTATTTGCGCTCTCTGCCTCGCGACTACCCATTCGCGGTGGAAGTCCGAAATCTTGGCTGGTTTGATTCCGCGGCCAACGAGCAGCGATTGGATGCATTGCTAGGTGAATTGGAAATTGACAAAGTACTGTTTGATTCTCGCCCGCTCTACCAGTCCCCACCAGACGATGATGTTGAGCGGATCTCGCAGACACGCAAGCCCAAGACGCCATTGCGTAGAACGGTTACAGGGGCACAACCGATGATTCGCTTGGTGGGTAGAAACAAAATTGAGCTGGTAGACGCATTTGTCGCGGATTGGCTGCCTTCAATTTCCCAATGGCTGCAGCAAGGGCTCAGGCCTATTGTTTTTACGCACGCTCCGGACGATAGATTCGCACCGGATCTGGCTCGCCGCTTTGCAAATCAGCTGGCTGACTATCTGGAGCAGCATCCGATAGCCGGTCTGAGTATGGCCGGTTTGCCTCAATTGCCGACGAAACCGAAACAACTAGGGCTGTTCGGATCCTTTGACTGAGATCATCGAGCTTATCGTCCGATTCTGGCACGCCCGCCCGCCTTGCTTTGGCAGGTGCGCGATTGCCTTGTAACTGTTAGCTCGTTAGAAAGCTTATAGGCGATTTTCGACGTCTGGCGACCGGGTGGATGTACCAAACAAGATCACTGCTCCAGGGAATGGTAACATGATTTCACAAGCACTATTTCCTCATGGGCTTCCGCTGATGTTGCTTGCTGGGTGGAGCCTGGTCGCATGCTCGTTTCCCTTAAATGCCCAAGAAGTTCAGCTCGATCCAGAACTGCAAGAGAGAGGTTCCGAAATTAGTCTTCCAAACATCAAGACCTGGACACTTGGGGGCAAGCAGTTCTGGACCGACTATCACTGGCGAAATCATTGGCGGTTACAGAAACACGCGATTACCGGACATTGGCGGTTGATTGATAAGAGCAATGTCCGCCACGCGTGGGGAAGTCGCTCTGCTTGTGAGGCGGTACTTGAGACGCGTCAGCCCGACAGACAACTCGAATCACCGCAAGTATTTGTGTTGGTTCATGGACTGATGCGCTCCGCCAATTCGATGCGTCCGATCGAAGAGGCTCTGATGGAAGCCTTCGATTGCCAAGTTGTGGCCTTTGAATACGCAAGTACCAGAGCTTCGATCCAGGAGCATGCAGCGGCTTTGCGTGAAGTGATGGAAGGGTTGCCCCAAGACGTACAGCTGGGAATTGTCGGGCATAGCATGGGCTCCATACTGACTCGATTCGCCATGCATCAATGGCAACGTCAGGATGCGGAGCTGTTGGACCGATTAAATGCCTTCGTGATGCTGGGGCCTCCGAATCAGGGGGCTGCTTTGGCGAGACAGCTATCGCGACTGCAATTGTTCGAGTGGGTCACCGGCAAGAGCGGTATGCAGTTGGGGCCGGAGTGGGAAACGCTGCAGTCTCAGTTGGCCGTTCCCAGTTGCCCCTTTGGGATTATCGCCGGCAGTCTCTCAAAGCAGGCACTCACCAATCCGTTGTTAAAGGAGTCCAGTGATTTTGTGGTGACTGTGGAGGAAACCAAGCTGGCGGGCGCGGCCGATTTTCTGGTCGTGGATAAGATGCACACGTTTTTGATGGACGATCAACGCGTGCAACAAGCGGTAGTAAATTTCATGCGGCACCATCGATTCGACTAGTAGAAGGGCGCAAAAAACGCTAACGGCGATGCGCAAAACCGGGGTAAAAAGGGTGGTTTGGATATCCGGTCCACCCTCTGCTAAGCCGCAGACGCTGCTAAAAGAGTGGCTTACCTGGCGGGACTGAGATTGCCCCACTGGCTTTACGGCATTCGTCAATCGTCGCTGTCGCTCGCCCGTGGTATCTAACAAGATGCTGGTCTTAGGCGAGCGGCATATGAAAATTTACCAATCGTTGCAACCGTCACCGGACGGTGGACGAAGTTAACCTCGCTCTGGCGAGCGAGGGTACGGGCATGTATCCGCCGCTCTGCTTAGAGTTCGTCGTAGTTCATTTCGAAAAGCAGGTTCAGGTCCTCAAGATTGCCTGACTTCAAGCCTTGCGTGAACCATCGAATGCGCTGTTCTGACGATCCGTGTGTGAATGCGTCTGGAACCACGCGCCCCGTAGCTTGACGTTGCAAGGTATCGTCGCCAATGGCCTGTGCTGCTCGAATGGCTTCGCCAATGTCGCCTTCCTCGAGAATAGCCATCTTTTTCTGTGCATGATGGGCCCAAACGCCGGCGAGAAAGTCGGCCTGCAACTCAAGTCGCACGCTCAAATTGTTGGCCTCTACTTTGCTCGATTGTTGCTGAGCTCTTTGGACCTCCATGGAGAGCCCGAGCAAATTTTGCACGTGGTGCCCCACTTCATGGGCGATCACGTACGCACAGGCGAAATCACCAGGGGCTTTGAATTTTTCACGCATTTCCTGAAAAAAGGAAAGGTCGAGATAGACGTTTTGGTCGCCCGGGCAATAGAAAGGGCCCATAGCTGCGGATGCCATTCCGCACGCCGAAGATACACCAT
>JANSWS010000812.1 GCA_024743355.1 bacterium
ATCCAATTGGACTTGCTGGTGGGCTAAATACCTACGCTTACGTAGGGAGCAATCCACTGCGGTACTTCGACCCATCTGGTCTGGAACGCAAGAGAGGAAAGAATCCGCCTAAATTATGGCCAACACCACCTTCGAACGTCGTAGGGAAGAAACCCAAGTGGAATCCTGATGGCTACTACGAGGGGAAGAAGGACCGCAATATTACGTGGGACGATAGGTCTCACGGCTCCGGCATCGATCGTGGGGATGGCCCCCAAGGTGGGCACTGGGACGACGAGAATAGTAATAACCGGTGGGACGAGGATGGGAATCCGTTACCAGGTAGCGATGAATACGGCTCTGATGGCGCGGGTTCAGATTCCCGTATGCAATGTGACGATGGTTGCCAGCGTACGTTAATCTTTGTTCGTGATGTGCTTACGGGCGCGATGGTCGCCGTTTGGGCGTGCCTAGCGGCCCCCTTCGCTAATTGAAGCTCATTTCCAGAATAGGTCTCTGCCGTTTTGAATATCGAGAGAGAAAATCAGACGGCAATCGTCTACTTGATGCAGTAGCCGAATTAGTAGATTCGTGAGGTCCCTAATGACAATTGATTACGACCCTGAATCTCGGCGGAATCTAAAATTGAAAGATTTGAATTATCCCGATTACGCTTGGCTAACGTACTGCGTATGCGACGAAGGGTGTCATTGGGAGGGTTGGATACTTGAAGACGCTCGGTTTAGCGGAAAAACAGTCTCGTTAGATAAATCACAACTTTGCCCAGAGTGTAGAAAGATGCTCTTTCGGACTGAAGCGAGCGTACATTACGTTCCGACGGACACCCCAAGCGAATAACGAAAAGATGAGGATGCTATCTCCAAAGTGACCCGATAGGGCTTGCAGGTGGGCTGAATACCTACGCGTACGCCAACAACAACCCGTTGAGATTCGTCGATCCGAAGGGCCTAGCTCCAGATCTAGGTGCGTGCAGCTATTACGATTTCAGTCCCAGAATTCTTCCAAGGCAAGGACGGCCATGCTCTGGTCATCATAGTTCAAGCATCCATGAGGTCGCTTGGTACGTCCGCATGACACGTGACCGCGTGTGCCC
>JANSWS010000659.1 GCA_024743355.1 bacterium
AGTCTCCACCCACTTCGCATGTATAGATTGGTACGGAATCGACGGGAGCGACTAAAGGGCCAATCGGATGTGATGGACGCGTCCCAGATAGCTTGACGTCGACAACGGGCTGCGAAGTCGTGTCGCTGACTGCAGACACCTGCAAAAAATACATCCCCGCATCGAGCAGCAGACCAGGCAGGCTGCGCATTGTGCCGAGCGGTGCAACGATGTTGTGAATCAATTGCCGTTCACTGTTGAACAACTGGAACGTGGCTTGTGTTTCTTCAACAGCGGCGTTGGATACAAGGCTAGACTCCAGCGAAAAAGTGATCACTTGCGGAATCGCGAGATAAAGCGTTTGACTTGCAGCGGAAGTCTCGGCATCAATGCGTGCGGACGCGAATAGATCATTGCTGCGGAGCGATGGACTTAGCTCTAGATTTAAGGCGTAGTTGCCCGTACGATGGATTGCATCGACGTCCGTAGAATCGAGTCGAATGAAGTACCGCGAAGCAGCATCGATATTGTGAATTAGCAATTGTGCTGCGCCATAGCCGACCGACAGTAGATCGGCCTCGATGACTCGGCCATCAGCGTCGAGTACGGTAACGTTTGGCACTAGCGTGTTCAATTCGAGCGACTCTACGTTTACGAGCAACTTGGTGCCAGCGTCAAGTGATTCTGGAGTATTGAATCGATAGTGATCTACATCGACTAAGTCACTGACTGTGCCAACCGTCGAGTAAACGATTCGAGATGAAGATTCAAGCACCGGGCTCAACTCGCGAGCGTTTACATCATCGTCGTCCGTGTGGCCATCGTCGTCGGAATAGCCATCGTTAGCGCTATTCTGAAGTTGATACGAGAATCCGCGCTTGGCACCGCGGCTGTCGAAATACCAGCGATGAACCACGTCGCCCCACTGAGAAATCTCGACTCGTTCGTTGTTCAAGACTTCCGGAGTGCCAACGGCGATCGCGTAATCGCCTTGCGACCAAAACGCATCAGCCGTGGAAGTCACACGAATGTAGTACTTTTCATTCGTGACGACCTGCGCGATTCCTAGTGTGAAGTGGCCACCAAAGGTAGCATCGACGGTTCCACTCGCCAAAACATTCTCATCGCGATCGATCAAGTCGACATTGAGCTTGGCGAGACTTAGTCCTTGCGTTCGCAAATCGACTGCTAATGGACCAGCATAGTTCTCGTCGACATGGATTTCGAAGACGTCGACGTCGTCGGCATCGAACAAATCACCGAACTGGAGCCAAACCTGCGAGCCATCAAATTCATCGTTGGAAGCAATGCCATCCCCTTCATAGCCCTTGATGCGATGCGCGTTTTCCACTGTATCATTGCCGTCCTCACCCTCGGTCGGATCTGGATCGCGCGGGCCGTGTAATGATTGCAAAATGGCTATGTCAGTAGCGGTTGGCGTTGTTGAAGCCGAAGGACCATGAGCATTCATGGGAGAATTGGGATCGTCATTGTGGTGAAGTCCGAACACGTGCCCCAATTCATGCAAAGCGACCGTTTCCAAGTCCAACAAGCTCCGCCAATTCGCATCGACATTAAAAATGATGTCTCCGGCCCAGGTGCCCGCACTACGTGCATCTTCGCTAATCGCTTCGGCCCAAACTTCTTGCCCCAAAGCGACGCCGAAAATCCGGATGTCTCCAAATCGCGAATCGCCCTGAGATGGACCGTAAACACCAGCATCGGTGCCACTGTCTTCGACAAAGCCGATATTGAGCTCTGCCTCGCGCGCCCAAGTCTGAACGGCTCGCTCGATGACCGGCTTCCACTGGCCCTCTCCAAATCTGGCGTCGAAAGCGGATTCTAGTTCACTCGCCCGAAAGCCGATCTTGGTACCATCTGGTGCGAAGCTGGCAGTGATACTTCCAAATCCGAAGAATGCGCCCGAATCGCTCGAAAGCAGCCTACGATCCTCCAATTGCTCGGCAATTAATCGCCGCATATTCATATTGTTGTTGGACATCTTTGGACGCCTTGGAATCCAAACCCGCTCAGGCCTGATACGTTTACGCTTTCTACCCAAACGATGATTCTGCATGGTGCTGTACGGTACATATTAGGATTTGGATTCAGAAGACTGCCTAGATTTCGGAAAAACCGGTTGATTTCGCAACCAAGCGAGGTCCGGATCCGTCTTCGCGATTTCTGCAACGTCAGGCCGAATCTGAACGGAATAGCTGTACCACTTCATGGCCGCACCGAGTATCTGGCTCTGAGTTGGAAAATCGTTTGGGGGCAGTTCCTCGGCTGCAGCTTCGCCAATCTGCGATGCGACCAACGAGTATCCACAGGCTACTTGGTAGGCAACCAGCGGATTGGATACATCAAGTGTGGAAGCGTACCGCAGATCGCGCAGCGCCTCGGGGAATATCGCGCCCATGCTGTGCAGGAACCAGTCGACCTCGCGCCTGCGCCCGAGAAAGACCCCGCGCAGCACGAAGCCGAGGCAGCGGCGCGGATGCGCCTGTCCGTAGGCCAGCGCCAGCGTCGAGCCCCAGGAACCGCCGAAGACTAGCCAGCGCTGGAT
>JANSWS010000022.1 GCA_024743355.1 bacterium
GAGGAAGCTGAAGCCGCCGCTGTCTTTGCTGGCTTCATCAACAGCTGCCTGCCAGGCTTCCCTGATGCAAATAGCCTAGAGTGTCAACGTCACTGCGTTTCATAAGAGAAACATTACAACTGCGGCAATAGATTCTTGTACGACACCTGTCATAGAAGTTGGGCTAGCGAGAACACAAGGCGAATTAAAAACTGGCTCTCTATCAATATGCCATCCAACCGTATCTGCTATTCAGCCACCCTCACGATTCCAACTGAACCTACTAACTGGCGGTATAAGACAGGTGAACTCATACGCGTCTGGCGTGCTATATGCGATGAGCGGAGGCGCATCCGTCGCCACAGGGCACCATTGCTTTCCGGTCTTGGCGGTATCCAGCGTCGCGTTTTGGGCTCAAACAACCGGCGGCTATGCTGACATTGAGCGAACGCGCGACTTCAGCGCTTCGGTACGCTACTCCATAGATGGCGACCTTTCTGAGAATCCAGAGGATCGCCGTACCCTTCAATAAATCTCACGAAACCGAAAACTCGTTAGGAAGATCGGAAAAGAATACTTGACAGTTTTATGACTGGCGGCTGTCCAAGGGCCGCGACTAATGTGGACCAAGGCCGCACAGCATTCGTCCCGTTGACCTTCGAACTCAAAGCCCGCTGCTTGTCCAGGTTTGACACTGCCAAATTCAAACATGCAACTGACAAATCCGATGAGGGGGGAAAAGAAGGTCCCCTTTGTCCATGGCTCTCCCAGAACTGGGCTTAAAGACCTTCGTGAACCCGTCCATCCTGAAAAATAAACATCAGGTACAGTTCACCCGTTTCGCATTCTGGGGAGCTATTTCCGCGAAATTTTCGACGGAAATAGCATCGCTAAACAAGTTCGCAACTCGGTGCAGAAAGTCATTTATTAGGCTTTGCTCCAACTCAAGATCATCAAATCCGTAGCCTTCTACGCGAGCTACTGCGCTTTCTCTCATGTTGCGTCCCCACTCATCCACATTGTGCAGAACAAGGTCGACTAGTGCCTCCAACAACTCAATCCCGCCTTGCTCTGCGTCAAAGCACATAACAGCACTAAGTGCGCATAGCAGCAATTCCACAACCCGGTTTTTCTCTTTATCACTAACATTTAGCACATAGGCGAACACTACGTCATAAACGGAATCAATATCTTCATCGCCGCAACAGAGCAGAGCGTACATCGCCGTAACGTTGGAAAAGCCTGAGAACTCGTTCGCCAAATCTGCGAAAGACCTTCCTAAATTGGCTTGAGCCGACCGAATTTTTTGGGTCGAGAGATCCAATCGATCCGAATCTGACATCGAGCTATCGTTCCCAACTGACGATGCACTGTCTTCGCTATTGTTCTCTTCGCCAGACGTAGCGTAGCTACTTTCTGGCGTACATCGTTGCTCAGTATGTCTAGCTTCCTTTGAATCCGAAGCTGGTCCCTCCTCGCTTTTAACCGATCCGGCAACATGAGTCGGTCGATTTTCTAGATCATCGTTTATGAACCTCTCTCTACTCTGACCCTCTTTGGCTGGTGACACTTTCACCGCCGACTGGCGTATTTCCGTCACTCTCACGCGGAGTTGACGCACTGAAAACTGCTCACTCACGGCTAGATCTAGCAACTCATCCTGGCGCTCGTCGCTCAGTGAAGCGACTTCATCGTGGTGGGCAATTGTCAATTCGTGTCGGCGCCGACACGGTTTGAATCGCCGAGAAAGCTTAGCAAGCTTCCGGGCGGTCTCAGGACTAATAGCAAGTACTTCCCTGGCTGCCTCAGCTTTCGCACCGAACCTATTACATCCATATGCCAGCCAATCAGCCTTGTACCATTTAAGCTGTTCATCGGCACCTTTGAGCATGTGCCCCAAAGCCATCCAATCCTCAAAAGTCATCTCGCCCGGAATGCTGAAATCACAAAGCAGTTTCATCTTTCGCCTTCTCCTTGTCACCATTTCAATCGCGTCACACCATTAAAGGCACCAAACGCGCATGACTTTGACAAAAGAGTTAGCAATTTTTCCGAATTTCGGGTGAGCGTTTAAAACGCCGTGGCAGGTGAATTGCGGTGTACTATCTGTTAACGAATAACTTCCATCACGAGATGCCTAGGAAAGGAGACCAGTCGCCCGTAAGAATTCTGGGAACTCTGGTTCTCGAAATCTGTAAAATCTCGCGATACTCGTCCCGTGTCGAGATACCCCTCAGTCTCGCTTCAACCACTGCGAGACCGAATGGTCGAAATCCTACTATTCGGCACCTCATTAGAATAATGAGAGCTGATATTCAAGGAAGATGCGCAAGTTAGTGCCGCCATATCGATCGATCGCATCAAGCGATTTCGGCATTGGCAATCTCTAGGCACACCTATCCGCAATACCGAGACGGCCTCGCAGGAGTTGTTCGCGGCTTAGCGCTCGTTCTTAGCTGTTTGCCAATTTCTCAATCTCTGTCACCACCCGATCCAATTCCTCAATTAGCCGAGGATGAGCCTGGCGTTCTTGGAAGGCTTGGACAAGTGAGCGGTAGTACCACAAGGTTCCGTCCTTGCCACCTCGAAAACGGTCCCACAGCTTGTCGCCCATTTGACGAAGATCACTCAAGATGGAGCGGGCATTGTGCAGCTTGTCAGACGCAGAAACCAGCAGGGTAGAAGGAGAGACTCCGGCTACGTGGGCAATGTACTGCTCCTTGCGCTCACGCCATGGCGGTTTTGGCATGACGTCAGTATCAGTGCAGCCGTCTACGATTTCCGCCACGGCATCGCCAAATCGAATTCGAATGTCTTCCAGTCGAGCCTTTCCACCCGCATCCTCAGCTGCATCATGCAATAGAGCGGCAATTGCCTCGTCTTGGTTAGCACCGTGCTCCAACGCAATGGAGGTCACAGCTAAAAGATGCGAAACATACGGGATCTCCGTCCCCTTACGAACCTGCCCCGCGTGCACGACACAAGCGTAATCCAAACCGTCCTGAAATCTTTGCGAAAGAACCAATGCTGCTGCCTCCTCAAATCTACAATGTTGAAATACCCTCCGCTGTAAAAGGCACCAAAAGTCGAGGATTTGGTCACAAGAATAGGATGGCTTGCTGATTTTTTCCTTTGACGCAGATATTACCCAATCTCGCTCAAGCTCCGTCAGCCGCACGCCCACAAGTCGAATTGAGACTGGGTCGCGTGAAAGCTGGCATTCCGAATCGATTTGAAACGTCGGTTAATAACCTGCGCGCGTCTTATCTAGATGCGAAACCTAGCTCCCATCGACCTGCTTTCGTCTCGACCTTTCAGTTTCGGCTGGCTGTTCAGAAACAAGCGTCCGATTTCCCGGATCCTATGCATCGCCAACATCCAAGACGATGGCGGCGTGATCTGACAGCTTGGCTTCGCGGCCTCCGTGCCCCCAATCGTATCGAACGTCCTTCACGCTGGATAAGGCAACTGGGGAAGCGAACGCTTGATCCAGCCGAAAGCCGTTCCCCTTCGTGCTGTACCAGGTGTACTCTCGACCCGCCGGATTGCGATCTCGCCAAACGTCACGCCAACCTGCATTGGCCACCGCCCGAAACCAATGATCTTCCACGCAGCCTGGGGCGAAAAACCCGCTTTCGTCATCCATTCCGGGGACCCCGCTGTTCGTGTCCCCAAACGCAACCGCCCTTGACGACCGGTTGGCCGCAAACACCTCGGCGATGGAATCCAGGAACTGCCCCTTATTGCCCATGTCACGATTGGGCACGTGCATCAGCATGGCTTCAATGTCAGGGAATACAGCATGAAGCCAACGGCCAGTCCGCGCCAAAATGCCGTTGTACTCCCGAGTTTCAAAGGCGATCCGCGAAGCGAGGAAAAGGAAGTTCCTGCCACGATCAACGGCGTCCACAGTCGTGACCTGGTGCCCAAGTCCAAGATCTCTCAGCCCGTTAGCAATATGATCGCCGGCTGAGGAATCCTGGAACTCTGATAGCCCAATTATGTCCGGGTTCCATTTGGCAATCTGCTCGACGATACGCGTCGCCCGCGATCCGCCACCTTGTTGAATGTTCCAAGATACAAATCGCATGTGCATTCCAATGGTTGCGACAGCGAGAGCACTGCCAAGTAATCACTTCTTCTTGCTAACCTTCGTTCCATCGCGCTGCTGATTGTCGACCTTCTTCATGTTACTGCCTTCAGTTTCCCAAGTGACTCACACTCGTCTACCCAGCAGCACCACTACGGCACCGGATTGGACTTGGGAATTTTAGTGGACGATCGGAGGATAGCAGACAGGCTTAAAGTTACACCTGGAATTGTTAGGGTATCGCAGCTCGCGACGTCGATTACGAGCCAATATGAAGCCAGAATTCAATCAGCTGTCACTCTAGGAGTTGTAAGCCACTAATTGAATTCGATGGTGCAATCTGGAAGGCTTTTACGAAGCTGCTCTACACCGTCGCTCGAAATCCCCGTCGAATAGATCTTGAGCCATTCAAGATCTTGCAAGTGCTTGAGATGTTGTATGCAATCATCTGTTATCTCTTGGTTATTGCTGAGCTCCAATCGCTTTAACTCTGGCAAGTCCTTCAAGAACGCCGTGCCTCCATTACTGACACTGGCATTTACTAGTTTCAGTTCAGCAAGAGTTTTCTGGCGAGAAAGAATTTCAAGTTCCCTATCAGAAACCCAGGAACTGACAAGCAGCCTTTGGAGCTGCGGAAGGTCCAATAAAGCAGCCGCGATTTTCTCTCTCGTTTGCTCGGACGCTTCGAACGTGGTTGGGATTAAGTAGAGCTCCTCCAAGCCTTTCAAATCACTCAGCGCCCCAGCCATTTCCGGCGACATATCGACACCAGACGGCAATCCTAACACGCGAAGCTGCGGAAGCTTCGTAAAAGAACGGACGGTGTCAACGGAAATCGTGAAATCGGACCACAATAAAGATAAGAATTCCAGATCTTGGCAGCTATCGGCAATTTGCTGAAGGACGTTATTCGAAACCGGCGACTGTGTTAAATTTAAGGTTCTGAGTCGTGGAAGCTGTGAGAAACGAGCAATATCTGACTCCGTTAAGCCTTTTATTAGATGCAAGCCTAGGACCTCTAAATTGGCCATCTCTGCTATTCGTTCGGCCCCCGTCCTACTGCATTCTGAAAACGCCTTTAACGTGAGCTCAACGATGGCTGGCCCTCCGGGCAACTCACAGCGTAACCGATCATTCGAGACAATTTGGAAGCGATAACCTCCGACCGTCTCGACAACCAATCTTTCCACGTCAAGGTCATCAAGCAGATCTTGCACAACTATACCCTCAGCCGTCTCCATACCCCTTGATTCTGTGGGGCGAGGTACAAGTCTTGAGACATACAAGTCGAAATGCGTGTTCCCCCAAAAAAACCTGTTGTTGAGCACTAGCTCTCCCGCATCTGGAGAGAAGCATCTCACTTCAAATTCATCAATCCCGCTGCATAGATACAAGATGAGCGTTTCGCCAACACGTTTTGCGAAGTAAGTTCTGCGGCGATCATCACCGGGTACTTTCGCATCGATCAGAAATTCGGTTGCACCTTCGTTCATCCAGGAAATGATCGCGAATCCTAAGCCCTCACACCAATGCTGTCGATTCCCCCACTTCGACGCACTCAAACGGTCGATACTGCTAATACCTTCAGCAAAAGTATAGAAAATTCGCTTTCCACCTTGGACCAGGTGTGGATTCTGCCCATACACAGGCCCTTCTGCTGTGTTGATGTCCTGCAAGTAACCAGAATGCAGGTTTGCACCCAGCCGCGCTTGCCTCAACGTCTTGTAGACAACTGAGTGATAAGTCAGCAAGCTCCCGTCCGAAGATACACTGGGCGACCAGCAATGCGGAATGGTCTCAACTAATCGTGGTGAATCCCATGTGTCTTCTATTGAAGCACGCGTCGTTTGCCAAAGTTCACTTCTGCCGCTCCTATCCGAGGAAAAATACAAACTCAAGCCGTCAGGCGAAAAAGTCGCAGTTTGATCATTTGCATCACTGTTGAACGGCAGGCGTTGTGGCAAACTCCATTGCCGTTCGAAATCGGTCGTTAGAAGTGCGCAGATTGCCGGATTATCTGTTGGCAGATCTCCATCAATCCTCTCAACTTTGAATTCCTTGCACGCGATCGGCAATGGTTCCTGTGACGCGGCCCGGAGGTCTGCTTTCTTCTCTAGCTCTCCAACCAATGTGTTAACGACCCCATCTGTCGCACTCTCTATTGCCGGCACATCCGTTCCAAGGTCGCTGTCTGCCACACTCTCTAAGGGCAGATTTCCTGCGTCGCTATAGCTTTGTAGTATCAAGGGGACGGCGATGAGTCCAGCAATAACAAGGGCAGATATCGAAAGCCTCACCCCAACGGGTTTCATCTCACCGCGTTTGACGACAATTTGCTCCAGTTCTCTTGAACTCGTCTGCGGACCCTGCAATTCTGCGAGGCGCTGATTGAGTTCACGGTGAAGTTGTCGAGCATCCTGATAGCGACGCGATGGAGACTTCTCCATCAGCTTGTCAACTATTTGGACCAACCACTTTGGAATATCCGGATTGAGATCGTTTATGGCAGTTGGTTGGTGATCGACAATTGAACGGGCAATTGAAACGAGACTCTCGCCGCGAAATGGAGGTCGGCCAGTACACATCATGTACATCACGCTGCCGAGACTAAAGAGGTCAGATCGTTGGCTCAGTGGCTTCCCATCAACTTGCTCGGGGGACATAAACTTGGGTGTCCCAATAGCGTTGCCGGCTTCAGTAACGCTCTCGTCACTGACCGCTCGGGCCAATCCGAAATCGGTGACTTTGACGCTTTCGATGCCGTTCTCCAGAAGAAGATTTCCCGGTTTGATGTCTCGATGGATGATCCCTTGTGCGTGAGCGGCTGCTAAACCGGCAGCGGCCTGGGAACTAATGCGAAGGATTTCGACGACCTCTAGCTGTCCTTGTTTCTTGAGTTTACTCTGAAGCGTTTGCCCTTCGATGTACTCCATTGCAATGAATGGAACCTGATCATTGACTGCGTAAATCGTGACTACGTGAGGACTCTTGACTGAGGCCGCAGCCCTAGCCTCTCGGAGGAAGCGTTTCCTCGCAGTGGGATTAGCCGCTAAGTGATCCCGAAGGAATTTGAGCGCAACTATCCGCTGCAATCTTCTGTCAAACGCGCGAAAAACCACGCCCATCCCGCCGCTTCCAAGCAATGACTCAATCTCATATTCCTCAACTCGTCCGAGTGAGGTTGGTCTCTCGGGAGGTGCAAAGTACTTCCGGCACCAAGCAAGCTCGTCGGGCAACATGGATCCCGGAGGTCCGGGATTAACATCACCTCTCCATCGCTTCGCCGCTTCGACTGTACTGTCGATCTTAGAACCCGGGCTTTCTTCGCTGTGCTTTTCTCTCATAAACCAACGCCCTCGAATGGCCATTAGCAGTGCGGTAACATCACAGGCGTTACCATTGCCGCAAATTGTTTTGAAGGGAAGCCATCAACCAGTCTATCTGGAGCGACTAAAACTAACTTTTCCCTCAACTATGATACATCCCTTTAGATCTTCAAGGGCTGGATGCTTAATGCTCTAACGTAAAGACCGACTCCATCAAACCGCCCATTCCGCGCACAACGCCTCTGCCTGCTCCAATACCAGCTTGGTAGCCTCTTCGCGTAGATCGGGCGGATAGCCGTGGCGGCGGAGGATGCGACGGACCATGGTGCGGATCTTGGCGCGGGCGGATTCGCGGCTGGCCCAGTCGATGGAGACGCTCTGGCGGACCTTCTTGACCAGCTCGGCGGCGATGACCTTCAACTCGTCAATGCCCATAGCTTCGATGGCGGATTCGTTTTGGGCTAGGGCATCGTAGAAACAGATTTCATCATCGTTCAGCCCCAGATTCTCGCCGCGTTCGTTGGCAGCCCGAATCTCCTTGGCCAACTTGATTAGCTCCTCGATGATCTCCTGCGTGGCGATGGCGCGATTGTGGTAGCGGTTCAGGGTCTGTTGAAGCAGATCACTGAACTTGCGGGATTGAACCACGTTCCGCCGGGATCGCTGCTTGATTTCATCGTTCAACAACTTCCGCAGCAACTCGGCAGCCACATTCTTGTGCTTCAGTCCCCGGACTTCGGCCAGGAAGTCGTCCGACAGGATGGAAATATCGGGCTTCTTCAGTCCCGCAGCGGTGAATACGTCAATGACTTCACCGTCCGTCGTAATGGCCGTAGAAACCAGCTGGCGGACCGCATGGGCCAATTGGTCTGGTGTCCGCTCGCCTTCTCCGACCTTCTTGCCTAGTGCCGATCGAATCGCCTGGAAATAGGCTACATCGTCGCGGCGAGATTGGGCATCCGGCGATCCGGCGCATAAGGCGAACGCCTGCGACAATTCATGGACCAGTTTTTGAAAACGAGATTTTCCATCTTCCTGCTGGAGCACATGCTCTTGGCCCTCCGTCACCAGTCCAATCCGCTGGGCGGCAGTGCCGGTGTGCCATAGCCGCCAGTCCAGCCCGTGTAGCATGTCGTGGCAAGCCTCAAACTTTTCCAGGAAGGCAGCAATCGCGTCCGCAGTATCGTAACTCGGGCTCCCCTTTCCGCCGCTATCGGTGTAGGTCCGCATGGCTTCCTTGAGCTGGTCGGCCAGTCCCAAATAATCGACCACCAAGCCACCTGGTTTGTCCCGGAAGACGCGATTCACTCTGGCGATGGCCTGCATCAGCCCGTGGCCCTGCATGGGCTTGTCGGCGTACATCGTGTGCAAGCAAGGAGCATCGAAGCCGGTCAACCACATATCGCGGACGATCACGATGCGGAAGGGATCTTTGGGATCTTTGAAGCGGGAAGCCAGCTCCTTCCGCTTGGCCTTGTTGCGGATATGCTTCTGCCAGTCCAACGGGTCGCTGGCCGAGCCCGTCATGATGACCTTGACCACAGTCTGCTTGGATGCTTCGGCTTCGGCGGAGTCCTGTTCGGTACTGGCCCAGTCCGGGCGCAGCTTGATGATTTCTTCATACAGATCGACGCATATCCGGCGGCTCATGCATACGACCATCGCCTTGCCGTCCATCGCTTCGCAGCGCTTTTCAAAATGCTCAACCAGGTCGGCGGCTACCAGCTCCAATCTCTTGGGATTGCCAACCAGTGCCTCAAGGGCGGCCCATTTGGACTTCAGCTTTTCCCGCTGGTCGATCTCTTGCGATTCAGTCAGCTCCTCGACCGCCTCATCCACATGCGGCAATTCCGAGGCATTCAAGGCCAGCTTCGCCACCCGACTTTCATAGTAGATCGGAACCGTTGCCTGGTCTTTGACCGCTTGCTGGATGTCGTAGATCGAAACGTATTCGCCGAACACCGCCCGCGTATTGGCATCGGCCTTTTCGATCGGCGTGCCCGTGAAGCCAATGAAAGATGCATGCGGCAAAGCATCTCGCAGATTGCGGGCCAGGCCGTCGATTAAGTCATATTGGCTGCGGTGGGCTTCGTCGGCCACTACCACGATGTTCTTGCGATCGGACAGGAGCGGCATCCGCCCCAGCGGCTCATCCGTGGCGAACTTTTGGATAGTGGTGAATACAACACCGCCGCTGGCTACTTTCAGCAGTTCCAGCAGGTGCGCTACGGATTCCGCTTGGATCGGCGTCTGCCTTAGCAGTGAGCTGCACCGCTGAAATTGCCCGTACAGTTGATCATCCAAATCATTGCGGTCGGTCAGGACCACCAGCGTGGGATTGTTCATCGCCGGATGCTGGATGATCTGGCCGGCGTAGAACAGCATCGACAGACTCTTGCCGGAACCCTGAGTATGCCACACCACGCCACAGCGGCGGTCGCCCCCCGGGGAAGTAGCTTCCACCGTAGCTTTGACGGCGTTCTGGACTGCGTGAAACTGATGGTAGCCCGCGATGATCTTGAAAGTCTTCTCGCTATCCGAATCTTCCTCGAAGGCCACGAAGCCGCGGACAAAGTCCAGGAACCGCCGTTTTTCAAACACGCCCTGAATCAGCACTTGTAATTCCGGCATGCTGGGAGGGGCATCATCTTCGCCGTTGATGGTCCGCCAAATCTTGAACCATTCCCAGCTGGCGGTCAGCGATCCAATGCGGGCGTTCACTCCGTCGGAAATGATCAGTAGTTCGTTGAAACGGAACAACGAAGGGATCTGCTTCTTGTATGTCTGGAATTGGTTCCAGGCACTCTCGATGGTTGCACCTTCGCCCGCAGCGCTTTTCAGTTCAAACACGGCCAGCGGCAAGCCATTCACGAATACGACCACATCGGGCCGTCGATTATGCCCGCTCTCCACTACGGTGAACTGATTGACTACCAACCAGTCGTTGTTGTCGGCATCATCAAAGTCGATCAGCCGCACGTGATCACCGGCAATGGAGCCATCGGGCCGACGATACTCCACCTCCACACCGTCGATCAGCATCCGGTGGAACTTCCGATTATTGGCCACCAGGGACGGCGAATCCGTGCGGAGTAGGCTGCGGATGGCATGCTCTCGGGCCTCGGCAGGGATGTTCGGATTTAAGCGGGCTATTGCCTCCTCTAAACGCCGCTGAAGAAAGACCTGCTCGAATGTCGCCCGCTCCTCGCCGGGCTCACCAGGGGCGATTTCCGGGCCGTGCGCCTTGGCATAGCCCAGGTCGGCAAACCAGGAAATGGCGGCCTGTTCCACTGTTGATTCGTTGAGAAACATTGGAAAGTGCGTTCAAACTCGAACTTTTCGGGGAAAATACGGGCTAAACAGTATGGGATACCAAAGCTAAATATTGCGGGGCGTTTTTGACAGCAAATGACAAATTCTGCGCATTTCCTCAACAAATTCTGGACGAAACCAGGGACAATCACTTGACTATTTGGGTGCGAGCACCGATTATTCAGATGGAGACTCGGCCTAGAAGCGGCTCCTGAGGGGGTGGCTTCGGTGGCATTGTCTCTTTTTTTTTGCCCTCATCGTGAGGTATATGGGTCAGGCACATAGACGATCCCAAATACGCTAAAGACTCTCCCTTCACGGTACGCTTGCCCTCTGAACTGAAGTTCTGAGAGCCAAATTGAAAAGCGATCCGAGATTTCTTTGCGAACTTCCGCGTTCATTCCATACGGCAAGCGGAAACCCCAGTTGACGCAATAGATACATAAGTCTGCTGCCTGTACGGCAGATGTCATATCTGAAGACACAAAAAATGGGCTGGGCACAATCCAGCTCGATCGAAAACGACCGGTTGTAGTCTGGCTAAAGTACCTGTGCAATTTCTTCACGAATCGCCGGTCTTCAGTTTTTTCGACTTCGTCTAGGACCAGTATGCCGTGCTCTTTTTCTGCCTCAAGCATGTAAAAGAATCGCTCCAATAGGAACACTTGGTCCTTTCTTAGATACTCTTCTGCTTGGTAGGTTGCTGGCTTTCTCACCGACTTTGGAATTGCCGACGCAAAAAGCTTTGACTTATGAGACTTTAGTAGGTCAAAAATGCCTTCTGCCATGAGAATGCAGGCTTGGCCGTATGCGGTAAATTCATCCCGAGTCGGAGTCTTCTTTTCTAAGCCCTTCGTGAAAAAACTCCGGCACAATCTGCGTCGCTGTACATCGGAAACACACTTGCCCTGGTTTGCAAACTTGAAACGCTTTTTGTCGAGTAGGCTACTTCCCTTGAGCTCATTTTTGTATTCCGCTGGTTCACAACCGAAGCAATCAAGTTCAAGCCGTCGAACGCCCTGCACGAATGCCCAAAGCTCGCTTGCGTGCAACGCGATTCCGCCTCTCACTTCGTAGGGCATTTGGCGGTGGTCGTGTCCGCTTTCATCCATGAACAGAAGCCAGCTCATGATTCCCCCTCTATAGCGTCCAATAAAAAGATCTAAAGCTAACTCCTCAAACTGGCAAACACCGCCTCCAACGAGGCCCGCAGTTCAGAGAACTTGAGGGGCTCGCTGACGATCAATTGTAGTCGGGCCAGGGACACCGATTTTTGGTCTCCCAACTCCTCGTCTAGCCGGTCGGTGGGAACCACGTAGAAATCCCATTGATCGGTATTCAGCGGATCAATCGTCGCCTTATCGCGGTGGGCCAGCAAGGCGAATACGTAAACATCCGAGCGCCGCTTGCGATCCTGAGAAAGTTGCGTACCGGATTCGTCAAAGATCTTGGCAGGCGCTATGCCAAACACCGGCGCGGATAGCCGCTTCTGTGGCCAGGATTGGAGATAAGCCGACGACTTTACTTCGACCCGCATGCCGCACTTGCTGGTGACATCGAAGGCATCCCATTCCACTCGGATTCCCTCCGCCACATCCAGCGCTACTGCAATCAGGTATTCGGCAAAGACGCCCCGCATCGTATTGCTAACCAGGTCCGATCCCGACCATTGCCAAAAATCGAGCAAGCGTTCGGGCAGATTCCCAGTCTGCGTGCGCAGGCGTTCCTGGCCGGTCTTGCGTCGAACCTCGATGGCAGGAAAGGTGTAAGACATGCGGCGGGCCTCCGCTCGATCGGTTGGATGTCGGCATTACGACTCGAACTCTTTCACCGCTTCCGCCACGGCTTCTTGAATCAACTGCCGGTGCTCGGCGAACTCTTTGGGGGTAACCGAAATTCGCAGCCGTTGCTTGCGGTTGGATACCGCCGCGATTCCGGCGGACGTGAACTTGGGGAGCCATTCTTCCGCGTCGGGTATCCGAAACATCAGATGCGTGTAGCCCTTGGCCTTGCGCGGTGCCCAGTGGATGAAGTTATTGGCCACTCCGTTTTGCTGGATGCCGATGTAGCCGCGCAAGTACTTGAGTTCTGCTGGAGTGCGCGTCACCGCGTTAATCTGCTCTAGCGTTTGATCGCAAATCTCGACCAATTCTCGGCCAACCTTTTGTTCCCAGTAGGCGCGGTCTACGGGCTCGCCGCCGGAATCATCTTCGGAATCGTCCGACCGCAATGCCGATTGATCCAGCACCTGCGTAAAGTTCAGCAAGATCTGGTCATCGACTTTCAACGCGTCCAGCTGGATGGCGATCAGCGGGATGCTCCCGGAAAGCAGGGCCATGACATTCAGAAAACGGGCCGTTACGTCTTCGGCAATCAGCACGGCTAGATGCTCGTATGCCGGGTATCGCCTCCGTTCCAGGTCCCAATACTCGATGCAGCGAATGATGTGGTTCGGGTCGGTTGGCCCCAGCTGCAATTCGATTTCATACCGACGCTCGTTGTCATCGTCGATCAACAATAGATCTAGCCTTCCGCCTCCGGCCAGCGTGCGTTCGCGGTCTAGCAATCGCAAGTCTTGCCCCAATCCCAAGATGGCCGGATCTTCTTCGATCCGATCCTGCACCCAACGTTCGTTCAAAATCGGATGCTTACGGAGTTCGATTTTTTCGTGTTTTACAAAGCGGAGCGACACGTTCGGTTTCCTGTTTGCGAGTATTGGCATGCCATACTTCCAAGGCGCTAGCTCAGGCCTCTTTCGTGCCCGATACGGCCTCTGCCTCAAGTTCACCATTCTTCAAGGACTTAGACGCGGGCAGCTGGCCGATTATCTCTTCGGCATCGCCAACTCGCAGTTCGCCGGAAAGCAGCTTGGGCAGTAGAGTGTCCCGGAGAGCGGAGAGCGTCTCAGATTGCTTAACATTTCGCGTGTGACGAATCCACATCGGCTTTATCGTTTCAGCGAATCGAGTCTGCAACTCGGAGGGCGGAGCCACAGTAGTTTCGCGATGGACATCGTTTCTGTTGATTCCCGGCACCGCAGCCTTGTCCAAATAGGCGTGGAAATTGATGGATTGCACGACGTAATACATGAAACGAGGCTCATTGCCTTTGAAGTCTCGCACATATAGTGTGGTGTTGAGCGGCCAGCACTTACCTTCAACGAAATCGACATTGCCTATAGTGCCGTACCGTCCCGTTACGACTGTTGGGCCTACCACCTTGTACTCGCTATGGAATCCGCTTTGACCACCCGATGAGTAAATCGGAAATGGCCCGGGGATACGATTATGCTTCGGCAGGTCGTACCCACGCTTCAGTTCGAGCAAATCTCCGAGCACAACCACACGCCAACCCTGAGGCACTGTAACAAGTTCGGATTCCTCGAAAGAATCCGGGAACAGAGCCGCAGTGGCATCATCCATGCCGGGTGGCTTGCGTCCGTCCATCTTGGCTCGCACGGGGTCGAAATCGACGAACCAACTCTTGAATATCGACCTCGCAATCGACTCCAAAGTCTCATTCATCCGACGGTTCAACTCAATCTTGTCATCCAGCGAACCCAGGATCGCGGCAATCGCGCGCTGCTCGGGAAGGGGTGGTAGTACTATCGGTATCCGAGCGATGATCTTCTGGTTGAGGGACGGCATCGTGGTTCCCAATGCATGTTGCAGCATCCAGCTCCTGTGAGCAGGCGACAAGAATTGATAAGCGATGAATCGGGAGTTGCAATTCTGGGGTAAACGGAGACGTATACCGTCCGATCCCAAGAACCAACCGCTCTGGTTTTTGCGCACAATCGCCGATCTTTCAACTGCGCCCTTCCTCCCGAATACAATATCGCCTTCTTGGAGTAGGTACTCAGGCATGCGGTCCGTCACTGTATTGTCAACGCGTGGTGTCCGACCGTGAAGAACTAGTTCGCCAAAGCCAACTTCACCTACCGAGATCACAGGCACGCCAGTTTCTGTGTATTCAGATGCCTTCAGTTTGGTTCCAAATGGCCCCGTCTTTATTTCACCACCAAATTGCTCGATGAACTGACCAACCGTCGTTTTCTGCCAGCCAATGTCAGCCTCCATAACCTAGCCCCTCCAAGTTGGCCCGAATGGCAGCCTCCAGCTTGGCCGACTCCTCGAACTGCGAGTACAGCTCCTGCGTCAGTTGCTGTATTTTTTCCTCAAAGGGCTCGTCATCATCCTCGACCGCTTCAGCCCCCACATACCGCCCCGGAGTCAGCACATAGCCTTGTTCGGCGATCTCCTCCTTCTTCGCGCTGCGGCAGAAGCCGGGAATATCCGAGTAAGCAGCGAGAGGCGAGTTGCGAGCGGCAAGAAAATCCGCGCCCTGCCAGGCGTGATAGGTATCTGCAATGCGTTGGACATCCTGGTCGGTCAACTCCCTATGCACGCGGTCGATCATGGTTCCCAGCTTGCGAGCGTCCATGAACAGCGTTTCCCCACGACGATCCCTTCGCTGGCCATCATTCTTATTGCGGGCTAGGAACCAAAGGCAGACCGGAATCTGCGTGCTGTAAAACAACTGGCCCGGCAGAGCGACCATGCAGTCCACCAAGTCGGCTTCGATAATCGCCTGGCGGATCTCGCCCTCGCCGGATTGATTACTGCTCATACTGCCGTTGGCCAGCACGAAGCCCGCAAAGCCGTTCGGTGCCAGGTGATGGATAAAGTGCTGCACCCAAGCGAAGTTCGCATTGCCCTTCGGCGGTAGTCCATACTTCCACCGCACGTCTTCATCGCAACGGTACCAGTCCGAATCATTGAACGGCGGATTGGCGATCACGTAGTCCGCCTTCAAGTCCTTATGCAAGTCGCGGCGAAACGTGTCCGCATGCTCGGGGCCAAGATTACCTTCGATGCCGCGAATCGCCAAATTCATCATCGCCAGCCTGCGAGTGGTCGGATTGGACTCTTGCCCATAGATAGCGATGTCCACCTTCGCCTTGCCTCCATTGCCGTTGCCGGAGGCATGTGCCTTGATGAACTTATCCGCCTGCACAAACATCCCGCCAGAGCCACAGCAGGGGTCGTAGACGCGGCCATTGTACGGGGCCAGCATTTCCACCAGCACCCGCACCACGCAGCCAGGCGTATAAAACTGGCCGCCCTTCTTGCCCTCCGCGCTGGCGAACTGCGACAAAAAGTATTCATAGACTCGGCCCAGGATGTCCTTGCTGCGATGCAGCACATCGCCTGGCTCTTTCTGGCCTTCATTGCCGGAATCCACATCGGATTTGGCTACCAGCTCGATGGTGGCAATCAAGTCGATCAGCTCGCCCAACCGCTGCTTGTCCAAGGCCGGACGCGCGTAGTTCTTCGGCAGCATGCCTTTCAGCTGCGGGTTATCGCGTTCCACCGCCTCCATGGCATCGTCCACCAGCTTACCGATCGTCGGCTGCTTGGCATTGTCCTGAAGATGCTTCCAGCGGGCCTCCGGGGGTACCCAGAACACGTTCTCGGCCAGGTACTCATCCCGATCTTCCAGGACTTCATAGCGTTCCGATTCTTCCTCCACGTACAGATCGCTATCCGGGTTTCTCGATTCCGAATCCAACCGTTCCCGCTGCTCGTTAAACGAGTCCGATATGTATTTCAAGAAGATCAGCCCGAGAACCACATGCTTGTACTCCGCCGCATCCATGTTGTTCCGCAGCTTATCCGCCGCCAGCCACATCTTGGCCTCAAAGCCCAGATTGGCGCTGCTGTCCTTCTTCGCCGATTTCTTCTTTGCCATAGGGCTCCATGCAAGCGGGCAGCATCGCCCAAAGATTGACGTTCCAGAAATGTCCTAATTACCAAACAGAAGGCCGGATGCCAGCAGAAGACGCTTAGGACCGCATCCCCAGCTGGCAACCGCACGGCGGTAGCGAACCGCCTACCCATGATGTACGGGCCGTCACCCGTGCGAAGATATTGTATTCTGATTCTTCGTGCGATGGGCTGCGGGCAACGCCATTACATCGCTGGCTGCAAAGCAAATACGGAGTGGCGAGTTGCCTCGCCACTCCATCGGATTTAGCCCCTTGTCATTGGATTATGTCTGGACGATCCCAAGGCAAAGCCAATCCTTCATAGTCGAAGTGCACGTTCCAATGCGGGAGCAATTCCCACAATCGAAAATGAAGATCGCATGAGGGACATCGGTAGAAGTAATTTTTGTCCGCGCCTGCGAATTTCAGAAGTTGTCGGTTGCAGATCCGACAGGAAAGGTCAGGCAATTGGTGCAAGCCCACCGTGCGCGGTTCGCCGCAGTACTCACAGTTTTGGCTCACAAACCCACCCCGTCGACTTTGGACAAGACGCCAGCGTCCATTGCAACAGCTAGACGGTTTTCGTTTTGAATAGATGGCGAGCATAGTGTTCTCCGACAGTTGTTCCGATACGACTAGAGTGCGATCACGGTGATCAGCGTGAATTGATCAGGTTGGTCTTCCGCGAACACAAATCGAAAGCGCCGAGACTGAACGCAGCATTCAGCGCTAAAGCGAAGATTCTTTTCCCGGGTGAAGTCGCCAGATTCGAGCTTGGACTCGATCGCCGACGTGATTTGGGGCCATTGTTTTGGAATCCGGTGACGGATTCGCTCAATGGCATGAGTCGAAAATTTCATTTCCATAGAACCCTCCCGCAAGAATGGACAGAACCATGTCCTGGCCACGACTTTCGAGCCAGAACACAAATGCACGGAGGCTCGCGTCCAAGTTGACATTTCCCAAACTGGCCAATTGCAGTACGGGAAGATTCGGCGCCGTTGATGATTTGCACGGCGTACAGCCATCCTGGGCTCCGCTGGCTCTCCACTAGCAAGGCGCTGGCTGGTTGACGTCTAAGTACAGGGAACTATTGGCAGGGTCCTGGAGAGGGGTTGCGGCAGCACCACAAAAGCGATTTTCTTGCCCGAGGATTGCCTCGTCGTTTAAATCGCGTTTTAAGGGGCTGGCGCGGTAACTTGACCCAGAGATCGACTTCGGCTGCTAACTCGATACAGGCGTAATTCTGGGGCATCTGAGATCGCACTCAGGCACGGTCCAGCGTATCGAGCGGAACGTAAACTTTCACCGCCGCGCCCCAGCAGCTTATTGCTGGGAGAAACGCTGGATTTCACCGCTCATTTCATAAACACCAAACTGCTGAGCATTTATATTGTCTATAGCTGCGGTCGTGAGCCGCTTGTTTATGGTGAATGATTGCCCCTTAGCATTTCCGGTTTGCACGAATTTCTGAAAGCGAAGCCAACCATGCGCGCACTCCTGACGACTGTTTGCATCACCATTGGACTTGGGGGCGTTGGAGCCCAAGATCAGGTGCTTGGACAGATAGAATCCTCCCGAGTGCAGCCCCTTGCGGAGTATCAAGCCGAGGTTGCTCGATTACGGATTCAGGCAATGGAGCATCGCAAACGAATCGAGGCGACATTCGACGCGGAAGTGGTGAAGCTCAAGCAGAAATATTCCGAGAGGATTGAGGCCCTAAGGCTGGCTGCAATGGGCGCAGACGATCTAAATGCCGCGATCAAGTATCGGGACCTCAAGAGTGAGTTAGAACAGCTTGCATCTCCCTTAAACTTTCAGGAAGACCAATTAGGAAATCCAGAGGAGAATCTCGGCGGTAACGAACCTATTAAAAAGCAATCAATAGGCCCCACCTTCTACGCATGGAAGCATGGGCAACCGCCCGTCAAGATGATCCACTCAAGCGAAGGATTTTGCTTCCTAACTCACATCAATGGCATCAATAACCCTGATGCAGAATTAGCAGAGCTTACGATTGCAGATGATGGATATTGGTACTTGCAGGGGCGAACACGCGGTAATCAGGGATTCCTTTTTCTCCGAGCATGCGCGGTTTCCTTCGACCAATTTAGCGGCGTAACTGCTAAGGCCTCAGGAGCGAACCTTCCGATGTAATCATCAAGCTTAGGCAACTCACCGGATTTGCGCCGCAGCTCGACTTCGATCAGCAGCAATTCTCTGAGCAGAGGCCGCCGCAGTTGAGGCAAACGCATTAAATAGCCCTCAAGGCGCGGCAACTGGTCTGACTGGCAAGCCTTTTCAAATTCGTCCGCTACGGAGTCAATTTTCGCTTGATCCTCGACCGGCAAGTCCCGGCTAAGTGATTCCATGTTGAAGGTTCCTGATCATGCTTCACGGCTTATTGCTCGATTTAATATAGACAGAACAAGAGTCCGATTGAACCAAATCCGCTGGCCCTTAGCACGACGCACTAAGCTCAAGCTGCTAACAATTCGCGCCATGCCGGCCCCAGGGGCAAGAATACAGAGGCGTTCAGCCAAACCTGCCCTTGGGCCTTTTCGACCTGCTCGTAGGCCCATTCGGTGATCCTGACCGACGCCGACAAGTCCCAGGGTAGCCCAGCATCCCGAAGCCGCTCGGCCAATTCCTCGGAGCGACTTCGGTTTCGTTCGGCCCACGATTGCAGGTGCTGTTCCGCAGCCAAATGATCAGACTTTGCATTGTTGCAGCGTGGATGAGCGAGAACGAAGTTGTGTCCCAGGTCAGTAGGGTAACCTTTGCAACCGAACGATCTTGACGTTCGAGCTTGACAATTGCGTCTTCGAAAGAAGACTTTGCCTGCTGAGCAAGTTCTGTACTCGGATCTAGAAAGTCGTTCTCAAAGATTCGATACCGCAACGCATAGACTATGACTAATCCGCTATGCTCGAACAGCCATGCCAGTTTATTGATCTTGACTTCGTGGGAGAATACGCGAAGACATTCTTGTACTAGTTTATGGAGTAGTACTGATGAACAATCTTCCAAAATGAAACGGCGCTGACTGAGCAAGCGACCGAGCGCCTGCATCTGATAATTAACTAAGCGCCCAAAATTCCTCTTCGGTATCTCATCTATCAGTTTCTGAATGAACCGTACCGCGGTGCGGCTAGATCTAGTACAGCCTCCGACCACCGTACACAGAGGTTCGTCCAGTCTGAGCTCGTGTCGGATTCTATGGTCCATCCAATCTCGCAGCGCAGGAGAATCTACTGCAAGAAACCCTAGTGTTTTCATCGCATCACCGACACGTTTGGAGCCTGAGGGCGTCTTAATAACGTAATCCGTGAGAATCTTTGCCGCTCGATTGACCTTAGACCGGTCTCCCCCAGGGGGAACCTGGCCGTCCGATCCGACTGGCCCCCGACCGCGAGTCAATCGGCTAGCACGATGTAATGAAATAAACCTTTGGTGATGACGATTTATTTGTGTATAGTCTTCAACTACTTCAAGGAAGCGGTCGAGTGTAGATTCGAAGTGAAACCAAAGAATGCGATCTGGAAACCTGGGTCTTGGACTCGGATATGACCGTTCGCGGGTGCTTTCGAACGTGGCTTTGTCCATGGGATCTCCATGGTGAAGCAACTCAGTCATTTTGCGAAAGTTAGCGCGTATAACCTGCGTGGATTGATCCTCGGTGCCGCTGATATAAGCATCCACAATTGCATTTCCCTGTGCAGGGATAACGGAAACACGCAACTCGGCTTCCCGTGGATTCGCTGCCTGCTCAGACAATCTCATATCTAAGTGTCTGACACCGACCTCTTCCTCATGAGCTACTATTAACTCTAGGTTGTTGGCATGCTTTCGGACGCTAAGACCTTTTATTGGAAGGCCCGTCCAAACCTGGCCACCCGGAACAAATTGATCTTCTTCTTGGAGTAGCGGCAACCATTGGTATTCGTCTTTCCTCTCGACGAATAGCTCAACTCTGGGTAATGAATCGAGATAGGCAATTTGTCCATCCAATTGAATCTGGCGCAATCTTGCGGCGCCTTGGGCGGCATAGATTTCTCCTTCGAGTCCAGGCTTTACAACGACAGCTTTTTCAAACGGCACAAAGTCATCTAGCCATGCCACATCGATTGCGTTCGCCCAATCTCCTAGAACGATAATTCCCAACAGGCTTGAGCTGAGTTTTGAAACTCGATCACGGAAACCAAGATCGATCGTCTCTAGAGTTGCCTGTGGGACTGGCCACCCTTGCAGCTTTGCCAATAGATTCTCCAATGGCGCTTCTACTGGCGGCGTAATCGATTTAGATTTGACAATTGGGCTGGTGAACAATGCCGCAAATAGATCTGAAATGCCTCCCGCACACGCTTCTTGAGCAGATGATCTAAACCATCCGCAGGATGGTTGCAGATCGTCCGAGGACGGTCGACCTCTGGCCGGCATCCAGCGAATAGGTTCGTCCTTTGGCCACGCTACAAGTCTTAAGGTTGTGAAGTTTATGGTGCCCCAATCGCAGTGGCAAACCAGTAAATGTGGTCCCGGACCCGCATAATCTTTTGGTGTTGGAAGAAGGTCTTGGTTGTCAGCTAGCCATCGCAAGGTCGCAGCGACGGGCCGCCAAGTAAGAACAACGTCCAAACCAATCGCACGGCATTCGTCAATGACTGCTTGCTGTTCTGCTTGCCGAAAGTCGTTTGGAACTACGATGGCAAAAGCATCATTTCGGTTGCCAATTTTAGCCAACGATGAAATGCCCTTCGCGATAGCGTCAATGGACTTGCATGCGATATGCCGATCCATAAAGTTCCAATGCCAACACGGCGTATCATGCAATTGCCGCGAAGTCCATGCAGCAGCCAATGGAAATCGACCGCTACCGAATTCCGTTGACACTTTACTTTCTGCGGGCCATTCTGCTCCCGAGCCTCTCGGGTGTGGCGGGTACCAAGTATCGAATCGTAGCGGTTCGCCAGCGCGATTCGGCAACAACACCGAAGGCGCACAGTGAGATTTGTTCGATTTCGTGGCGCCATCTACAGGATCGGTAGCGTAGGCCCAAAAAGATGAGCCTAGACTAAGGCCCGCAACCTGGCGTTGAGACGTTGTCATTAGCTCACCAAGCTTTCCATGAAGTTATCGAGAAAGCCTGGCTTCCTGGTCAGATCAACCGGTGCTCGGAGCAGCTCTTGAGAAATGACCGTACATTCCGGATGCATTTGGTAGCAACTGAACTTTAGCTCCAACTCAGATTGGTCTTCGACTAGATTTGACTTCTCTGAATCGCATGCAAACTCTGGGGAGAATACGCCCAAGCGGTCCATCTGAACGGAGCTACGATTGCTCATGAGCACACAGACGGATTCCTTCGAAATTTCCATCGCGTGCCTATGCAAGGCTTCGCCAGCAAGGAGTTCTCGATATGGAGCTACGATCAGTCGTTGATCGCTTCTCCAAGCCCAATTTGGTGACTGCGTGCCCCTATCAATCTTCTTGCCTTCCTGAGTGCGCTCAGACACCCATATATCGGAGCGCGAAGCACGCTTTAAGGCATCCAGTGAACGTCGCCGAATCAACTTGCGCATCGATCCTAGGATTGCACAGTACAGTACCTCGTTCCATGCATTATTGCGATAGGTCCAAAGGTGACGGCGGCGTAGATGCTGGCGAATGAGTTGTTGATAGGCCCACCAGATTAGATGGTAGCGCGGTTCGCTGAGCAACGCATAGTTGGGCTGTGGAATCGCAGGCAGGGACGATACATCCATGAATTCTGGTAGACGAAGTACATGTTCACAAAGCTTTAGAAATGCTTTGACTTCCCGTACTGATGGATGCGATGGGAAAGATGTCGAATAAAGCGCGAGATAGTGTTTGCACTGCTGCCGAGCCCGAACCAAGACGTCCATGAATACCCGGTTTTCTAGCGTATCCCGAGTTTCGAAACGCTGTACTACCATTAAGGCGCGCTTGGAACCAGCCTTCTCCACAACGGTGCGTCCAGGTTGCTTTACAAGCCACTGCGCGCAAGTGACGTCCATTTCACGGAGTCTGTTGATGGGCTCCATAGATCGACGGCGTTGCAAAATGGTCCGAGGAGAACGGGCAAGTTGTTCGACGACCTTTGTCAACCTCTTCGAGATACGCACAATTAGATCTGAAGGGGGGCGATCGGTCCTAGAAATGTGCCTCCATTTCACGAGAATTCTTGACAATGGTCTACATGCGAGCCCACGTAAGTTGCCTTCCCATGCTAGATCGTTTCCTCTTGGGGAATCGTAGATACCATCTAACATTTGCGAGAATCGTTCCAAACCGTCCAATAGCGACGAATTCGCCGGCGGTTGATCAAAATCTGCTGGCATTGCAGGGTCGATGGGGCTGTCGCTTATCTCAGACACTAGCTGCAATCTCTCTGGCTCGATCCAACCCCACCCATTGGAAATAGTTGTCTTTCGAGTAGCGGTCTAGAAACTCTGCCAGAAGTTCGTCGTTACATCGCGGGTCCCTAAGGATCTCCTGAATCGCCAGAATTGCCGAACGTCCTGGACCATCTGTCGGGTCAATTCCGCGAAGCCGAGGCAAGATTTTCTGCTCTATCTGGTCGGATATGATCGCCCCCAAATTTTCTTCCGTGAACGGATAGTTGGCTGCGTATTCGAGCATACCCTTGGTAACGCGGTAGGCAAATGGGCGTTGAACTTGATCCATCGCATCTCGCAACTTGTTAATCCTCCGGCAACTAACTCACTCGAAGTTGGTTCAACGGAAACGCAGCTCCCCTACCCGCGCCAGCTAGAGTCCCGGCGCGTCAACCGAGCACACATCGCGGCGAAAAAAGCTGATCAGCTATCCACCACCGAGCTACGAGGTCAATCTTCAACTCGTTTTAACGTTCACAATGCGACCTGGGGCCTGGAGAACCTCTTTCGCCCCTGGAAACTACCGTTGCGACATTCAAACTTCAACAGCTGAGAAAAGCCCTGGAGTTTCACTCAACTACACCTGTCATCAAGATGCAGTGTCCAAGAGTTCTCACGCCTGACTTCCTTTGCAAAATCCTTGCAATGAAACCTTGCATTCGCACACACTCCCGCCTCCACAATTTCCCCATTCTGCTCAGGGATTTAGCAACGAACCAACAGGCTGTCATGCGGCCTAAGTTGACGGCAGGCGTCTTGCGCGCCTAACACCGGGCACCAGGATGTCAGCAGGGTGAAGCTCCATTATCACCCCGTCGACCCTTCAGCTTCATTTTCCTGGGATGCCCTGGTAGAAATCCTCCGCTTGCTGATTGATCTTGCAAGCTGTGTAAATCGCGCTAGCCCTCAACTGACAGCTGAAGTTGACACACTCCCCCACGGGCGGTTTCGCGATATGCCTTCGGTCTAGGGACGTATCTATCCGCAAGCTCCCCCGATAAAATACCAGCTGTCGGCTAAATTTGGCTTGAGGCAATTTTCTGTTCTATGCTCGTGTCACGCACGGAGGCAGGATGAGGCAGGACTATCTATTCCCAGAACTAAGCGAACCAAGCAAACAGTTGCTCGCTGCAAAGGAAGAGTTTGCTGGAGGTGACCTCGCTGCCCGCGGTGCGATCTACACTCGTCGCGAGGTTGTTGACTTTATCCTAGACCTTGCAGGTTATAACCCTACTGCATCAATTCTGGACCAGTGTGTACTTGAACCCTCCTTCGGTGATGCAGACTTCTTAGAACCGATTACAGAACGTCTTCTTCAAGTAGTTGAGTCCAAACAGCTCGGACACGACGAAGCCGCTAAGAAGCTCTGCCAATGCGTTCGCGGTGTGGAGTTAAGCCGGGCTTCCCTACAGACCACGCGAGAAAAACTTCATAGGAAACTGCTCGACTTTGGATTTACCGAACGTCAAGCCTCGGCAATTCTTGATGCTTGGCTTATTTGCGATGACTTCTTGCTGCACGACTTCACGCAGACCTTTGACTTTGTAATCGGTAACCCTCCCTACATTAGGCAAGAATCAGTACCGACTACGCTGCTTTTCGAGTACAAGAAGCGTTACAAGACAATTTATGACCGAGCCGACCTCTATGTCCCCTTCATTGAACGCGGTCTAACCCTACTAAAGCAGAGGGGCACATTGGGATTCATATGTGCCGACCGCTGGACGAAGAACCGATACGGTGCTCCCCTTCGAAGATTTGTATCCCAAGGCTTCCATCTGAAGTTCTACGTGGACATGTACGGAACTGACGCTTTCTCCTCTGAGGTTACTGCGTACCCAGCGATTACAATCATTGAACGCTCGAAGACGCGAGCAACACGCATAGCAAAATCCCCAAACACGATTTCAGCTGCATCGCTTCGCACGCTAGCTGACACCTTAAATTCTCCTAAGCTAGGCAAATCGAGCGGTATACATCTAACAAGAGTCGTTGCTGAAGACGCTCCTTGGCTTCTCGACTGCCCCAAAACGCTAAGCCTGGTGCGACGCCTTGAAGACGAGTATATGCCGCTGGAAACGTGCGGCTGCCGTGTTGGCATTGGCGTAGCAACAGGAGCTGACAAGGTCTTTATCGGTGACCAGGAATCCCTTGATGTGGAGGACGAGTGCAAACTTCCCCTGATAATGACTCGCGATATCGATTCTGGAACTATCGAATGGCGAGGCAAATTAGTCCTCAACCCTTTTAACGAAGACGGCACGTTAAAGGCGCTGGAACAATATCCGAAGATGCACGCATACTTTTCATTTCACGAAACGCATCTAAAAAAGCGGCATGTCGCAAAGAAGAATCCCACGCGGTGGTACAGGACCATAGATAGAATTACTCCATCGCTCACCAAAACGCCCAAACTTCTCATCCCAGACATTAAAGGCAATTCACATGTAGTGTACGACGACGGAAGATTCTACCCACACCACAACCTCTACTTCATCACTGCTACGGATTGGAATCTTCTAGCTCTCAAACACGTGCTCCTATCCGGAATCGCAACCCTTTTCGTTTCTACCTATACAACGAAGATGCGAGGTGGCTACTATCGCTTTCAAGCTCAATACATCCGACGCATTTGCGTTCCACGATGGGATTCGCTTTCCCGAAGCCTGAAGACTCGATTGACAAATGCAGGCAAGGCCAACGCTGGCCAGCAGCAGCTTGACCTGGTTGGAGAACTCTACGGCCTGGATGACGCCGAACTCGCCATCTTGCAATCTATGAACTTGCGGGGGGCGACCAATGGGAATTGACCTCGTTGACTACGAAGCCAAAGCACGCGAGTCAATTAAAGCGTTCTGGGGAAATCGTGATGCGGCCAAAAAAAAACAGCAAGAGTTGGGGGTCACTGACCAGGGCGAACGCTCTGCTGTCACTGCGGGCAATAATATGGACGGATTCATCGCACTCATTGAAGACATCGTCCATGCCAATGGTCTTAAGTCTGCTGATATTCATTTGCAGCGTAGGGTGCTAACACTGCCCGGATTTTTTCGTCCGACCAAACTGTGGGACATCCTTGTGATGAACCAGGGGCGTCTTGTGGCCGCGTTCGAATTCAAATCACAAGTAGGACCCTCGTTTGGCAACAACTTCAACAACAGAACAGAAGAGGCAATCGGAAGTGCGGTAGACTTCCAAACCGCGTTTCGGGAAGGGGCGTTCGGCGAGCAAACTGCACCATTTACAGGATGGCTCATGCTTGTGGAGGATTGCCCAAAATCTCGCAATCCAGTCAAGGCAGCATCACCTCACTTCCCTGTTATGCCGGAGTTCAACAACACTTCCTACCTTGAACGCTACAACCTGCTTTGCCGCAAGCTTGTGCAAGAAGGTCTCTACACGGCAGCAACTTTAATCGCTTCACCAAGAACGGCAGTTGCTGACGGCGAGTTTTCGTCGTTGAGCGAAGTAACAAATCTAAAGACCTTGCTTACTTCGTTTGCTGGCCACGTCGCGGCTGAAGCGGCCCGCTAGCATCCCAGGACTAACAGCACCAAAGAACCGCCGCATCTCGGCGTTGTTAGGGCATGCATTGATTCGCGAAGGATTCACCGTCTACTACCGCAGCATCTTCGATTGTGTGCGTGACTTCTTGCACGACGAAGCCTTTGAAGGACACGACCGTATCCTCAAACGCTATCTCGGTCCGGATCTGCTAATTCTCGACGAACAATTACTTCAACAGACGAATGAAACGAACCAGAGCTTTCTTGAAGAAACTATTGGCCTTCACCTTTGACCGACAGGCTAATTGGTCTTAGCGCTACCACAGTGGCCGTGCCAAGACGGTAAAAGAGGGCCATGTTAACTGAGCCCTCTGCCGCACGCTTCAAAAGCCCGAGAGAAAGTCGAGCGAAAAGTTCTTTGGATATCTGGGGAATGCTGGAAAGAGCACCTTCGAAGAGGCTGTCAGCTAACTCGTCGATCCGCTCCTCTAATTTCGCAGAAACAAAGGTGGAAAAAAAGATTCTCCATGTCAGCAAAACTGATTGCCAGCGACCTGTTCTGACGCCGTATAAGCGGCAAAGGTCTTCCACCATTAGAACGGCATTTGTCGCAACAATCAGAGAATCTACGAAGCCGGTGGGGCTAATCGCAGTTTTTACCGCAACCCTTTTAGCGTAACTGGTTACTCGCCGTTTGGCCGTCCTATCAATCACTGAAACAAACAACCGCTCACAGTCTTCGATCCATCTGGACTGCCCTGCGTTCTCGGAGCCCAAAAGGCTCTCGATATTGGAATTGAAGGTGTTTATTTCGTCCCGATTCATTCCGCATCGGACAAGCAACGATTTATGCTTCTTGTCCGAGATTGGATACGTTTCGACTATTGCTCGCAGTGATTTATATCCTGCTTCAACCTGCCGGTGGATTTGATCTCTTGTGGCCGCTCTTCGTTTGGTCTGCCGTATCGCACCGAGATCTACCTTTGGAGTGACAGACAATAGGCGATACACCAAGGCAAGGCGAATCAAGGCGATGCAAAAGACGATGGCGAGAAGTCCAATGCAGACATAAGCAATTACCTGCATAATGAAAGGGGATGCCTGTACGGCTTGAACGAACTGAAAGAATTCGCTCAGGATGACGATGAGAATTCCAGTAGCGGCAAATAAAATTGCAGCCGAAATTACTGGGCTTGAAAGGAGCTTGCCGAGACTGAACCCGTCGCTGTTTTCCTCTTCAAATTCACTCGCTGTATCCTCAAATTCTTCAAGCACCGGATCGACAAGAGCTTCTACTTTGCGTCCGTGAATTGGTCGCTGATTCGGTACGCCAGCGAGCTCTTCATCGCCAAGGTTTCGACCTGTAGTTTGCCCAGTCACCTCGTCCTGTGAACCAACCCCTGCGTTGGTGAAAGTTCGGGGTTTTTGGAGCGGAACACCCGCATGTAATTCCTTTTCATCAGTCATTCTCGTCACCTAAACTTGAGATTTAACCAAGAAGTCGATGATGTGGTCCATCCCAAGGTGGTCAGGTGCCAAGGCGGCATTTTCGGGAAACAAAGGGGCTACGTCAGGGAACACGAACTCACCTTGCTCCCATTTTCCAGGCCAACGTGACGGTAAATCAGATACAGGATACTCGACCGGCCCATCATCACCGAGCAGATTTCCTCGAAGGGTTCCGTCAACTTGACTAAAGGTTGATTTTACTGCTGCGCAGGCGAAGTAGCGGCATTCAAGATTGCTCGTTCGCTGCTTTTGCCGTTCAACAATTCCACCAGACATGTCCTTTGCAAGATCCACCAGTTTGTCTCGCTGACTGTCATGCACCTTATCAGCCTTTGTAGCCACCACTGCAATCTTCGATATTCCACGACGACCGATCCTTCCTCCAAGACTTTTTCGGAGCAAATCAAGACCGATGCCAAGAAGACCTCTCCCCGGCGAAAGAATTTCAAATAGAAGTTCGAGCAAAGCTCGATTGCCGTTGTACATCCCTGTGTTTGCCGCCAACAAGGTCGTTACATCGAGCAGGACAACCATCTCGTTGCAGCGTGATAGGGACTTCACCAAAGGTCCAGCCAAGTTCTTTCGATAATCGGCGTATCTGCTCGCAAACAACTTTGATAGCTCAGGTTTCGAATGGCGAATGGACTGTGGCAAAGGAGCGAACTGCGAGTCAGCAGAGAGGCCGCAATAAGCCGAAGCGTGGTCGCCTTTTATAATAGACGTGCCGTTAAATTTCCCATCCGCAGTAAGGAGGAACGTGGAAGGAGAAATTATTGGTCGAAATGACCGATAAAGTTCGGCTAGAAGTTCTCGATAAGAAGCTACCACAGACTGCTCAGTTGCCGATTGATCTGACGCAAGTTGTTGATAAGACTGAGCGGCGTCTCGGTAATGACCATCTTGAAAGACTTTCTGGAGGAGCCTGTCAGACCACTGCCCATAAGACAGCTTGGCAATTGCTATGTCGGAAAGTCTTTCGCCGGGGATGTCCACAAGAGATAACTCCCCTTTACTCCACCCCCAATCACTCCGAAAAAAGGAACAGCGATACTGAAAGGTGGCCTTCGTTTTCTTAGGCCAATTTCCATTATTCTCGTACCGGAACTCTTCGTATGGAAAGCGAGAAAAACCATTCTGCGGGGGCAACTCCTCATCGAAGGTAATCTTGATGCTGCCATCTCCTAGCTTTAGCTCATCGGGACGATGGTGCATCAAGTGATTGATGAGTGAGGTAATAAAGACTGTCTTTCCAGAACGATAAAGCCCAACGACAGCAATGTCGTGCTTGCTTGAAAAGAGCTTTGGGGGGCGCATCATTTGCTCACTAATTCGGATCAGGAAGTGGGGGTAGGTCCAGACCGCCCTCCTGATTACTTGCCGGTTTCGATGAATCATCGGTTGAGGTTGATTCCTCATTGGATGACCTGCAACCCGCTACAGCGATGCAGCAGATTGCGAGAAGAACAGGGCAAACCCACTTCGTCATTTGCCAATCTCACTTTCGTTTAGCCAACTGAGTTCAAACTTTTCCCTAACTGAACTATCTATGGACTCATACCAAGCCGTTGCGCCATAGCTTGCCAAATTTGAGCCTCCCCAATAACCTCCGATCCCACCAATAACTCCACCAACGAATCCTGCAACCGGTACAGTGGCCCAAGCAAACGGGCCGCCAAACGTGCCAACCCATGCACCAGCAACCGCTCCACCTGAAGCTCCAGCAAACGCCCCACCCATACCTCCGACAGTTGAAGCCAACTGAATGTTGCGCTGTCGTACTGAAATCGTCCCGTTGCGGTAGGAATATTCGACATCAAAAATTTCTTTTGCGTCCATTGCTACAGCAATGAAAACAGCTACTCGCCCTGCTGATCGCTTTATGATAGTGGAAGCAACCTCGCTCCTTGTCTGCCTTAAGACGGCAGATCTTGCCGCCTTTGCTGAGCCGAGACTCCTGCTGGAGGTTGACACGATTGACATACGGCTTTGTTGAGCAGCCGTCTTCCCAAGATAATCAGTCATGCCTGAAGCTCGGATCTGATCATACTGAGCAAGCGTTCGAGTAGCCCAGTTTCGTGCTGCGGTTGAACCCGCTCTTGATTGGATATTCTTCAGAAGTCGCTCGATGGACTGCACATAAATCACAGTTCGTCCATCAGCAGCATACCCGGTCAATCGGCCAATTCTTGAGTTGACGTGCATGACTTCGCCCATGGATTCAATTGGAACATTCTCAGCCCTGCGAAATCGACTTATATCTACTGCAAGCGATCTAAGTGCTGGGGCGCCAGAGTTTCGCATGATACGGAGATTGGCAGCCAACCAACTACGAGACATTTGCCTCCCGCCGTACTTTGTATTTCCGAGTTTGGGCTTCGACGAGCGAGTCGTTTTTACTTCGACAAATATAACCTCCTCAATTTGTCCAATCGGACTTCTTTTCACGGCAATTCGATCGATTCCATTGTTACTGCCATGTTTGATCTCATGGATCTCGTTAAAGCCACGGAGTCTCAGGACTTGATCGCAAAAGTTCTCCCCCCATGCGCCAACGCTGGTTTTCCAATTGCCCGAAGATCGTGATGCTATCGGATGCGATACGGGATGGTCTACAAGTGGCCCTGAATCGAAAAAGCTTCCCTGTGCCATCAAAGTAGCGGGCGACGTAATCGCAAACGCAAATGCGGAAAACAAAAGTATCAGTAGCACTCGTTTCACAATGAACCTACCATTCGTTGGTGCGAAGTATTCGTAGCCGCACGGCATTGACCTGTTCTTCCTCACTGGGAAGTTCCTCAAAGACCTTTTCCCAAAGTTCGTTGTGCCGTCAAAGGATATAAGGCGACAATTGTTCCTCATTAATCTCCGCAAGCCACCTTATTTTCTCTTGAGGACTTTCTTTGCTTGCAGATTCGATCTTTCGGATTCGCTCCAGTGAGGATTTGTTGTACAGCCAGTTCTTCCGTTTCTGTAACTCCTCGACCAATTTTTCTACGGCTTTAAGCTCGTCGGTGGCGGCTGCTATTGCAGATTTCGTATACGGTAAAAGCTCTTGGAGAAGATCGTAGCCACTATCGGCCATGGCTTTGAGCCTTTGCCCCAATTCTGGCGCTTGCTCAATCGTGGCTGTATCAGTCTCATTTACTAAAGTCATTGCTCTGGACTTCCATTCATTGATCCTTGGCTTCAAAACGCCAAATAGGCTTTCGATGCATTGCTGCTCAATCGAATCGATTTGCTCGTAAATGTTTTTCAATACCGCTTGGTTTAGCTCCTCTGTCTCCAGTTGCTCTCCAACCGCAATTTGCAACTGGATGTCATCAAGTAGCGACCTAGCTTGATCAGCCGCTCGTGTTCTAATCGCAGTTCCCTTCGTATCATCTGTCCCAACGGAAATGAACTGCATCACGGAGTCGAGGGGGCGGGCAGGTTCAAAAGCAGTCTCGCTTTCAAGGAACTTATTTTGAAGCTCCGAAAGACGATTGCGAGTGGCACCCACATTTTGGGGTCGCTGGAAATAGACCAGAGAGTCCCCTCGATCAAGCAAATCTTCTGCCAACGCTATAGCATCTTCGGACTCTGAAGCAGATGCTTGTTCAACGAATTCGGCTACCAAGTCCAACAGCCTTGGATCGGACGGCGCAAGTCTTGAGGCAACAAGCAGCATGTCGAATGAGCCAGCAAAGTCATCATTTCCCAGAAGGTCTTTTACACCAATAAGGGCATCTTCCACATCGTTCCCGACAACTGTGGACGATGCAGTATCGCCGCTCACCACCGCATCCGGTTTAGAACATGAGTTCACCGCAACAAGCGGCAGCACCACCATCAAGATTGCTCTGTCGATTCGGTTGAACCATCTCTGCTCAATGAGCTTGTACTGTTGATGACATTTTCGATCAGCTTGTCGATCACGTTGCCCAAGCCAAATGTGATTGTAAGATCCGCTGCCTGACGAAGTTCTGGCGTGTTTTTGGGGAAGACAAGGGCTTTGTTGAGATCACTTGGCTTTCCGCTGTCGATTCGATTGATCTCGTCGTCGATCAGGTCGATGTAAAACTGCCGCACACGATCCAACACATGACGTTCATCAATGGATTCAAGCAGATGTTTCTGCCATTTGTTGCTTCGATCATCGTGATCAGGTGGATAGTGATTTCCATCAAAATTTGGGTTGAATTGACCACTGCCCCATGAGGGCATCGGCTGAATCATCTTCAAGAGCCTATGAAGACGATAATCACCTTTGTACTTGTATTGCAATTCTTCTTTGCAACCACTCCCCAGTGGAATAGCGGCTTCAGGTGCGATGCGATCTCCCCAAACATGGCAGGAACTACGACAACAAAACGGACTGGCCCGTTTGGTATTGTTTGCAAGACGGCAGGAAACTGCCAACGATAAAGTCGTCCCAAGCCTCTCCTGTCGGTGTCTTTGAGTTTTCCTTCCGCTTACGCGCGACCGCCTTCACGAAGGCATCCTTAGCCACCTTCGGCTTAATCTTCCTCGGGTAGGCTTGATAAAAATCCTCCGCCCTCTGCTTGATCTTGCGTGCCGTGTATCCGCTCTCGCCCTCGACCGACAGCTGGAATCCATCGCCCTCATCCTTCGTGTCACATGCGACACAGGTAGACTTCGGCTCATCTGCCTTCGGAGCCAGCTCGGGAAATCGCTCCTGGACACGATCCATCAGCAGCTTTGCGCTCTCAGGGTCCAGCCGAGCGACAATGCTCTCGATCTCCCCAGCTGTTAGAGGCAGCGATTCGAGCGGCTTTGGTCGCGAAATTTCCTGATTTTTCTCGGGATCCTCGCCTCGCATCGACGCGATCCGCTTCTGCTGAGACCTGCTTGGCACATCATTCGGCTCCTGTTCAGGCTCAATAGTGGACGAAACAGGTGTACTAGCGTTCACTGAAGCGCGCTTCAGTGAACAATCGTTCACCTCTTCAGCTTCTGTCTCAGCGATAACCAGCCCGTCTTTATCGATCAGCTCTGCGGGGTGCTTCGGTTTTGGCTTGCGCGGCTTCGGCTCTGGTAGGTAGGGCTTCGCCACTTTCCTGACAATTTTTTCTGTGGGATGGATTTCAAGCTCTCCATCCTTGCTCGCCTCAGCGACCGCTGCCTCCCAAACTTCCTGCTGTTTTTCCTCTGGCACTGCGGTCAAGACCTCCAGCACCTTTTGGGTTTTCGGTATTAGTGTCCCATGGGACACTCGCCTTTGAGTTTTTCGGCATCGCATCAACTTGTAAGCGTGCCCCTTCGAGTATCCAAACTCAATCTTGATGAACCTCTCAAAGTCGCCGTGCTCTAAATACAGCTCATCGCGATGAATCTCCAGCAGAGCCTCTCCTGTATCCGCGATGTTGTTCTTAACCCTGACAACCAATTCATCCCGACGATTCCTCTGGTACTCAGTCAGTGCCGCCATATGTCTTCTACCTCACAGTTTCTTTCTTTAGAGAACAGCCAGCCGAGATCGCTCCATCTGGATAGCGCGATCGATTGCATCCCTAGCCTCTTCCAGGTCCTGACCCGTCCACAAGGCAATTCATATCGCGGAGATACTTCGAGCCGCTTGCGTTGAACTCAGCCACAGTCACCTCACAGCAATCGCTTAAAGTCCAGAGCCCACACAAACGGATTGGCGTCCCAGGAACCCTTGCCGTTGATCGTTTCCCATAAATCGTGGAACCAAGCCAGCGGGTACATATCTGTTATATGTGGGTCGTTTATGTCGCACCCTTCGGCCACGGCATCCCCCTCCGTGATGTCCTGTAATCGCTCCAGGCGAACCCGCACGATCTCCAAGGTGATTCGGCTTTTCCACTTGGGCATGAAGATCGACGGCACCTTTCCATCGTTCGGATTCTTCGACGGTCCGCCCGCCACCGGTCCACCGCCTCGCCACCATGTCTCACGGACCCATAGCCTGTCCCCCGGGACGCCCAGCGGGCAGGAGACCCTAGCCCAAAGCTCTTGCTGAAGTCCACCGCTGTGATGCGGCATATCCGCAGGCACTTCATTTTCAGCAACAATTGGAAAATCGCCACCGTCCGCCGCATCGACCAGCCAACTCCAGCCGTCACTCAACTCGGGAGGCTGAGGCTTCATGATCCGCCGCGTTTGCGTCTTGCGCCCTTCCAGGATCGCCCGGACCATTGGCGTCGAAAAGATGATGGGGCGCTCTTTAACTGATCGCCTCCCAGGGTAGCTTCGACGTCAATGACCTGATCGCCCCAGCCAACCGGAGTCCCGTCGCGATTGTACTGCGACTCACGGAATCCGCCGATCTCCGACACAAAGATCCGCTTCTTCGTCACGCGAGTGACAACCAGTTCCTTTTCGCAGTACCTAGGAGCCACCTTCCACACGACACGCGGAAACGTCTCGTGTTTCTCTCGCCTGCAAGCCGCCTCCATCTCAGCACGCTTGGACCCGATGAGACCACGATCCCGAGCGCCGCCCCACGGGTGCCCATTAAGATCTCGCAGCCGCTTATCGGTCAGCTCCAGCTCTTCGGTGAGCTTCTCCTTGTGCCGCTTCAGAACAGTAGCCTCACGCTCCAGCTCCTCAAGCTCCTCGCGGATTTCATCCGAACTCTTCATAAGATCCTCCTCCTGGAATTACAGGCAGCAAAACGTGCGGCTATGGTCAAAGAATTCCGCTATTCCCAAGGAAGAGCCGCGTCCGACTCCAAAGCTGGCTCCAAACCGAAGTCTGTGCACTGACGCTCGCCAAGATACTTCACCTGGGGTCGACCAACAGAACGAACTGGTCGCGGATTATCAACAGGTCGACCACGACCATTGTCAAACCTGGACCCTGGAAACCACCTGGGCGGCTCCATCTCCCTGAACCGATCCTCCAGATGTCTGAAAAAGTCAGTCCTTCTGAGCGACGGCTTATCGTTCCAGGCCCAGTACATCCAGTGCACCTGGGCATAGTTCAGATCGTCCAGCGTCTTCCCCACGTGCTTGCCAAACGGTATCTGCATCCATCGTCCTCCTAAACCCTGAATCACTGAGCCAACCAGAGAAGATTGAAACAGCTAGTGAATGAACCCCACTGAGCCGAATATTCAAAGGTCCCTCCGTGTGCGCGCAACAGTCCCAACGCCCTCCGTGTTGTTATCGAGGTATCCAGCCACCTATTAAAAGGCCCTTCCCCGCTTGGGATTCAACCGAAGCCCAAGAAGATAAAACCCCATGCAGGCATGAGGTCTGTCGCGGATTCAATTTGCGACCTCGCTGGATTGCTTCACGCTTCAACAGCGTCTCTGTGGCTCAATCCAGACACCACCATCATTCCGAACATCCGCCCCATTCGCCTGGGGTCCCGGCTCCCGCTTCCAGATTGTTTAAGGTCGCCATCCGCTTAACCCACGACCGGGAAAAATTCCATAGTGCCATAATAGGGCTCTTATATTGGCACGTCAACATGCCACTAGTAATTGCTCACGAAACACTGCGAATATTGGCTTAGAAGGTCTCGCAGTTTGAGCATGAATTCTTTTGGGCTACTCGATCGCGTTGTGGCAAGCAAGCGCGTTGTGGCAAGCAAGTAAGTGCCGAAAAGAGGAGAGAAGCGGGCTATTTGCTGGGCTCGCAAGCGACTGCGGATACGCCGATAAGGTCGAAATCACCAGCGCTCTCGATCAGCTTAGTTAAATAGGGGTGGGTAAATTCATTCCAATGCTCAATGTTGGTCTAGCCAGCTTTTCGCAAGCGTTTGACCAAAATCTGCGCATTTGACCGGGAGATGAAGCGTGCCTCATGGATCCAGTGCCGACTAACCAATCCGTTGTTCGCTACGACGCAGGCGTGCCATGCATCATCGATCTCCACCGCTACGACCCGACTGCGGCGCACCACGACCTCTCTAGATATGAGTGAACGATACCCCATCTTAGCGACCCGCCTTGCGATAAAGGGCACAGATATTGCCGGGCGGAGGCTTTGTTGTCGCACTCCCTTATTAAGCGGCACCTTATAACGCGACTGGCTTAGTCAAAGCAAGCGTTCGCAGCATGTCTGGCGGAAGCTAATCTTTGGGTTTCGCAGTCTGAATCGCGCGACCTGCTGAGCGACTCAGCTGGCGTTCGATTCGACTCCGCTGCCTTAAAGGGGTATCGCAACGGCCTAGTGGGTGCCTGCTGATGGTAGCAGCAGAACTGCCAAAGCGACAAATGCAAACTCCTTGGGCGTTGTCTTGCAGGCTGCTATTACTTGTCCCATTCGGGGCGGATCTTGTTTGGAGGATCTACGGTCTTTCGCCTGCGAAGTGTGATCGTAATCTCATCCGGCAGCGAGTCCACCTCTGGGGGATACTTATCGTAGACAAGCGCTGGATTTCCGAGTGGTATACCAGGAAAGTTCTTTATCTCTGCGAGATTCACAAGGATAAGTGTCTGATTGATGTCGATTGCATGAATCATGTTCTGACCGCGCCACCTACTGATGGTGGAGCGATTTATTATACCAGTCTCAGGAGGGTCAATCTTGTTCTTCAGCTCGGCTGCCTCATGTTCTGTGACCCAACCTACAACGTCGTAAATCGGAGCTGGCTTAACAATTCTGCGTCCATCGGTGTACTTCTTCTTGGCCCCCATCCTCTTTTCGTCAGTCCGTTTGTGCCAGCCATGCTTACGCTCTCTAGCCATATTTGTTCGCTTCCCTCTAAAGAATCCCTGGCTTCTTCCCGACATTAACTGCTCGTGAATTGAATTCCTTGCGTCCGCCTTTGGTAATAGCATCCGTTACTCACATTGAAGTCAGTGGCGCCCGGCTTAATTAAGGGCAATATTATCGGCCTCTTTAGACGGATGGAAATGCCAGACATTGGCGGCATGAAAAAAAGATCGCGATTTCCTGAGATTGTGCGTCAAAAGTCGCAGTAGGCGGTGCCTTTTATTGCAAAGGGATTCCAAGGGGTGGTAAGCGACTTTTTTCCGCTCAAGGGTCCGCATACGCATAGTGCGTTTCAATCGTACTTTTTAGGCGGCTGGTGAAGTCGAGCAGGATCAAGCTGGTAAATATTGGGGCCGGCTCAAGTACTGTTCTGCGCATCCCACTATCGCGCGTTTCGTGACAAGAAGAAGCCTGGATTGCTGGATCAGCTTTCGACTATTATCAACGTGTCGCCTGTACGCACTGAGGAGCCCTGTGACTGACGGAAAGATCTTCCGTTTGGGTTGCTGAGAAACGGTAATTACCGGATTCGCTTTCGGTAGACACCGCGAAACCCTGCAAAAACGTGCATTTCATTGCGAAGGGTACTTGGCACCCAAAAGCTGCTTTTTATGCTATTCCCCTAAGGAAAGAAGTGAATTTTGAGTGCGGCCAGCCTAGCTTGCAAATCCATTATTCGCGGGTTCGACTCCCGCCGACGCCTCTGCAATTTGATCAAGCGATTCGTTGGTCCAACGTAACCTCGGGCTGTTCCGAGAGCTGTTTTTCAGTGACCATTCTGTGGGTGGGCGCCCAAAAACGCTATCTGGTCTCAAGCACTGTTGATTAGCAACCCAACTTCTCACGGCCATCAGGCGTCTGGCCAGCCTCTCGTTGCAATCAACGGGTAGAACTTCTTCCTGGGCAAAATAGGGCTATACCGAGAGCGTAGGGGGTAACCCGCAAACGCTAGCACAGCACCTAACCCTCAGGTGTGCTCTCAATCGACTGGGCTGCGTAAGCATACGGCGCGCAGAAGTCGAGTCGATCTTTTCTCGCAAGCCAACTCTCTTTGGGCCAAGTGAGCCCAAATGCTCAACCATGGCGATGGTGCTCTCGGTAGACCAGGCTGGCGATCGAAATGCTAGGTTTCCCCAACCTTGGCGGGCCGCAGGAGTAGCTTCCGAGTAAGTTGATAGCTCTCCTGATTTCTTCGGCTACGATCCGGCCTTGGCTGTCGGGTTAGCTCTGCGTTCCGGTCGACGTTAACAGTCGACTCTGTACCCCGTCCGGCCAATGGTGTGCGGCTTGGTCGCTGAAAGCGTGGCACTGGTGCCGTGCCAACTAGCTCCCCTCAGGCAGGAAAGACTCCCGTTGCCGAGGCCTAACCTTTGGCCCGTTTTCCGATCACAAACCAAGGAATTCAACATGCGTCTTGCAGCACTCGTTTTGGCCAATTCCCGCTTCCATGTATGCCTGGTGTTCGCTGCTTGCGTCACTCTTCTCTCCGCTTCCCAACTGATTGCCCAGGACGACACGAAAGAGCACCTTAAACCACTACAGCATCGAATTGGCACTTGGGATTTTAAGGGAACGATCGGGGACGAAAACGTCTCCGGAAAGCTGATTTGCAAATGGATCAACGATGGCAATTTCTTGCAGCAATCGCTTCAATACTCCACGGGAGAGATCACGCACGTCATTGGCTGGGATCCTAATGCCAAGGAACTGCGATCCTGGGGCTTCGGCGGAAGTGGTGGTCATGGACTTCTGGAACTAGTCAAAGTCAGCGACACACATTGGAAGGAGCAATCACTCAACTGGGTCACTGCTGCCGGTGATAAGGCCAAGTTTGTTTTAGACATCGATATCAATAAGAACCAGCTCCAAATCAAGGGTGATTTTGACGCTGGAGAGTTCAAAGCGACAATCGAGCTGCGAGGGGAGAAGAACTAACACCGAAGGTAAGCAACCAACTGCCAGGGCAACATACGGGTCTTGCAGCTTTCAGGTGGTCAAACCGGGAACCAGCTCACCTACACAATGGCCAAATCACTGATTGATATTGTGCGCAAGATCCTTGGCGATGATAAATCGTGGGTCGTATTCAGGAACGGCACGTGTGTCATCGTAAACGATCCGCAAGTAGACCTTGGCGAGCATGCGATCGCGCTCATAAAGGAGTGGGGACCGGTCTATCCAGGTACGCCCCACGGTGATTTCAACACATTCAAATCCGGGCCAACAGATGGTTGGATTGTGACTAGCCACCACAACGACATTATCACCTATGTGGGCCGCAGCGAGGTCGACGACTCTACCGCATCGGCTTTATCGATCGGTCTGATCGGTCGCGCTAAGCGGGATCGGGATGCGCGGGACTGTGAAGTTGTCTACGTCCAGCAACGACGAGACGCATGACCGGTTCAGTAGTAATGGTGATTCATAC
>JANSWS010000154.1 GCA_024743355.1 bacterium
AAAGATTTCCAGCCGGTCCGGTTCCCAATAGAAATTCAGGAGCTTCAAAACGCCGCTGGTCGTAGGTCCGCATCCAGCCGGTAGCCAGATCCGATCGCATCTCCGGCGTGACTTCAAACCCGCTTTCGGTCATATGCAGCGGATCCAAGATCTTTCGCCGCACGTATTCCGGGTGAGAATCTTCGATGAGTGATTCCAGCGTGCGACCGACCACGGAGACAGCTGCGTTGGAATACTTCACTCGACTGTGGGGTGGGTAGACCAGTTGGGTCTCATTCAGGCTCTCAACCGTTTGCGATAGTGAGGGTTCGCTGGGATCAAAGTAATTTCCAACGGGTGACTCACGCACCAGTCCGGAAAGATGCGACATCAGGGACTTGAGGGTGATCTCCTGACCGAAGGGATTGTGGGGCTGAAACTCCGGAAGTAATTCCTGTATCGGCGTGTCGATGCTCAACGCTCCGTCTTCCGCAAGCTGCATGACGGCGATATCCGTGAATAACTTGGAAACCGAACCGACCCGATAGATCGTGTTGGCACTGGCAGGAGTTTCCTTCCCCGCGTCCTGGAAGCCGAAACCGGCTGACCAAATCAATTGGCTCTGGTCCACGATTGCAATAGAAAAAGCGGGGATGTCTTTCGCGGCCAACTCGTATCGAATTGCCGACTCGATGTTTGCAATGGCGGTTGTGTAGGAAACTAAACGCGGTTGCGCATCGGGCAGCAATGTTTCGACGGTGGTTGACTCCTGACCTACGAGCGGCATCGCGCCTGACGTGCATAAAGTCCACAACAGGCTGAGGCTGGCAAGACAAAAGTGTTTCATGCGTGTTGCTTTTCGGTAAACGTGGGTTGGGGATTTCGCAACGGTCCACGGAAGGCGTCCAGTGGTGGCATTACTGAAATTCCAGGGTTCCAAACTTCTCAAATTCATGAAAGCTGGGGCCGACTCGGGCCCAGTCCCACTGGCTCTTTCGCCCTTCGTCATAATCCATGCGATAGAAATTGGCACGCCATTGTGTACCCGACTTGGGAGGCACATTGGCGAGCGGCTTAAGCAGTGCGTAAGGAATATAGATCTCGGCTGTCCAACCTGAAATCTTCGCCAAAGACTCGGCGGGACCACCTCGGACTGAAACGGCCTTGCGAGTCTTCCGCTCGCCTTCGTAATGCCACGGTCGCCAGCCTAGAAAATCGCCGCCTAGATTGGGGATCAGAATTGGCAATTCAAAACCAAGTGGCGATATCTCATACTCGAAGTAAATGGGATGCTTTTCATCCGTCCAAAAAAAGCATTCATACACGTCCTCGTTCCACAGATCCAAAAAGTCTTCTTGCAGGGTTGCCGTAAGCTGCTTGTCGGAGCCATCGAACAACACATAGATTCCGGTGTCCGAATAGAGGATCTTGAATCGCGACTCATAGGCATGTCCAGCATTCTGTCGCAAGTTCATCTTCGTCCACTCTGCTTTTGTCCAGGCGTTTGCCGTGCCGCTGCCGGTCAGCGAGAAGTCGTCGCAAGCCGGGACCTGGATTCGAGGTTCCTGCGCAAGACCAGGCGATTGCGGGACGACGATCATGGTCGCGAGAGCCAGCAGAATTCCCAGTCGTCTTCGCAACGATCGGTAGGCAACTGGCAGAGTGATATTTGTGGGTGCGGTGTCACGCATAAGCGATTCCTTGTTAAACTGCGGTTGCGTTTGTGAGGCAGGCATGATGTTTTCCAACTTACCTGAGATGTCGATCTGAGTTCACGCGCGAAAAGCAGCAGCAAATATAAAGCCTGGTTTTCTGCGAGACACAGGGTAACCCAGGCCAGGGCCGACACACTAGATTCTAAATAATTCTTGTGTCCGATTTTGTACGATTGGATTCCGCATCAGCCTGCGATGGAGGCGTTTCGAAATGTAGTTTGTCTATCGCACGTTCGACTGTTGCATTGAAATCGTTGGCATTGGAGAAAATAGCCGCAACCATGTTGACATATCCCGATTACATCGTCATCGCGCTGTATCTGATCGGTACGCTGATTCTAGGTGGATTGATTGGGTTCCGTATGAAAACGGGCCGCGATTTTTTCTTGGGCGGTCGCCAGCTTCCGTGGTGGGCAATTGGCATGTCATTGGTGGCCACCGATATCGGTGGTACAGATATCATCGGCGTGGGTGGGGCCGCCTACAATTACGGCATGGCTGTTGCCAATTTTGAATGGATTGGCTGCGTGCCTGCCATGATGGTGGGTGCTTTCGTGTTTATCCCGTTTTTCTACCGCACGGGCGTCTACACTATCCCCGAGTTTCTTGAGCATCGTTACAACGTGGTTGTGCGGACAATTCTCGCCATTTGCTGGCTGTCATTCATGGCTTGCAATCTGGGCATCATGTTGCTGGCCTCCGCCAAGATGATGTCCACGCTCTTCGATTGGAACGCGGTGATGTGTATTTTGGTCACGGCGGTGCTGGTCGGTGGATACACGCTGCTGGGCGGACTGGCGGCTGTTGTGTATACGGACATGATTCAATGCGTGATGATGATTGGGGGCTGCTTGCTCATCCTGGTGCTGGGATTGATCGAGGTGGGTGGATTTTCTGAGTTGCGTAAGCGAGTTGACGAGGCGCAAACGCGGCGGGCTGCAGACGTGGCTCTCGAATCAGGGGTGGGGGCACAAGCAGGTTCGAGCCTTGAATCCTCGGATGAGTCGGCTTCGCGGCAGCACTCGGCCACATCGCTGATCTTACCGGTGGATACCCCAAGCCCCTTTCCGTGGCCTGGCATCTATTTTGGTTTAGCTCTGATTCTGAGTCCGGCATATTGGATTGGCAATCAGGCAATTGTGCAGAGATCGTTGGGAGCCAGAAGTGAATTCGAAGCCAAGGCCTCCTACATCTGGGGCGCGTTGCTGAAGAACTTAATTCCGTTCATCGTGGCGGTGCCGGGGTTGATCGCGCTGGCCTTACTGCCGGAACTGGAAGATGGAGATGCGGCAATTCCGAGCCTGGTGGGTAGCTTGTTGCCGGTAGGGCTACGTGGGCTGTTTGTCGCCGCATTTCTCGCTGCACTGATGTCCAGCGTGGATTCCTATTTGAATTCCGCCGCCACGATTGTGTCACATGACTTGTACAAACGTTTTGTGGATCGCGATGTGACGGACTCACGCTTATTGATGGTTGGTCGCATCACAACCTTCGGACTTGTGGTCTGGGCGGTTGTCTTTGCTTTTTATCTGAGTAGCTTGCAGGAAAGTTCTGGCATCTACACCATCTTTCAAACATTGATGGCTTTTTTTCAAGGGCCGGCGTTCGCAGTTCTGCTGCTCGGGGTTCTGTGGAAAGGTGCCAATGGCCGAGCTGCCATCGTCGCTTTGCTGGCGGGTATCGCAACCTCCGTTACTCTCTTTTCGCTTAACCAGCCCTGGATCGCGGAATACTTTGGCTGGTCTCCGCTGTTTCGCATTCAAGAGCCTTTCTTGTATTTCTCGATCTGGGCTTTCCTGGTGGCGGCGGCTGTATTGGTAATACTCAGCCTGTTCATGGGTAAGCAGACGCCGGAGCAGTTAAAATATGTGTTTTCCAATCAGGAACAAATCCTGTCCGATGATGGAGAACCGCCGAGTGAAGTATCTTCGGGAGCTGATCTATGAGCCCGCTGCATCAGTTTGGCGAGTCGATTCGGAACTTGCTGCTATCGGTTCCACTACCCGCAGTCCGAGCCTTGTTCGTTCTAACATTGGTGGCGCTTTTAATTTGGGTTTTGCGTTTGCCAGAATCCAGAACATGTCCTCCCGGAGGGGCTCGACGTTGGGATGAGAACCTCAAGTGGACTGCGTGTCTGGCAATTCTGATTCAAATCATTATCTATTCGATTTTTTGAGAGGCGGAATGAGAACCCGGAGAGTGTTGCCGCGGATGCAGCATGCAGACCTCGGCTGGAGACTTGTCTTGCTTGTGTCTTGCTTGCCCTGGATGCCCTTGGCGGCCAGCGGCCAATCCCCTGATGTGCTGACGCTGAATCAAAAGGCGGACGGTTATCGTGGCATCTGGTACATGAACCAGCCTTCCAATGATGAATACGTCTACAAATACAGCGGTGGACTTGGCACTTACTGTGCGAAGCATAAACCTTTCGCTATCTACGCACCGCAAGTCAAAAAGACTTTCTTTTGCTACGGCGGAACGACCAAGGACTCTCAACGGCAACTGCTGCACATGGTGTCCTACTTCGATCATCAAACGCAAACGGTTCCCAGGCCGACCATTCTGCTAGACAAAAAGACCGACGATGCTCATGACAATCCGGTCATTTCAATCGACGATCTGGGCCACATCTGGATCTTCTCGACCTCACACGGTACCTCGCGGCCATCTTACATCCATCGCAGTCGGCGACCTTTTGAGGTAGACGAATTCGATCTAGTCGAAGCCACCCGAGATGCCGATGGTGAGCGGAAGGCGATCGACAACTTTTCCTACATGCAAGTCTGGCATCAAACCGGCATCGGCTTTCAGGCCTTTTTCACCAAGTATGGATTTCCGGCGAAACGTACGCTGTGTTACATGCGCAGCCCCGACGGAGTGCACTGGAGTTCTTGGCAACGTCTGGCCGCGATCGACGAAGGGCACTACCAAGTGAGCGGACTTGGAGTGCACAAAGCGGGCACCATGTTCAATTACCATCCTCAAGGCAAAGGACTCAATTGGAGAACAAATCTTTACTACATGGAGACCTCTGACCAAGGTGAGAGCTGGCAGGCAGTGCATGGGCAAGAATTGTCGCTTCCGCTGAATCAAATCCGAAACTCGGCGTTGGTGCACGATTACCAGGCGGAAGGACTCAATGTCTACTTGAAGGATTTGCGTTTCGATAGCCTGGATCACCCGCTGCTGCTGTTTATTACAAGTCCCGGCTACGAGTCGGGGCCGAAAAACAATCCTCGGACTTGGAAACTAGCACGTTGGGATGGCAGGCAGTGGTCGATTTCGGACATAACGACCTCCGACAACAATTACGATATGGGTGAATTGTGGTTGCTGTCGGAAAACGATTGGCGGGTGATCGCGCCTACCGAAGTTGGGCCCCAGCCCTTCAATCCGGGTGGAGAAATTGCTGGCTGGAAGAGTATTGACCAAGGGCGAAGCTGGCAGCCGTGGAAGCAACTGACGCAACACAGTTCCCGCAATCACACCTATGTTCGCCGGGTATTGAACGCTCATCCGGATTTCGTAGCGATCTGGGCAGATGGGCATGGTCGCCAGCCCTCCGATTCGCGTCTTTATTTCGCCGATATCGATGGAAACGTGTACGTGCTGCCTCCCCAAATGAGCTCCGAGCGGGCCGAGCCTGAGCTTTACTCTCCGATTCCGCAAAGCTGATCAGACGGTCACCAATCACCGTTGCAGTCACGGTGACTCGTACCGGGCCGGGACTGTAATACGTTGGCTTGAAGTGGAGGAAAGAGATATTCCGGCAATCAAAAGCGGGACTCTCCCGAAAAGAGACTTACCACCCCTTAGCGGTTTCCATCGTCCATGAATAATAGAGGCGACGAGTTAAGGGGGTTTTGATGCTTAATCGAAGTAGGGTGCGATCTCATCTGGACGCTACCACATTGCAGGCCATCCGCGCAGCGGCGACGGATTGCTTTCCGTTGATGCAGCGCGTGCGACACCATATGCACCAAAGGCCCGAGTTGTCGATGCAGGAGTTTGCGACAACCGAGTTTTTGAAGACGCAGGTCGAAGAGTTGGGGATCGTGGCAACTCCAACTTCGCGCCAACTGGGTTTGATTTGTAACTGGGAGAGTAGCCAAAATGCGGCGGATGTCCCGCGTGTAGGGCTGAGAGCGGACATTGATGCGCTGCCTATTCAGTCGCAATTGGACGCGCCCTACGCCAGCACGATCCAGGGTGTCATGCACGCGTGTGGACACGATGCGCACTCGTCCGTGGTGCTCGGCGCGACTGCTATCTTGATGCAATTGGCTCGGCGGGATGAACTCCCGGTTCCAGTTGGCTTGCGGGTGATCTTCCAGCCGGCTGAAGAAACCAGCCACGGCGCACCGTACATGATTGAAGAAGGGGCAATCCAGGGGCTGGAAGCCGTCTTGGCCGTGCATGTCGATCCCAATTTGCCAGTTGGCCATGTGGCCAGCCGTCCTGGGCCGTTCACAGCGGGTTGCGATGCATTCGAAGCCGTGTTCACCGGACGCTCCGGTCATAGCGCTCGTCCCTATCAGGCACGCGATGCCCTGGCAGCCGCCAGCAGCTGGATGCAGCAAGTCTACGAGAGAAATGGCCGTGTTCATGATTGCCGTGATCCGGCAGTGGTTTCGATTGGAACTTTCCAAGCGGGTGTCGCGCCCAACGTCATCGCCGATTCGGCGACTTTAACGGGTACTGTCCGGGCGGTGTCGGAGTTGACTCGCAAAGACGTGTTTGACGTAGTGCATCGAATCGGTCAGGCTGTGGCGGTCGTGCATGGGTGCGAATTCGATTTACGCGAAATTGGCTACACACCAAGTCTGCAAAACGATGAACTATTGACCGAGCTTGAAATGTCAATTGCTCGGCAATTATTGGGTGATAGCTTTGTCGGCGAGATTGACCGTCCAAGTATGGGTGCGGAGGACTTCGCGTTTTTCTCGGAACATTTACCCTGTTGCATGTTTCGGCTGGGTAGTTCGGGTTTGCCGGATCATGGTGTGCGAGCACATAGCAGCCCTCTTCACGCTCCCGATTTCGACATCGATGAAAGGTCCCTGGCCGTCGGAGCACAACTGCTGGCGGCTACTGTGATCGCGGTTTGCGCTTCCCAAGCAATGGGATAGCTGCAGCGGCGAGTCGACTCTTGCGAGGCGGAAGCAAGATTCCCTTGTTTTCTAGCTTGAGAATCAGTGCATGTCATTTGAATATCGCATTCCGTCCATCGGCGTGGAGGAAGAGTACCAGCTCGTCGATCCGCAGACCGGCATGTTGTCGCCCAAAGGAAGAGCTGTTCTCAAGCTGGCTAGAAAGGCGACCGTCGCGAACATTCAGCACGAGCTTCACCTGGAACCTTTCGTGATGGCTTCGCCCGTTCTGGATGATTCTGCGCAAGTGCGAGCCTGCGTGTTGAGTACTCGAGGGACTTTAATGCAGGCTGCTGCGGCCAACGGTGTTGCCATCGTGGCCGCTGGCACCAATCCCTGTAAGCTTCCGGAACACGTTTTCATAACGCCCAGTCGGCGTTATGAATTGATGGCTGAGCAGTATCAAGCCTTGGCTCGCGAACTGGTGATTTTCGGCTGTCACGTACACGTGGATATGCCGGACCGCGATCTTGGCGTGCGGATCATGAACCATGCCCGACCCTGGTTGCCGGTGTTGCAGGCGATGTCCGCCAATTCGCCATTCTGGCACGGGCAGGATACCGGTTACGAAAGCTATCGGCGTGAGTTGTGGGTCCGCTGGCCGATGAGCGGCATTCCGGATTGGTTTGAAAACCTGGACGCCTATCAACGCTGCGTGCGATTGCTGGTCCGAGCCGGGGCCATTGATGATGAGTCCAAGATCTATTGGGATATACGCCTGCCGGCCAAGACTGACACAATCGAATTCCGAATCTTTGACATCCAAACTGAAGTCGAGGATTGCGTGGCTTTAGTTGCAATTACCAGAGCGTTGGTGATGCGCTGCGAGAAAGCGGTTTTGTGCAATGAACCGGCTCCCAGAATTCGTCCCGAGCTGCTCAAGTCTGCTGTCTGGCAAGCTGCCCGCTATGGCTTGAATCTGCGGTTAATGGATCCGTTTCACTGCAAGCAAACCAGTGCCATGAAGCATGTGGCAGATCTGATGCGCTACATCGAGGAGCCGCTGCGAGTTCTGGGAGACGACGAGACTGTGGCTGAGTACTGGCAGCGATTAAGGGCGACCGGCACACCCTCCATGCGTCAGCGAAAGATTCTGGAATCTGCCGGGCGGAAGGAAGGCAAGCTCGTTCGAGAGCTCATCCGGAAAACTGCGGGTGAAGCCTGCTGAAGCTTTAATAGACCGAGGATGCGTCCGAACCTGGCTCAATTCCCTTTGGTGCTGACTGAGGCAACTCCTGGCGATTGTTGATTGGCAGTTTCACGGCTGTCGGTGGCTAGCCTGTTGGGGCGATGCAGCAGAGCTGCTTGCGTGGAACGGCATAGATCAACCAATTCCGAGGCTATCTGCATGGCGACGACGAAATCCGCTTCCGCGTGCAATGCTTGCTCCAATTCCTGGGCCTTGCCCGAAATGTTGGTGGCCGACTGGGCGGTTGCAGCCTTACGTACCCGAGCTGCGACGCTGGATATGGCTGGCAAATCTTGAGCCTCCAAAGCGGTTACCAGTGCTTCCATTTGCGCTCCCAGGCTCAACGCCAGCTCGGAAGAGTTGAGCGTTATATTCAGCGTTGACGGACGGGAAAGATCAGCGGCGATTTTCAGGAAGTGCTCGACCAATTTCGGGTCAAACTGCGTGCCCGCGTTTCGCCTTAACTCTTCAGCGGCCTGCTGGTGCGACATCGCGTTGCGATAATGCTTTTCAGACGTCATCGCATCGTAGGCATCCGCGATGGCGAGCAGTCTCGCGCCAATAGGTATATCGCTGGAACCGGACTCCTCCGACTCCAGGGTGGCGTCATAACGTCGCTGGGCCCCTTTCACGATACGCGTCAATTCAGCTGAGCCAAAGGACGATTGGACGATCTCGCAGCCAATCCTAGTATGGGAATCCATAATCCGCCGCTCATCTTCGGAGAGCCTTCCGGGCTTGAGCAGGATTGCATCGGGCACCCCAATCTTCCCGATGTCATGCAGCAATGCGGCCATTTCTAGCGTATAGGTATCTCGCAGCGAGAGTAGCCCCTCCGATGCCGCAACACACAGATCCGCCACGCGTCGACTGTGAGCGGCTGTCAGCTGGTCTCGATACGCCAGCGCCGACAGCAGTGCGGATACGGCATGAAACGGTATGGTCAGTGTGTTGTTAGTTGCTTTAGGCTTGGTCAGCGCCCGAACGGATTTGTGTTCGGTGGTTCGCTGACGATCGGAGAGACGGTCCCAGCGGACCGTCTGATTACGGCCAGAATGCTTGGCTACGTAGAGCGACCTGTCCGCTTGATTCAACAGTTCTTGAGGGTCGCGCGGCGACTCGCTCGAAGCGGATAGCCCAAAACTCGCCGTTGGTCGCAATTCCCCGAACTCAATTTCGGCTATGGCCAGACGAAGTCGCTCACAAACGATCGCCGCTTGCTCAATCCGCGTTTGTGGCATCACGATCACGAACTCTTCTCCTCCGTAACGGCAAAGCAAATCCGATTCTCGCAATGGAGATTTCAGAGTTTCCGCAACCTTCTTCAGCACCTCGTCGCCAACGCAATGTCCAAACTTGTCGTTGATCGATTTAAAATGGTCAATGTCCAGCATGACCACGGAAAGTGGTGACTGCAATCGCTGCGCATTCAGCCACAGTGAATCGAATAGTTCGAAAAAGGATCGCCGGTTGTGACATCCGGTCAATGGATCTTGATTGGCCAGCTTCTCCAGTTCACGGTTCTGACGCTGCACCTCCTCGCGAGAACGATGCAGTCGCTCCACGAGTTGGCCCAGCTCATCCTTTTTGCGCTCCAGTACAGTTACGTCTTCAAAACTCGCCAGCACTCCCGTCGTTCTGCCCTGTTTGTCGCGAATCGGAGCTGAGTTTACCGAGAAGGTTTTTGCGTTCTCGCCATAGCAGATCAAGCTCCCGCGAACAAAGCTGTCTTGGGCGATGGATTGCTTCCAAGGCAGATGCTGATCATCCACCTGCTGCTTGGGAATGAAGGGCAACTCGCAAACACGTTTGCCAATCAGATCGCCGGTGCTCTGTCCAGAGGCAGCTTCAAACGCGCGATTTGCCAAGACAACTTGTTCATTCTCATTCAACACCAATACCCCTTCCGCCAACGAATCGAAGGCTTCGCGTACACGTAGTGAGATCGCATGAGAAGGTATCAAGTGGCGGAAAATGCTGTGCAGATACCAATGGTAGCCAAGCAACAACACGGATGCCAAGAACAGCGGCAGAACGAGACTGGATGGCAAATAACTTGCCCACGCTGAGACTGCTGGTGATTCATTGAACTGAACTTCGAGCCTGGCTGCCCCGCCTGGTGGATTGAGAACTTCGGTTGAGAAAATCCTTTCCGCAAGCTTGGCGGCAAGCTCCGTAGGCGGCGGGGTAAGTGCCTGTCCCTGCGACGCGTCAAGCGCCGATCCCCATATTGAACCATCGTTCCGATAGAGAGTCAGGACCGCAATCGAGTCCTCTTGTCGGACAATTTGCTCCAAGTATCGCGAGATGGCGGTCGGCTCGGTGGAGCCACTATGGAGTAGGGCGGAAAGGCTGGACCCCAGCGCCTCAGCGATACTCTCCTGTCGAACCAGATCGCGATTCTCCCGGTCCTGAATCAGTCCAAATTCTTGGGCCAGCAGCAAGCAGCACAAAGCCATGCAGACAAGACCCACGGAGATGCGGAAAATGGGTGACAGTTTGAGCATGGTCATTGACAATCACGGGTGTCAGCGGAGCCACTTGGCTGAAAGCCAAAGGCTGAACCATAATTTTCCCGTCCGGGGTTTATCGCCAACCTCTCAGTCGCTGCAGAAAGCGGGCTAGCAGCGATATTCAATCCACGGGGGAAGAGTCCCCAGGGCCGGCGGTCAAAGAAAGCTTAGGTTACGTTGAGCCCGATTGCGCGAGAATCATGGGCTCAAAGTTGCCACGCAGTGCGAATAGCCCTTTGGTCCGCTTGCTAAGCGAGCACAAGAGATCGATTACGCCGGATTTAACGTCTGTAACGCCTGCGAGTGCAGATGCCCAGGCAGGCGCTCAGCAGTAAGCCGAAGGTGGAACCCGGCTCGGGTATCGCTGTCCAATTTCCCGTGCCGCTGCTGACGCCGATGTTTTGAAATTGATTGACGTCGATTTCCGCGCCATCCCCGCTCAGAAATGGATCGGTATCACCCGCGATGGCAATCACTTCATCCAGATTCGGATTTCCCAGATTGCGCTCACCCTGGACCTCGAGCGAATAAACGCTTGGAAGACCATTAGTCCAAGTCGTAAAGTTAGCATCCACCGTGATTCCAACCGGTGGCGCGTTGAAGTCGTTGATCACAAAGGAAAAGCCTGACCCGCCATTGCTCGATACGTTTAAGGTAAAGGACTTGGGAGTGCTTGCGCCAATGCTTTCAAAGACAAAGGTACCGGTAACGCGATCGACGTCTTGTACAAAGAAGGAACCGATGACCGTATCGAACGCATTACCCTCGTAGGCGAACTCAAAATCGGCTCTGGCGGCTGGAGCCACAGTCAAAGCCGCCAGTGTAAGCATGCAGGAGATTCGATTTAACACGGAGTTGTCCTCGCGAATACTGAGCTGCGGATCAAGGAGCGAGAGACTTTCGATAGTTTCTGCGGAACAGAAACAGATCGATGTTGTCTACATCGCCATCTCCATCAACGTCGAAAGACTCATCAAAGAATAGGTCATTATTCGTCTTGCGATACGTTCTACGGAAACCGAACAGGTCAATATTGTCGACCATACGATCACCATTCGCGTCCCCGTAAAATCGGAAAAACTCATCCACGGCATCACCACCAGCAATTCCGTCCCCATCTCCATCAAAGGCATTGCCTTGCTGATCACGAACATACGTGGCCAAAATCGTCAGGATATAATTCCCGTCTTTGAGTGAACCCGTTGAGTCGACTTCACTACCGCTAAAAGTAAGCAGTGCCCGGGTCTTGCCGTCTACTTCGGAAAGAACGAATGCAACATCGATGGGCGCTCCGTCTTTAGTGGTCAGCACAAAAGCACCATCGTCTACAGCCACTAGCGTGTTGAACTGGACGGCAATCTCACGGATCACGCTGCGTTGCTTCAAGTCATCTCCGTATTGGATGCTTTCGACTTGCGGCGAAATCACTTTAACTTCGGAAATCAACTCGTTGGACACGCCGCCGTCGTCATCCAGCAGCCGAACCCGCACGGAGAAATCGCCAGCCCTATCATACTGATGGGTCGCCAGCAGATCTCCTCCAACGTTAGATGTGTAGGTCAAATCGCCGCTGGTGACGTTACCATCACCCCAGTCGACTTCCAGCGTGACTTCATCATCGATTCCCTGTTCGGTGAAGACTCCACCGATGGTGACTAGCTGCCCAATTAGGAAACTCTCAAAGGGATCACGGGGTGCAGCTCCATCGATTTCGTTCAACTGAGGAGCGACGTTCTCGACTTGAACGGTCGCGTTGGCCGTGCCTTGGCTCATTGCGTCCGCTGTATCAATGACAGTCACGGAAATGTTCAAGTCATCAATCGAGGTTGCCGTCGGCAGGTCATCACGGAATAGGTGAATGGCCTGAAAGCCGCCGCTGATGTCTTCGAGCACCATCGACGACGCGTCGCCCCAATCGATGATGACATCGAATACATCGTTAACACCTGCGTCGAGAATTACACCATTGAGTACCAGTTCCGATGACTCAAGGATGCTTGTCTGGTTCAGAGTCAGAACAACTTCGGGAGCCGCATTGGCCACAACAATGGTTGTAGCTACCTCTTGCGATACTCCACCATCGTCATCCCGCAAGATTGCAGTAACGTTATAGGTGCCGTCGTTCACGTAGCTGTGGGTTACTTCGAAGGAATCTGAGCCAGCCGGAATCAGGAATGGCTTGGAAAGATTGTCCCCCCAATTGACTTCAAGTACCAACGAGTCATCACCCCCCGGTTCATGGATCAATCCCGAGAGAAATACCGTATCGCCTTCATAGATGGTTTCAGTTTGCGCCTGGAAAGAACTAACGGCTGGATCCGCATTGGTGACGTTGACGTCCGTGGTCGCCGAATAGCTAATACCATCGCTGACAAAGCTGACATGGATGGTTCTTAAACCGTTGTCCTGATACACGTGGAACAATGGTTGCGAAAGATCCGAAACTTTTTCAACGATTCCATCACCCCAATCAACCTGTATGAAGCTGAGCGTCTCGTTACCCTGATCGGTGACACCAACATCCAGTTGCAGCGTTTGGCCCTCAGCCACGCTCGTCAAGTTGAGCGGCGTGGTCGTGAGCTGGATTTCGGGTACATCCTCTTGGATTTCAATGCTCGTCGTATATTCACTTGCACCTCCATCCTTGTCCTTGATCACTGCTCGAACGAGGAGCGTGCCGTCCTCGACCAGAAGATCCGTGGGTACGTTCACCGTAGGTGTTGTGAGATCCAACTGGCTGGAACTATCGCCGAAGTAAAAGTCATAGGTGAATCCCGTTGCCGAGTCTGCCGAGGATGGATCGATCGGGTTTACCAGCGAAACACTTACACTGGAGCCGTCACTGCCTTCCAGCACGGGTCCGCTGCTGCTTATGCTGGCGGTCGGTGCGACATTATTGACAGAAAGATTGATCAGGGTGTCAATCTCATAGAAATCGGCCCCGTCCGGGTAAGTCGCTTTCAGCAGCAACAAGTATTCACCATTGTCGTCGATTGGGTTGGGACTGAGTCCCTCGAGCTCCGACCAGCTCAAGTTACCCGTGGCCGACGTGAGGTCTGGAATGCCGTCGGCATTCAGGTCCCAGCTGATGGATGTGGGCGATCCGTAGGGGCTGGCGGATAATGTCAGATCTTGACCTTCGTTAATGCTGAATGGTCCGTTGTTTGGAATTTCACGCACGATGGAACGCACGGTGAAGGAAGTCGAGCTGGCGGGGGCATCTCCAGAGTCCTCATCGTAGACGCGGACCGTCACGATGTATTCTCCGTCGTCGGTATACACGTGAGTCGCTTCGGTGGCCGATGCGCCGAAGACTTCAAAGGTGTCCGGTGGGAATGCATCTCCCCAACTCACTTCCCAACGCGTGGGAGCGTCGTCACCGGGATCCGTCGCCAGTAGCGGAATTGTGAAGGGAGCGCCCGTGCCAGCTTCGACCAGCGTAGGCTGCGCAATCGCTGGCGGTGTGTTGTCGACCGCGAGCGTTCGATAACGCGTCGTGGTCGCCACGCTATTCGTAGCTCGCACCGCGATGCGATACAGACCGTCGTCCCTGATACCGGCTGCAACAAACAGTTCCTCCCAAGTGAGTGACTGCGAGGTACCGGGTAATTCCTCGGGTTCGGAAAAAATCCCATCGTTATCCAGATCCCATTCAATCTCGCCTACCTGGGACTGGCCAGCAAAGTCTACGTTGACTGAGAGATTGAGTGTGTCTCCTTCAGCAATGCTGGGCTCGGCCGGAATATGAGTAATGACTGGCGCACCTTCGATCTGGACATTTTCCAGTTGGCTGTAGTTAACCGTCCCACGATCTGTGATGCTGACGCTGCCGGAGGCTGGATCTCCCGACTCGGTCACAGCTTTGCTATTTGGGTCATAAAGCAACTCATCACCGGGATTAGCGGTTGTGGGGTCTCCGCCGACGATCGTGGTGCTGTTGCCGGACTCGATGTTGTCTCCTTCAACTCGGAAGAAGTCACTATCGTTTTGCCCGTTGAGCGTCACCGTGGCACCCTCACCGACGTCGACCAAATTGAAGAAGTCGTTCCCGGCCCCGCCGTTGACAACCAACGTGCCGCTGCTGGTGGTATGGATTTGCACTCGGTCGTGACCGCTGCCCAGGTCAATGCTGGTAGTGGCACTCAAATCAAACAACTGGACCTCATCGCCGCCATCGCCGGTGTTGATATTGGTTGTCGTAACGCTCGTTCCTGTAGCATCTGCCAAGGTGAGAACCCCGCTGCCACCTCCGGTGGCCACGCCCAGCGATTCAATATTCTCAAATTCGACGACAACAGCCCCAGTCCGAACCCGCTGAAGGGTAGTAGCCTGCATCGCATAATCGCGAGCCTCGATCGAGCCACCGGTGAGAATCTCATCTACCGCCAGAGTCACGGGATCCGTGAACACGATGGCCTGCTCGATCGTCGAGCCTGTGTAAGTCACGTTTGCCTGGGGAAGCTCGAAGGGTACAGACACATAGAAGCCAAAATATCGCCCGCTTGTTTGGCCCGATCCGTCCACAAGATTAAAGGGGATATTAAACAAATTGGTGCCGCCCGCGAGCACCGCCTGGCCGATTCCCACGATCTTCCAATCATCGCCAGATTTTTCGAACAGAAGAGGTGTTACTTCACTCGGAACATCGCTGTTTGACAGCGGCGACAAGTAATAGCTGAAGCTGGTGAGTCTTCCGGGTTCATCCGGGAAAGGCTCGTCCAAAATAACGAGCGTGTTGAAGGCATCGGTCGAAGACTGGCCTATCGTGACATTGCTGAAGTTTTGCTCGTTGAATGCAGTTGTGGCGGCTAGCGTACCTCCGACGATGGGAATCGCGTCCAACGAAACCAGCGTGGCTTTCGTTCGTGAGTTTCCGGCCGTCGCCACGATAGCGCTTTCACCGAGCGGCCTGACAGAAACAGGGGCTTCCAGCCCAGAGAATCCTCCAGCATCCTGCCGGACGGCTTGCACAAACTGGGCCGCTTCACGCGGAGCATTTCGTTCGAATACGGAAACCGCACCATTCTGACTGGTGACGTAGACGTAGTCCCCTGCCGAAGAAATGGCCAGATCCGTCGGGCCTTCCATGCCGATAATCCCATCAACACCATTGACCAGCTGCTCCGTAAACTCCGTTTCCAGTACGCCGGAAAAGAAGCCGCGTGAGTAGGTCGTGATCTTGTCGTCCGCATGGCTGATCAAATGCAGTCTGGCAATGCCATTGACGTCTGTTTCAACAATCTTGCTGATCTCTCCATGATCTTTGTCGAAGATACTCGACGTCACTCCTAAGTAACCTCCCAAATAAGGAAGGCTGGTGACCGGCAGTATATTGTTGTTTTCGTCGACAATAATCAGACTTAAATTTGCGGTTCTTCGGAGGAATTAGTGGGTCAATGAGCAGAGCTTGAGCCCCTCGGGAATCGGAACAACAAAGCCTTCCAATGGATGGTTGCAGAGTTGGAGTCTGTGGCCTGGTCGGGCTTCTTACGCCCTGTCATCCGTCGGAG
>JANSWS010000033.1 GCA_024743355.1 bacterium
GCCAGCTGGGCCACCGGTCTGCCAAAATTTTCGCCTGCTAATCGGTCAAAATCGAAATCAGCGGTCGCTTGATTGAGGGCTAGGGCCTCAAGGTGAAATTTGATTCTGACCGCGAACCCTGCCAGAATGACTACTTACTTTGAGATGCCTAACTTGAGACGGAGCAGGTGCTAACTTGGCAGCCTCCGCGATAAGAATCAGCGGAGGCGGATGTAAGTAAAGGCGGGATCTTGGGCAAGATCCACTACTTCCCAAGGGGATTCATGGCTGATTACGAAGCATTCTTGGTCGAATACTTCCAAAAGATCGAAGCGGGCTTGCCCGTTGATCCCAGGGAGATCGTCCAGGCGAATCCCGAGTATGCGGATCGACTGCAACGGTTCTTCCGAAATGCCCATCAGTTTGAACACCTGATCGACCAATTGCGGAATGAAACGCCAGACTCCGAACCGCGTACCTGCGACAAACTTCTCTCCAGCGGGCCCCAACTGGGAAGCCTAACACATGCAAATCCCGAGGAATATCACTTAACCTCCATCTCGCCATTCCTAGGCAAAACCTATGGCGATTATCGCATCATTCGCGGAATCGCATGTGGTGGTATGGGCGTGGTTTATGAGGCCGAACAGCTCAGCTTGGGTCGCAGAGTCGCCTTGAAGATTCTTGCACCAGGAGTAGCTACGGATCCACTTCGGCTGGCTCGGTTCAAGACTGAGGCGCAGGCCGCCGCACGACTTAACCATGAACATATCGTGCCGGTGTATTCGGTCGGAGAAGTCGACGGCGCCCACTACTTCGCCATGAAACTGATCGAAGGCACCACGCTGTCCAAACTGCTGAAGAATAATAATGGCAGATTCTCCCACGCGAATTTAGGAGCGTCGATCGAAGGCAATCCCCCCAGTGCTGCCCACTCGGGTTTCGCCTGGAGCACTCTCGGCAGTCGTTCGAGCGTCGAACAGCAAAACTTTCAGGCGGCCGCCCACGTAACTTTAACCATCGCTTGCGCGCTCGAACATGCGCACCAGAAAGGAATCATTCATCGCGACATTAAGCCATCCAATATCTTGATTGATGAATCAGGCAAAATATGGTTGGCAGACTTTGGACTGGCCCATCTGGAACAAGATGAACCTTTGACTACGACCGGTGACGTACTGGGAACGGTCCAATACATGAGTCCTGAACAGGCTACTGGCAGTCGCGAGATTGATAGCCGCACCGATATCTATTCGCTGGGAGTTATCCTCTACCAAATGTTGACTGGCGAACTGCCGTTCCGCGGCAATCAACGCATGTTCCTGCATCAAGTCATGAACACGGAACCGGTCGCTCCGCGAACACTGGACATCGCCATCCCCAAGGACTTGGAGACAATTTGTCTGCGATGCCTGGAGAAACTACCCGAACGAAGGTTCAGCTCTGCCCGAGAACTGGCCGATGAACTCCATCGGTATTTGAGACAAGAGCCGATTCACTCGCGGCCCGTTTCCGCTGTAGGAAGAACAATTCGTTGGGTTTATCGACACCCACAAACCTCCGCCGCCATTGCTGCGATCGGGTTGTTGATCATTTGCCTCGGAGTTGGCATACCTGTCACTGCCTGGCAGTTGGACAAGCTAAAGCAAGCGGAGTTGGTAGCCCAGAAGCAACGGGAACTGGTCCACGCGAACGCGTCCCGAGCAGCCACCCAGGAATATTACGCTACACTCAGCCGCCTGCGTGAATTAAGGGCCGTGCGTGAACCGGGCTGGACTTGGAAAACCATTGCAGGTGTAAAGTCAGCAGCCTCTCTGCCGGCCGATGGCAGAGATCCTGCCGCTCTGCGAAGTTTGGTCGCAAATGCACTGACAAGTACTGACATACGTCTAGCTCAAAAATTCGCGTCTGGAATTACTCCCGGTGCTACAGCCTTGAGTCCAGATGGCAGATATCTCGCCATCGGCGAGATTCGCGCGACAGCGGAAAATAGTGCCGCAAAAATATTCATCTTTGAGATCAAGCCAGACTCCGGCCAATTTAAGGCGAGGCCCTATCGCGAATCGCGTATTGATGTGGCTGGTTCCGTGGATGAAATCGAGGGTATCCGCAGTCTTTGTTTCTCTCCGAACAATCAACTGCTGGCTATCGGGACACGTTTCGGCAGCCTCCTAGAATGGAACTTTCATCACCAAGCATTGCCGCGAATCATACGGCCGGCCGACAGCGACGAGTCGCAGCAAATCACCCAGCTGCTATATGCACCAACAGGCAGACAACTGATTGCAGTGCAGCCCAAGCTTAGCAAAGGCTTCCTCTGCGACACGGCTGATGGCCGGCAGCTGATTGACTTCGACACACCCTTTGCTTGCGTTTGCTTGCCGGAAAATCGCAAGCTGCTGATCCCTCAGATTGGAGACCGATGTGGCGAGATCACCAACTTTGAGGAGCCCCAAATTAACTGGTTAACTCCCGGAATAGGCACATCCTTGGCGCGAGGAACACGACTGGGAGAGACTCTGATCTCCAGCTCAGCCTCGCATCCAGTCGTTCAAGATTCCACGTTTGGCGTCCGGACCCTATCGCTCCCAATGAATGGGGATGACACCCTGGGACGTCATCGACAGTTCTTTGTCGACAAAGCTACGAGCACACTTCTTGCAGTCAGTAATCGTCGTCATATGTATTGCTGGGATGCTTTATCGGGCAACATGAACTTTGTCCTGCGCACCGACGAATCCGAACCGCCCCTGCTGCATTTCTGCCCTGAAAAGCAACTATTGTCTATTTCCATGGATGATCAATCCGCCCTGTTTGATGTTCGCCAACCCACCATTTATCCATCCCAGGAGTCGCTCGCGGAACAGATCGCGACGCAAGATCTCAATCACAGCAATATCATTCGCACCTTTGCCCCGGGCCCCTGGATCATGGATGACTTTTGCCTGAGCCACGACAGAACGAAACTAGCCATTCGTGAAAGAATCAGCATCCAACCGCACAGCCTGCGAATTCGAAAATTTGAGCTTGGCCAATTGGTCGAGTCAGGAAGATGGCTGCTACACAATACCGCGGCTACTACAGCCACCGGACTAAGAAGTATCGGTAATGGGATGGAGTTCTCAATCGACAATAGTGTGATTGTCGCCAGCGATGAAGTCGGCTTCCAAATGACATGCGACGAGACCGGATTTGGAATTCCCGCGGGGCTGGTTCGACCGCTGGCCACTGCAGAACCCCAACGCATAGATGACGAAACCATCGAATACACGTGGCCAGAAAACTGGGATCAAGAAAATTCGGATCCCTATTTTCGCGCTGGTTTGATGTTTCGTTGCGATTCGGGGCGGATCAACAACACGTCAAGTTTGGTGACGTCGATCGCTTTCGGAGATCAGCAGGCGTATACCAATAACTGGTTCTTGCAAAGCTTCGCCGACGTAGTTGAAGAGGGCTGGACATTTTTGCTGCTAGAGACGATTCCATCGGCGGAGGGGCCAGTCAAAATCACCGTCCAAGCGACGGCGGAAGACTGGCAGCGCTTGGAGATAGGAAACGCCATGTTGATGTCGGTGCGCGGCAAAGGGCAACCTTTCTATACGGTAGGTCCCATGGCCATACAAGGAGACGGCAGCCTGCTCAGCCTGGACAGTGGAGACCGCATTGCCAAGTGGAATGGCTCCACAAGCAACTCACCGGATTTTCAGTGGAGTGACGAATGGAACCCGTTCAACTCATTTCGAGATGTGGCGGCCGCGGATACATCCGCGATCATCGGAATGCGGTGGGGCCAGGTTTATCATCTGTCATCCGAGAATGAAATTACACAGCTCGACAATGGGCCAAGGGGAATTGACGTTGCACCTGTCCGCAACGAGATCGTATCCGTAGCCATCGATCGTGAGGGCAAGCTGGGCTTTGCCGGCAATCGCGGAGGAGAGGTGGCCATGTTCGATTTAACGCGGAAAGATGATGCGTTCCGCTTCAAACTAGACGCCCACAAACGCAGCATCACCGATATCGCCGCCTGTTCCAAAGGTCGCTTGCTGGTGACCGCCAGTGAAAACAGCGATTTGAAGTTTTGGAGTTGCCGTCCAGATTCCGCAGAATTCCTCTTTCAACTGGAACAGTTGGTCAATCCCGTGCAAAAAATGTATTTTTCAGCAGATGCATCCCAGCTGTTTTTGTTGTGCCGCAATGAGCGAGGCCTGCGTGTGCTCGACTTGCACAATTTGCAATCCGTATTCAAGTCCTTGAGCATTCATTGGTAATGAGTTGGAAGTGGACTGCTTTAACGTATTAAAGGAGGATCAATTCCCTGGTCGGCTAGTTTGGAAAGATAGAATTCAGGCTTTGCTGATATCCGTTTGGCGCAACCGGGACAGCAGATGTAAATTGCTTTCCCTTGTGCATGCACCTTGAACGGGCCGCCCATGGCATTCAGGGGTTCGTCCATCACGGGACACTTTTGCTGTGCTTCCACAAACCGGGCATCGGCATCAACGACTTTGAAGATTCCCGGCCTCACTTGCTCACTTCCGGCCGGAACGGTGCTTTCCTGGACCAGGTCTGCGACGCTCGGTGCTTGAATTCCCTGTTGGGCCAGGATCTCAAGATATTTGCCAGGCTCGTCGGCAATCTTCTTCGCGCAACCGGGACAGCAAATATAGATCGCTTTGCCATCCGCATGCACGCGATAAGGTCCCCCCATCGAATCCAATGGCTCGTCCATCACGGGGCAAGTCTTTTGGGCAGCGATAAAGGGTTTCTCTGCCGGCGTCACCTTGAATACACCGGGGCGCACTAGATCACCCGCAGTTGGGACACTTTGTGGATTTGCCGACGCCGATCCCTGACTGGCAACGTCCGCTTTATTCGCATCCCCGTGGACCATCGAAACGTACTTGGCGGGTTCGGCTTCGAGCTTCTTAATGCACCCTTTGCAGCATAGGAAAACGGGCTTCTCACCCACTATAGCTTTGACAGGCGTTCCCATGCTACCAAGCGGCTCATCCATGACCGGACATTTGATCTGCTGCGCAATGAGAGCTTGATCCTCAGCGGTGGCGGTGCTGACCAACACCGGCGGACGTCCCGCAGCATACTTGTGCGGATTGGCTTGGATGGCATCCACACATCCACTGCAACAGGCGAAAACAGTCTTTCCATCGACGTCCACGGCCACTGGCTGCCCCATGCTTCCCAGCGGCTTCCCGCTCACCGGACAAATCTTCTGGCGGGCAACGGAAGCGGCCATTACTTGGTCTTGGCTGGCAGGCACGCTGGCCACTTCGGACAACGTTAGGGGGCGATTGCCAATTCCCGGTAATCCGACCAAGTGCAAATGCAGCTCCACCTGCCTCCCGGCAATACGCTCGAAATTTACGGGGGCCGTCAAAGCACCTTTACCGTCAGGCAACAGATCATAGCGATATCGTTTGGCATCGCCTTCAATACGCAGAGAGGCAGCACCGCGGCCGCCTTCAACCGCTATGGGTTCTCCACTGTGATCATAGACGTACATTTTGATACCTGACGTGGAAACCAATGTCTCCAGCAGCAAGCCCGATTGGGATTTGAGGCTGCCACCATGGGGTCCACTGGTGGATTTGCCGGGTAGCTCGACAGCTACTGTCGGCAGAGCGGACGGCGTTGTTTGTGCGTGAAGGGCTAATGGCAAAAACGCTGTCAGCATCCACATTGACAGCATTCTTTGGATCGCTTGGATTCTCATCCTTGTTCCTCCCGTTATCAATTCGAACAAAAAGTGTTCCGATGGCATGGGAATATTTCACCTATAGGTTATTTCGGGCTTCACCGCGAAGCCAAATTTCAGGCTGCGACCGTCAATTCTTCGTTCCGCTCAAGCGAAGCTTCCTCTGGGCTATCCCATAAGGGGTCGCGCAACCCGAGCCGCATTTTGGTTTCCAAGTAAGCGCAATACAAAGTGGGCACAATGAAGGACGACAACGGCTCTGCCAGCATGCCTCCGAAGACTGGTATCGCCATCGCTCGGGCAACGTCCGCACCTCTGCCTGTGGCCAGCATGACGGGGATCAAGGCAACCAGTGTTGTCACCGTTGTCATGACACAGGGACGTATTCGTTTCAGTCCGGCCTCGTAGATCGTATCGCGAATATCGGATACTTCGCGGATTCGTTTTGCTTGCAACAGCTGGCGAATATAGGTCGCCATGACGACTCCATCGTCAACCGCCAAGCCGAATAAGGCAATGAACCCGACCCACACCGCGGTGTTTAGCTCTACGTCCATCACGCCCACGAGCACCATGCCCCCAGCGAAGGCAACGGGAATTCCTGAGAAAACCGCCAAGGAAATGGGCAGACTACGAAACTGCAAGTAGATCAACAGCAGATTGATCAGAATCACCACGGGGATAATCCACATCAGCCGACGATTCGCCTCGATTTGATTGCGAAAGCTACCTACCGATTCCAGGGAGTAGCCGGCGGGCAGACCCAGATGCTTAGGATCCGATGTGGGAAGTAGTTGGGCTTCGAGCAACTGCTTCTCAATGGCACTAACCGTTTCAAGATCGCCTTTGACGCCATTGGGCATAAACGACACGTGGGCAACCAGGCGTCCATTTTCGCTATTGATCGCGCCGGGGCCCCAAGTAGTTTCCAGCTTCGCCAGCTCTTCCAGTGGAACGACCGCTCCGCTGTGCGTGACCACCGGAAGCCGGCTGAGCTGGTCCACCCGTTCGCGAAGCTCTCGGCTATAACGCAAACGCACCGGGTAGCGTTCGCGTCCCTCAACAGTTCTGATCAGATTCATACCGCCCAGCGCTGTTTCGATCACCTGATTGACCATGGCCGCACTCATACCGTAGCGCGACGCGGCTTCCCGATCGACCGTGAATTCGATGTAGGGCTTTCCGAGGACAACATCCGGATTGACAGTGCCGGCGTTTACGTAGGGCGACTGTTTCAAGGCGGCTGCCACATCCATCGCGGCGGTGGCCAAACTGTCCAGCTTGTCCCCGTAGATCCTGACGGCCATGGGGGCTTTAATCCCCGACTGTAGCATGACCACGCGGCCTTCGATCGGTTGCAAAGCGCTGGCCGGGGTAACGCCAGGCAAAGTCGCAACACGGTTGATTTCGTCCCATATATCCCGGGCCGTGACCCCTTCTCGCCATTCGTTCTTGGGTTTAAGCATCACGTAAGTTTCAACCATCGCCGCGGGTGCGGGGTCCAGTGCGGATTCCACGCGTCCAATCTTTCCCAGTACATCTTTGACTTCATGAATCTGGCTGATCAGCACATCTTGTGTCTGCAACACTTGCATTGCCTGAGAAAAGCTGGCGGCAGGGTACAGCGTTGGCATGTAGAACCAACTGCCCTCATCCAAAGCGATCCAATCGTCACTTTGCAGTCCAGTGAAGGTGTGTTTGATATCTACGTAGCCGGGAAACTCATTCAGATCGGCTCCCAACAAGCCCGCCACTTTTTCCACTGGCCGCAAAACCGCGGGCAGCCCGATCCATGCCCCCAAACCCAACACGAATAGCAGGGCGGGGAACGATAGGGCCAAAGCCTTATGCTTGAGTGCTTGTCTCAAGCGAGCCGCGTACAGCCAATGCACGATTCGACTAGATGGAATCGCTTCAATGGGTCGAATCCGCTCACGCAATAACAACCAGCCAATTCCGAATCCAAGCACGCCAGCCAAGACAGTAATCTGATATTGTTCCATGTGGAAATCCGTGGCCAGACGCGAGCCCCAAAGATAATGACTCGCGGCTGCAAGCAAACCGCCCAACCCGGTCGCCCCGAGTAGCGCCACGGGCAGGCGAAAGCTGACGCTCCGCAGGAACAGGCGGCACATGGCGGGAACAATGGTCACGGCCGTGAGCATGGCTGCGGCAATGGCGAAAGTCTTGGTGTATGCCAGGGGAGAAAAAAGTTTGTAGTCGCGCCCCGTCAGGAAGAACACCGGCAAAAAACTGACAATCGTAGTTGCGACCGCCGTCACAACAGCCGGCGCAACTTCGATGGCTGCTTCGTATACCACGGTTACTCGGGAACTCTCGCTACCGACCGCAGCCTTCGAAGCTGCTTGCTTTCCCTTTTCCTCCCACTCCGCCAGATGTTGGTAGATGTTCTCGGTAACAATAATCGCCATGTCCACCATCGTTCCAATCGCGATGGCAATACCGGCCAAAGACATGATGTTGGACTCCACGTTGGTGACTCGCATCGCGATGAAGGCCATCAAGACAGCCACCGGCAAACAGATCGCCACAATGAAGCTACTGCGGACGTGCATCAGGAACAGCAGAATAATGACGCCCGTGATCAGGATCTCGTCCCGCAGCGCGTGGGTCAGTGTTTCCATGGTTTCGTCAATCAAGCCGGTGCGGTCATACACGCCGTGGATCCTCACGCCCTTCAGTGCCGGTTCGATCTGGGCAATTTTTTGCTTGACCCTTTCAATTACTACACGGGGATTCTCGCCGTAGCGCATGACGACGACGCCACCCACCGCCTCGGAACCGTTGTAGTCCAGAGCACCACGACGAAAGTCGGGTCCCAGCTGAACGCTGGCGACATCACTGACACGCACGGGAACACCGTCGCGCTGCAGAATAACGGTCTGCTCGATATCCCGAATCGCCTTGCGTTGATCGCCATCGCTGCCCAAGAAGCCTTTGCCTCGGACGATATACTCCATGCCGGTGGATTCTACGGTCTTGGCTCCCACATCCAGGTTGGAGCCACGGATGGCAGCGGCCAGCGCATCGAGTGGAATATCGTGGAAGCGGAGTCTGTCTGGATCGACTTCAATTTGATATTGCCGCACATATCCGCCGATCGACGCAACTTCACTCACGCCGTCGACAGCCTGCAATTCATATTTGATGACGAAATCTTGCAGACTTCTCAGTTCCGCAAGGCTCATCGATACCGACGCGTCGGCACCTTGAGCCAGCTGCGGTGGAATGAGCGTGTAATAGTAGATTTGTCCCAGTCCAGTAGCGTCGGGACCAAGCTGAGGAACTACCCCATCAGGTAACTGCGAGGCCGCGGTACCAAGTTGTTCCGAGACTCGGCTTCGAGCCCAATAGAAATCTACTTCATCTTTGAAGGTCACCTGCACGAAGCTGTAGCCGAACATGCTCTTGCCGCGAACGGATTCCGCCCCCGGCACCGCCAACAGCGAGACGCTGAGCGGGTAGGTCACCTGATCTTCGATATCCTTGGGCGATCTTCCCGGCCAGGGAGTGAGCACAATAACTTGATTTTCACCCACGTTGGGAATTGCATCGATGGGTACGGAGCGATAGGCGAACCAACCCGCACTACAAGTACCCACGGCCAGCAACAAGACCAACCAAGGCTCTTTGACACAGAAGCGAATGATGAGATTCAACATGGCCTGCTGCTCCTAGCTCGACTGGCGTGAAGTGGGTATTTCCGGCGCGGAAGCGTCAACCGAGAGGTCTTTCACGCGTTCCCCGCATCGCAGCATTTCCGCTCCCCAATAGGGATTGGCCAGCTCTCCTCCCGCTTGCATCCAGTCACCGCCTCCGCCTGGAACCATCGGGCAGTAATAATGCACCAGAGCCTGGGCCGTTTGGGGGCCACGAGCAAAAACGGCGGCACGCAACATCCCATGACTCACACTGCGAAATGCTTGCCGCGCAGATGCCAAGGGAGCATCCATTCGCATCGCAGCACGCCGAGCCTTCGCAAGTTGTATCTGCGCTCCATCCGGTACCTCGGGCGACATCTCCAGACGCGTTAGTGAATTGATCAAAGCATTGAGCGCTACCGGCGAGGGATTTGTATCTTCGGCCATCGACGTTTGTATCTCGAAGTAAGCTTGATAGGCGTCATCAAAGATCTGGGCTGTGTCGCCGGCCAGGATGAGCGGCTCGCGCTGGGCAAGTTCGATTGGTCCCGGCGGATAACTTGGGGCCTTGCCGGGATCCAGCAAGGAAGGGTTGCCGGCCAATTGCATCTGCGAATCGATCAGGAAATTGCCATGTGTGGCCACGGTTTCACCGGCAGCCAGCCCCTCGACGATGACAGCATCATCATCGTTCATCGGTCCCACCGTGACGCGACGTATTTCGAAATGTCCGGGGTCGGTCTCCACGTACACCACACCGCTATCTCCGGTCAGCAATACCGCGTGGCGGGGCACGGTAACCACTTCCTGCTCGGGCAGCGGTTCACTGGCAAAACCTAATTCGCTGGTTGGCAGGAGATCCATACCGCACAGCGGACAGTCACCGGGCGCATCGCGAATTACTTGAGGATGCATCGGACTGATATATTTGCCCGCTAATGCCGGATCGTAGACCACATCCGAGGGAACCGCCGGCACAGTAATTCGCGCCGTCGCATAATCTCCTGGACGCAACTTGCCATCAAAGTTCAAGATTTCGACCCGTACACTAACCGTCCGAGTCCGCTTGTTGACGGTGGGATCAATGAAAGCCACGCGGCCGGTGAATACCTCACCCGGATGAGACTGAATCTCTGCTTCGACTTGCTGGCCAAATCGCACACTGGCCGCATCGTCGGGATAGAGATCCAACATCAACCACAGAGTGCTCAGGTCCGCGATGCGGTAAAGCTGTTGCCCCGTTTTCACGTAATCGCCCTCAATGGCGGATTTTGCAATCACCGTCCCCGCCTGCGGAGACTTGATCAGAATTCTCGATTGAGGCTTGCGCGTTTCTCGCAATGTTTCTATTTGCTCGCTGGACATCCCCAATTCGCTGAGGTTCTCTCGAGCCATTTCCTGCAAACTGCTGTCTCCGATTTGGAACCGCGAGGATGGACTGCTTTCCAGGCTGGTGACAAACTCGGTTTGTGCCGAATACAGCTGAGGACTGTAGATCAGAGCCAGGTTATCTCCAGTACTGACTTGCACGCCAACGTAATCGGCATATAGCTGTTCCAATCGTCCGTCCACGTAGGCGGAGATCGTCGATAAGCGGCTTTCGTCAAAGTCAATAGAACCAATGGTTCGTATCGTCCGATTCACTTCACCCATCTTGGCGGTAGCCGTCTGAATCCCAACCAGACGCCGCGCAGCGGGATCAATGTCCACGGAGATTCCATCTCCCGAACCGCCGCTGCCACTGGTTACTTCAACCAGCTCCATCCCGCATACCGGGCAGCGACCTGGCTGAGTCGATGGCGGTGTGCACATCATTGGACAGACGTAACGTTTCTCCTGACCACCGACTACCGTACCGTCTGGGTCTGCAGCCTGGCTTCCGGAAAACCCGTCACGGGTGATCCACTGCGTCCGTTGCGCAACACCGATCAAGAACAGCAACAAGCCACCGATCGTCACCACAACGAAGGACTTCAACAGCAAGCGGATCAACCAAGCCCAGCTTAAAGCTGAAGTGTTTCCAGAGACCAACCCGTGATGCGACGACGGCTGCGGCGGCGGCTGACTATCCGAATTCGTCACCGCCACCTGACGTTTGTCCGGCTGCGGATCAACCTGTCGCGGTTCGTCAGGCTGCCGAGAATCGGAACTCGTTTCACACATATTCGCAGTCTGCGATAAATCCACGGAGCTTGCTTGCTCACGTTCGCTTCGAGCGGCTTCCGCTTGGATATCATTTTCCTGGGTCATGATTTCTATTCTTGGTAGCGTTAGTGCTGCGAGGTAAGCTGCCTGCGCGGAAAGGGCAGGCGTCCAACACGTTCTTCTTCGGCGACGCCTAAGAACTGTCCCAAAACCGTTGTTAGCCGCTCGGGCATTCGCCGCGGTCGGATAGCTTCAAAGCCAGCCTCTCCTTATCGATCCCAGCCTCGCCTTATCGATTATTGCTTGGCAGGATCCCGGGCTTGGCCGGCAAGCATGCTCCATCGACAAAACGCAAGTCGATGACTCGACCAACTCTGGTTGGACAAACTCAAACCCGTAACGAGAGCGGTGATGATGCAGCGCGCAAAGGACAACTGAATCGACCACGGACCTCGCGACAAAAGCGGCCAGCATCAAAGCGTTGGCCAGCTCGACGTTGCGGTAGGCTCACGGTGGTTTGCAAAACGGCTGAGCCTAACTACACGCCTGCTAAAAGCAGACGACGACGCGCGGATCCACGCGACACCGCATGGAAGGCTGGCTACAACCGCCAAACGCATAAAGAAACCTGATAGAAATGCGGATACGCCGCGTTCAGGACAGCCGTACCCGAGCTGTTAAGAAGCGACTGTGCGGAGGACTCAACGATTCCTCGACAGTTCAGCGGGCAAGATACGGTCGGTAGCAGTTCGATGCTCGGAGCCCGAACGGGCGCGGGAGCACTCGGACGAGGGGGCCCCGACAGACAGCGACATGCTCGATCCAAAACTACGTCTTCAGCGGCATGCAAGAAATCCATCTCTTGCGGCGAAGTCGGGATGCCATTTTGCGAGGCACGAACCAGCGGGAAATCCAGTTTGCCAGCAGCGGCGTTTGCGGCGTCCGCTGAATTTCGCGAATTGGAAACAGCTGCGGGCCAGGCCGGGACATCTTGGCCCGGCTGCGGAACACTCTGCTGTTCCTGTTCCTTTTCCTGTCTCAGTTCGGGGCTATGCCGGTCGCAACATGCACTTTGATCAGGCTCCGGCTCAACCTTCTCAAACCGGCAGCAAGCGCAGGGCTCGGTTTCCCTTGCAATCTGGCAGCAACCACAACCCGAGCATGTCGCTTCGGAGATACCGGTGCCACAGCTTTTCCGCGCATACGCGAACGCCGGCTGCGTTGTCAGAACAACGATCAGCGAAAGATTAACGACGATCTCGAATAAACGGCCCATGTGAATTGTGGGGAAGATTCCCGTTCTCTCTACCGAAGATAGCCTGTGGTAGTTTGACGTTTGTATCGGAAAACCAGCCAGTTCCTTCAAGTGCAATTTGCCTGAACGGATGTGATCGTCCGCTCGTCGAATTGGCAAGGCAGTCCCATCCATGCAGCCCGTAGCCAACAATTGCATCATATCTTGGACCTGGCTGCGTGTCATCTTTTCGCTGCAAGCGGCTTGGCTGGCAGGCGGCTGCGCGACTCCACACCAAAGCCAGCAATGGAGAGGCCAGCCGGAAAACATCCAGCATCCGCCGAAATTCGCCGAAACTGTAGAAAAATCCAACGCAGACCGGACCGATTCCAGGTTTTCCGTGCTTCCGGCCAGTCACACTGAGGGGGTCGTAACGACCGCCGACCCGCCTCGTCTAACGCAGCGGGAAGAGACGCCGGACACTTACCTTCCACAACCAGCCATCAAAGCTCAGCCGGTCTCAAGCTCTGCTCAAGTTGCGGATCATCCAACGTCGACCGCGGAAGCCATTCCCGGACCGCCTTCGATGTTTAGCGAAGCGTCACAACTAGCCGCTGCGGACACATCCGCGCCACAGCCGGTCGAATTCTTTGTTTCCCTGGCTCTGTCGGGTCATCCCAAATTACTGGCAGCTCGCAATCGAGTGATCGCGGCCGTCAATGTGATCCCTCAGGTGAGCGCACTTCCCGATCCACAGGTAGGCAACACTTTCTGGCCTATCCACGATCAGGCATTGCAGACCGCGGGTGGCCGTGTGGGGCACCAGTTCCAACTCTCCCAAGGCGTACCCTGGCCTGAGAAATTGAAAGCCAAAGCAGCCATTGCCAACCGCGAAGTGCAAATTGCTCAGGCGGAAGTCGATCGCATTGAGCGAGAAATCGCGGAATCCGTGCAGTTGGCCTATTACGAAGTGTGGTTCGCCAACCGGGCCATTCAATTGATTGCCGAAACTCGGGAATTGGTGAATGACCTTACGCAGGTAGCCGAGGCTCGTTACAAGAGCGGCGGAAGCCAACAAGACGTTTTGCGAGCACGCTTAGAAGCCGACCGCTTGGACGAGCAACTGGTCGGTCTACGTAGGCAGAAGGCACAGGGACAAGCGGACCTGGCAACCCTGATTCAGCAGCCCATGGATGTGTTTCCTGAAACCCTTCCAGACCTCGGACTCGAGCAAGTGCCTCAGCAACTGGATGAGCTGCTGGCCTTGGCGGAGGAATGCAATCCCGAATTGCGCGGCTTGGCTTGGGAAATCCAGCGGGATCGACAAAAGCAACGACTAGCCTGCCTGCAGCAGTACCCCGATTTTCAGGTAGGCCTCAACTACGCCATCATCAACGACGACAACAATGTTCTCAGCCCTGTCGCTGACGGACACGATAATATTAACTTCGCTTTCGGAGTTAGCTTGCCAATCTGGCGTGAAAAAATCCATGCCGGAATTCGCGAGGCTGCCTCTCGCACCAGCAGTACAGCCAATCGCCTCAAAGCTGAACGTGATGCGATTCAAGGCAAGCTGCGAAGACTGATTGTTCAAGCCGACGCACTGGTTGAACAGCAGGACATCTACAACGAGCGGATCATCCCCCGTACCGAGAACACGCTGCAGTTATCCATCGCGGACTATCGGGGCAAACGAGCAGATTTCTACTCGCTGGTGGAAACCTATCGCGAATTGCTGATGTTTGAAACACAGCTGGCCCGCATCGAGGCCACATTGGCTGGAACGCTCGCGCAAATCCAGCGAACCGTTGGCTGCCCCTGAGAGCAAGCCTCTGATTCCCTACCGGTCATGGATTGCTCGGGGTAGTTACTAACGCGGCTTATTCAGCCAGCCCGTCCTGGGACGGGGTCGCCGCGGCGGATGCCTCCGCTGCCGAATGGTCGCGATGCTCCAATAAGTCACGAATGCCATCCGTGTACTTGGCGTAATCCGCAGAGCCTTCCGCCGAATAATTCAGATTGCGGAAAAGGCTAGTCAGGCGAACAAAAAAACCGCGAGCTTCTTCTTTGTCCTCGAAGTAGAACTCGCGTTCCGTTACATCGCGGAGCATATGCATCATCGTTTGTTGCCGCGGCATTGGCGTCGAAACATCGACGGCATCAAAGGCGTCCTGCTGCAAATAGACGGTGTCCAAAAACTGTGCCTTTTGATAGACAATGAAGTCTTCTAGTGAAATTCCTTCTTCTCCGGTCACCTGCATCATCTGATAGATGCCTTGAGCCTGTCTCAACAGCTGCAGTAGTTTTTCGATGCTCGCCGTCCACTCAGCCCCGAGTGTGTGGTCCAGGTGTTCTTCTAATTGCTCCCGGTACCGAGACCAGGAGAGCAGGGGGTCAATCGCTGGATAAAACCGCTTGTAAGCCCGATCGTAGGACAATCCCAGGAAAGTTTTGACGGTCCCCAAGGTGGATTGGGTAACAGGCTCTTCGAAATTACCCCCGGCTGGAGAGACGGTGCCGATCATGGTTAGGCTTCCCACACCGGCATCACGGGTAGCGAGCACACCAGCTCTCTCGTAGACGCTTTTAATGGCCGAATCCAAGTAGGCGGGATATGCCTCTTCGCCGGGAATTTCCTCTAGGCGCCCTGAAGTTTCCCGCATGGCCTGGGCCCAACGTGAGGTGGAATCCGCCAGTAGCAAAACGTCCAATCCCATTTGGCGGTAGTACTCGCCCAGCGTAATACCGGTGTAGATGGATGCTTCGCGAGCGGCTACGGGCATGGATGATGTGTTACAAATAATCACGGTGCGGTCCATCAACGATCCACCCGTCCGCGGATCTTGAGCATGGGAGAATTCCTGGATGGTATCCACTACTTCCCCCGCCCGCTCACCGCAAGCCACCACTACCACCACGTCGACAGCTGAGTAACGAGCGATCAGCGTTTGCAAGACCGTTTTGCCGGCACCGAAGGGACCTGGAATGCAGGCCGTGCCGCCGCGAGCAATGGGAAAAAAGGTGTCGATGGTGCGAATAGTTGTTACCAGCAACTCGTCTGGATATTTGCGTTCCACCAAGTGCCGCACCAGCAGATCTGTCGGCAGGGGCACGCGAACGGGCCACTGCTGCCACATGCTCAATGGTCGATCACCGGATTTATCTCGAATGCGGGCGATGGGCTGATCAATCGTGAAGTTGCCACCTTGGATCCAGGTTAGCTCGACGGGCCCCTCCACATCGAAAGGAACCATGATTTTGTGTTCGATGCTACGCTCTTGCACGGTACCTAACACGTCACCGGCTTGAAGTATTTCACCTGTTCTTCGTCGCGGAACAAAAGACCAAGCGTGTTGTGGATCCAGTGCACTGGCATAGTGCCCACGCTTGAGGAAAAAACCATCTCGGTTTGCCAACGTCTCGAGAGGATTCTGCAAGCCATCGTAGACGGTACCCAGCAATCCTGGTCCGAGCACGGCTGACAGCAGGTGATGCGTCAGCTCGACTTTATCTCCAACTTGGACTCCTTGCGTGTCCTCGTAGACCTGCAGATCAGCCTGTTTGCCGTAGACGCGAAGCACTTCCGATTTCAGACGATCATCGCCGACGCAGACATAGGCGACTTCGTTCTTCACGACATTGCCGTGGGGCACGTCAATCGAGACAATGTTGCCGTTCACAGCCGACACAAAGCCCTCACGCGTTGAAGCTTGCGTGGCCATCCAACACCTCCCTCAACAACTGGTCGAATTTCTGCTGGCCCAACGTTTCGTCGAGTCGCGTCCAGCGGTCCACGATCTCCCAGCGTGCCAGGTACAGCAAAATGGTCTCAAAAGAAAAATGGTAAGCGTCCGACAGCTTGACCCAGCGATTCCAAGTTGCCAACAACAACTGGCGCTCCACCGCCAGTGTTCGCTTCGCCTCCAGAGCCTCTCTCAAGGCTGAGATCCATGGCAACTTGGTAGCCAGTCCGAAATCTGCGTCCCGCCATTTACTGCGAATGACGTCGACATATTGGCCCACTCCCGTCGGCGGGCTTAAGCCCAGACGTCGTCTGCGCAAGCCGCAGGTAATTGTTCGGACATCCATGCGGTGGTTGACCATCTCTCGGACCAATGGATTCTTTATCGTCCGCATCAGCCGATCGTACTCCGACTGAAACTCTTCGTCGGTTCGTTCCGGATGCTGTCTGTCCCAGACCAGAAACCTCTGATATTGCTCAACAACGATGCGATCGTCATCACCTAGCATTTTAAGCCGCTGCTCAAGTTGAATACGAGTAATCGGCACGCGACTGACTTCAAAGGTCACCGGGAGATGCGGCAGACTGGCAACCAGCTGGTAGTAGTTGGTCGTCGAAGTCACTGAATGATACCCTCCATAATGGCCCGAAAGCGCGGGACTAAATGCTTCAGCAACAAATCGGCAATGGATCTATCACTCAGCTCGATTTCCACATCGGAATTCTGGAGTTGAACACGAATTCCCGAGTCGTGCTCACCTTGCGATACGGTGATTCCCTCTCGAAGCATATCCTGAGTGATGCCGGCCACGAAATGGCTCAGCGATCCCTGCTTCAATTCTTCCGGCTCACGACGGAGTTGCTCCAGCCCTTGCACGTCCTTGGGCAAGAGTATTTTGGCAGGCTGATCTTCTTGTGGGGCGGCGCGTCCGGCAACCTCCACAATCAGCTGTCGGAGAATATCGCCATCGGCGAGTTCCTTGGCCACTAGATTTCGCACGCGGTCAGCAAAGCGATCCACCAGTTCTGTTTTGATGCGCAGCATTCCGTCACGCATTGCCAACTCTACGGCTTCCTCCCCGGCACGTCGGCTGCGGTCTGCTTCGACACGGGCCGTTTCGAGTATCGACTCCGCTTCTTGCCGCGCGGTCTCCAGTCGCTTCTCAGCCTTGTACCGGGCTTCGTCCAGCAGCTGGTCCGCTTGCACCTTGCCTTCATCGACACCCTGCTGCCGCAGTCTCTCGATGAGTTCTTCGATTCCGGAAGACTCTTTGGATGATGCCATGTCGATATCCTTGAACTCAAAGCTGCACCGAGAGTGCCCTAGGCGGCGGCACCGGCAACGCCACCACTTATGATCAATGCAAAAATGAAAGCAAAAACGGCAAATCCTTCCACGATTGCAGCCGGGGCAATCGCCAGCCCAAACACCTCGGGTTTGGATTTGGTCGTGGTGATTGCCGAGGCACAGCAGGCACCTTGCAGCATGGCGCTGAACAGCAATGCCAGCCCCACTAGCAGACCAATGGCAAACAGACCGGGAGCCGCCTTCTCGGAGAACTGCTGGTTCATTTGCATGGTCACGACGATGCCATAGATCGTTTGCGAGGACGGCAAAGCGGAGGTCCCCACCAATCGTCCATAACCGCTGTCAACATCCAAGAGAGCACCGCTGGCAGCCATACCCGCTCGAGCACATCCGATCACACTGCCGATCGCTCCCAGTGCCGTGGGCAGAAAGACGCCTGCCCAACCCAGTGCCAGGATAACGAATTGTTCCGCGTTCATAGATACCTCTTCGCAAATGGCTGAAACGGATAGCCTTCATCCGGCAAACTCCAGCCGAAAAACTCAATGCAATTCAATCGCAAGCCATGCACCACGCCGCTTAAGATTGCCAGAGCAAAATTCAGCCCGTGACCGAGCACCACGATCAATACTGCCAGCAAGCTGCCAATGCCGATGTTGCTGCTGGCTTCGTAGCTTAGCTTGTTGAATGTTGTTGCAAGCTGGGCGCTGGCTAGTCCCAACGCGAATAGCCGCAGGTAGCTCAAGACGTCTCCGAAAGCGCGGCTGACATTGGTCAGTGACAATACCCCGTCCAGCAATCGTTTGCCATGGCTTTTGATGCTCCAAGTAAACCAGGGCTGTTCACTGCTGAAAAATAAGACCATCAGCAAGCCGACAACCAAGGCTCCGGAGCCGTATGACGTCAGTTGCTGGGCCGGCTGAGTACCGCTGCTACCAAACCCCCAAGCAAGTCCACCTAGCAAAGCGCAACACCAGCCGAAAGAAGAAAGCATGACCGGCGACCAACGTCGACTCCAGGCTCGGGCGCAATTGGCGATGACCAGATGCACCACACCCACGATGATCGACAGCCGCATCATGAGCGCCGTATCCGTGGCGTCGAACAGCTGCAAACGGGCCAACCAGGAGCCGGGGGGCGGGCTTAAGCCGAAGTAGCTGCCAACCGCGATGCCATAGATAATCGAGGCCACAGCAATTGCCGTAAACAGCCTTCGCAATCGCAGGTTCTTTGAGGAGCCTCCCAGCCGTCGCCAGAAGATCGCCAGCAACACTGCCAGCAACAGCGCATATCCAGCATCCGCCATGATCATGGCAAAGAAAATGCTGAACGAAAGAAAAACGACGCCGGAGGGGTCCCAGGAATCATAGGCCGGAGTGGTGTAAAACTTCACGGCACTCTCGCCTCCAGCCGCCAATCCGCGATTGGAAAGCAGTGTAGGTGGACAATCCTCCTCCCCTGCCGGCTCGACGGTGATTGCAAGTCCCTTGTTGCGAGCAAACTCGCATAACTGTCCACGTTGTGAGGCGGGAGCCCAGCCTTGCAATGCAAACATGAAATCGGCGTCCCAAGTCTGTTGAGCCGCCTGCTCACGCGCCGCGCGATCCTGGGCAATTCCCAGAGTGCGTGAAAACTGGTGAATCCACTTGGTGAGCCTGACGCGTCGCCAATGCAAATCCTCCAAGTCGGATTCCACGACTTCGAGCCGCTGTTGAATTTCAGCCAGGGGCCGGGGATCTAACTCTACCTGCCCGAAATCGAGCTCGCTCGGTGGCGCTTCGCTCAACACAGCCACGTAGGCAAAGCGATGGTCCTTGGACACGATCTCCCAGGCCACCGGCAAATTCTGTAGCGCATCCAGTCGGAAGAGTGGCACCACGTAGAACCACAACTGAAGCTTGCCAAACTCGCCTTCGGCGGGCAGCCGAAAATTGCCCCATGGCAGCAAGCCTTCCATGGCCACGTTCAATTCATCCCGTTCGGCGCGAAGATCTTCCAACTGTCCACGCACGGCGAGTGTCTCGGACAACACCTGATCAAAATCGAATTCTTCATCGTTCGTTGCCGGACGGCTGCGCTCGGGGCTGGATTTTAAGAAGTGCAAGGCTGCCACCGCATCCGGGGAAGCATGCCGCAGAGGCATGTCGTCAGCACCGTTCTCGGAAAGCGCGATCAAGTGCATGCACCCCAAGTCCTGCAGATCCTCAAGCACGCTGACTTTCTCTGACAGCGGTCCATAGATTGTGAACCTCTCAACGGGTACGATCGCCATCAGTGGTCCTCCGCCCGGGAAATCCCACGCTGCTGCTTCGCCTTGGCGATCTTTGACCGCACCACCGCGGCCCTCTCCGAATCCGCCAGATGGATTTTGATCCGCTGAATGTCATCGCGGGCCTGCGGAATAAGTACTTTGTCAAACAGGTTGACCCGCTGCGTGATCCGCCTGACCGCCTCGGCTAACTTGTCAACGCGTGTCTGTTCAACACGCCTGCGAATCTGTAATTCCGCCAGTGCCTCCAGAGCTTCCACGAGAAAATCGACCCAAAACGGTTTTGCCAACATCGAATAGTCATGTCGTTCCAGCTCGAGTTCCTTCAATACGGGCAAGCGTACCCCCAACACATTTTCCTCGATGATCGATACGTGCTTGACGCTAACCAGTCCGCCCAAATCTTGTTGGCTGGCCCCAAGCAATGCAAACAGCCCACTCTGCGACTGATAGACTTCGGCAATCTGCTCCTGCGTTGCCTGCAACTGCCCACGGGATCGCTGCAAATCGGCGATTAACTGCTGACGCTTAAGGTCCAGCGATGGCAAATACCGACGGTACATCGCCAGCTGATCGCGGCGAAGCTTGAGCGAAGTCTTGTTGAGTGCTAGAGCCATAGGGGAAACGGACTGATGGAAGGCCTGGTAAATCAGCTACTAACGGAGTGCGGTTTGAAGTACTTGTCCACCAAAGCCTGCTTCATCAGCAGTTCCTCGGACTGGAAACATTCGGCCAGAGTCTTCCAGCTTAAATCCAGTGCATCATTCAGCGGCATGGAGACCCGAATATCCATGAAACGTTCAACGAACAGCTTGCCAAACTTGAGCAACTTCAGATCAAAAGGAGAAAGATCAAAAGCCATAGCCTGCTTCTTCTCGGCCTCTTTGGCACCGGCATAAAAGCGAATCATCGTATTCATCACCTGCGAATGATCCTCGCGGGTCACCTTGCCGATCACTTGCTGCTTGAGTCGCGACAGTGATCCAAAGGGATCAATCACACCATGATGCAGATAGAACTGACCCTCCGTAATGTACCCGGTATTGTCGGGCACCGGGTGCGTCACATCATCACCGGGCATGGTGGTTACGGTTAAGATGGTGACCGAGCCGGCACCTTTGTAATCACAGGCTCGCTCGTAGCGCTGCGCTAACTGCGTGTACAGATCCCCCATGTATCCCCGATTGGACGGCACGCGTTCCATGGCAATGCCGATTTCCTTCAAAGCATCGGCGTAGGCGGTCATGTCGGTCAACAAGACCAAGACTCTTTTGCCTTCCTCTACCGCGAAACGCTCGGCCACCTTCAACGCCATGTCCGGGACTAACATTCGCTCCACGATGGGATCCGATGCCTGATTCACGAACATTACCGTTCGCCCGAGAATCCCCTCGCTTTCGAAGGTGGATCGAAAGAAGTGGTAATCGTCAAAAATTAGCCCCAAGCCACCAAACACGATGATGTCCGCATCCGCTTGGATACCGATTCTAGCCAGCAGACGGTTGTAGGGCTCGCCCGCCACGGAAAAGATGGGAATCTTCTGGCTCTCAACCAGGCAGTTAAACAGATCGATCATTGGCACACGCGTGTGAATCATATTCTGCGGAACAATCCGCATCTTGGGATTCACCGACGGCCCGCCAATGGGAATGGCAGCATCCGAGGACAAATCGGGCCCACCGTCCAATGGTCTACCGGATCCGCCAAACACCCGGCCCAAAATATTTTGCGAATAAGTGACCTTAGTCGGATGCCCTAGAAAATGAACGCGAGCTTGGGTCGAGAGCCCCTTACCACCCGAGAAAACTTGAAGCGAAACGATGTCCCGCTGCAACTCAATGACTTGCCCCAAGGAACGCCGCCCGTCCCAATTCTCAACGATTGCCAAATCGCCAAATCCGACCTCCGAAGCGCGGACCTTGAGAATATCTCCGACGATCTCCACCACACGTGTGTGCCAGGTCAGCTCTGGAATCATCGCGATCGCACCTTGGAAAAGCCGTTTAAGGCGAGCAGCAGAGGAATTCTTACCCGTAGCCACGCACGCCAGAGCGTGGTTGACGTTGCTCACCGTCTGGCGACGGCAGCTTCGATTGGTCGTCCTACGATTGGTCGTCCACCGTCTGGCGACGGTGGCTACGGATAAATTTTTATCTGCCGCTCGCCAAGAAAATCAATTTGCAAAGAAAACCGTTCACCAATGTCGATGTTTCAAAATAACAACGCAGGTTCGAATAACAAGCATGGCCAATCAGCCACGTTGCAGTCAAGACAGCCGATGATGCGTCACGCCTTCGCCTTGCGGTTCGACAACTTACCATCCTACGTGCGAGGCCAGCAAAAAGATCATCTTCCCCAGCTGACTCTCGACAGATCGCGGATTTCTCCATCCGACGACAGCCGCTCGCGGTCCTAATTATTCCAGCGCGGACCCCGGCATTCGCACCGACTTCCGCCCAAGGGGGCTCTCTGCGGGTTTAAACACGTCGGCTTTTTTTACGTAAGGCCTGCCTTGTAGCCTGAAATCAACTAGACTTTGCGGATGTCGCTTCCGCGCTTCCAGAAGTTTGAGCGCGACTTTGCCGGAGTCGGACAGCAGTTGAGTTTTCCCGAACTCCCCTTATCTCACTTTTCGGTTCTCCTTCCGACTACGGAGTTCCACCACAAGAGAGGAATGACACCATGTTATTGCGTCGAAGCAAACTGCTTCATCGTGCCAGCGGGCTGGCCGCGGCATTACTGATTGGCCTTACGGTCACTTCCATCGCCCAGGATAAGAAACCCAACTTCGTCATCATTTGGGGTGACGATATCGGGCAATCCAACATCAGCGCCTACACCCAGGGGCTGATGGGCTATCAAACGCCCAACATTGACCGGGTAGCCCGCGAAGGAATGATTTTCACGGACTACTACGGTGAGCAAAGTTGTACGGCTGGACGAGCCTCCTTCATTATGGGCCAACACGGTCTACGAACGGGGCTTACCAAAGTAGGCCTGCCCGGTGCAGCCGTTGGCATGCAAAAGGAAGATCCAACCATCGCCGGCTTGCTGAAGAACCACGGCTACGCCACCGGTCAGTTTGGAAAGAATCACCTGGGTGACCGGGATGAGATGCTGCCCACCAATCACGGCTTCGACGAGTTCTACGGCAACCTTTATCACTTGAACGCCGAGGAAGAGCCTGAGCACCCCGATTACCCCAAGGACCCCGAATTTCGTAAGAAGTTCGGCCCTCGCGGGGTCCTGCATAGCTTCAGCGACGGAAAGATCGAAGACACCGGGCCGTTGACTCGTAAGCGAATGGAAACCATCGACGACGACATTGCCAGCCGTGCAGCCGACTTCATGGAGCGGCAAGCCAAGGCCGACAAGCCCTTCTTCGTATGGGTCAACTTCACGCACATGCACTTCCGTACGCACCCCAAACCTGAGGTCGTGGGCCAATCTGGGCGGTGGATGAGCGAATATGCGGACGTGATGATGGACCACGACAAGAACGTGGGAACCGTGTTGGACAAGATTGACGAATTGGGACTTGGCGACAACACCTTCGTCATGTACAGCACCGACAACGGTCCTCACTTGAATAGCTGGCCGGACGCGGCCATGACGCCATTCCGCAATGAGAAGAACAGCAACTGGGAGGGCGCTTATCGCGTTCCCGCCATGGTTCGCTTCCCCGGCAAGATCAAAGCTGGTTCCGTTTCCAATCAGATCGTATCCCACTTGGACTGGCTGCCCACCATCTTGGCCATGGCCGGAGAAGCCGACATCAAGGAGAAGCTGCTCAAGGGTCACACCGCGATGGGACGCGACTACAAAGTGCATTTGGACGGTTTTAATCTGGTTCCCTACCTGACTGGCCAAGAGGAAAAGGGGCCGCGTGAGTCCTTTATCTACTGCAATGACGATCAGCAGTTGACGGCTCTACGCTACGACAACTGGAAGCTGGTCTTCATGGAGCAACGAGTACCAGGTACACTCCGAGTTTGGTCGGAACCCTTCGTTACCCTGCGTATTCCCAAAATCTTCAACTTGCGTACGGACCCCTATGAGCGTGCGGACATTACGTCTAACACTTACTATGACTGGTTGCTTGACCGGGCCTTCTTGCTCGTGCCCGCACAGGCCTACGTAGCAAAGTTTCTGGAAAGCTTCAAGGAATACCCGCCTCGCCAGAAGGCTGCCAGCTTCAACCTGGACGAAGTTATGGGTAAATTAATGGAATCCACCGGCAGCAAGTAAAGCAATCTGCTGCTAAGTTGGATTTTGCAGCGGTCGGCGATTTTCGCCGACCGTTTTTTATGCGCGAAAGCGGGCGTCACTTGGGTCCGTGTGGAATGCTCGGTACCCCGATTCGAAGCCCCGCCCGATTGCGGCCGCCTGGCCAGGCTTTGCCCCAACGCGTTAAAGGCCAAAGCCTTACGAATTGGGCCGCCGATGACCACCGATCTGCATGCGTGGTTGCGCCCGTTGTGGCGTGTGGAGCGGGTCTCTGCCAATCGCCGCATACTCTTCCTGGATAACGGGATTACTCACAAAGACCATCGCCGGAAACTGAACGGGCTTCTGCTTGTGGGGATCCCAAACGACGACGTTTGCCCCACCCAGCCCGATTTTGGCTTGAATCAACTGCAATGCCTCGACCAGCTGCTGAATTCCGCACCGATAATGCCCCGTCTTGCCGGTGATGAATTTCAGCCTTCCCTTTTCTACTTTCCATTCGCCGGCAGCTTTTACGTGCTTTCCGGAGAGAAAGCTAGAATGGTGAAACTCGCCACGCACGTGAGGCCCCGTATAAAAACGATCCGTCGACGACAGCACCCAGGCTCCCCAGCCCTTGCCGCTGAAAACCGTTTCCAAGTGTGCAGTGCTCAGAGGTCGCTCATTCCACAATAGCATCTGCTTCCTCGTGGACGGTACTACGACATAATGCCGCCGCGTAAGGCGATCCAAGTATGCGACGCCTTTCATGAAGGCGGGCGCGTTGGCGCGTGCGTACGATTCGTTCTTAAGCTGCTTCAATTTGGCATACACTTCAAAGTAGCAGAGACTGTCCAGCCATTCAAAAAAACTCATGCCACGAGCTACTGCGGGCGATTGCTGCCACTCTGGATACAATTGCTGCAGTACGTCTCCCATGCGGTGCTTATGATCGAGTTTTTCCAAGTGATACGCCTGTCCGGCAAGATTGGACAGACCGTGCCGGTGGTTTCCCATCGACTGATTCAGTCTTTGCTGCAAGGCGTCTACGTTAGTCTGATGGCATATCCAGCTGGGAAGCGCAGCGGGTCTGGCCGGGGCGGCCCCCAGTTCCTCGAACCCCTGATGCACGACGTCTTCTTCCATGTGAGTACGGGTGTCGTCGGTGTTATAGGGGCATTCTTCATCGTTGGTCGATGCCATGGCCGCAAATTCTTGAATGCTCGTCGAGCGAGCGATTGCCACCATCGCTTGAAATTGAGAATCACTCGTGCCGTTGTGGTCCAACGGCTCATCGCCGCCTGAGTTGTAAAAGGGGTCCTCGCTGTCTGTGTTATAGAAGGGGCCATCGGCATTTTGATTCGTGTTGTAGAAGATATCATCACTCATGGCAGCCATCACTCGCTTGTCGTTCTAACCGTTCAATCTACTCAGACGCACTCTGGTTCCGAACGTTCAACCTATGCGGCGTCCCAACCCGTATCATAATCTACCATTCGACATCCCATCTGCATCGGTTAACGTTTATAATCGTAGCCGGTCTCGCTCCGCTTGATGAAGCCCCACAGTCCGCTGTCCAGGTCTTTGGTTTTTCGTCGCAGGTTAAATCCCACAAAGTCCAACTGCGCTGTCCGATCCGATGGTTTCGCAGCGGAAACCGCGGATCGTGCCTCATCACGCGGAGCGATGATGGCTACTAGCTGCGAACGGTTACTTACAATCGACGCTACTTGTATTCCCTTGCCTCTCGAGAGCGAAAGCGCGGCCGATGCTTCAACGGCTTCAGACCGGAAATCTATTCGCCATTTTATTCTGTGGCCTTAGCGCCATAGCAACCGGGGAAGACGCGCCTGAGTTCTTCCGTGGCTTGAATCTCAATGGCCCTCCGCTGACCATCGATGGTAATGCCTGGGACGGCCAACAAGTCTCTAACTATGTCTGTAACGACCGAGCTTTCGAAAACCAGAGTGTCAAGCTGGTTCCAGCGACGGATCATACACGCGCCCAGATGATTCGCAGTAGTCGCTGGGGTGGTAATCGGATTGAATGGACGGACATTCCTCCCGGTGTGTACTCGCTGTTCTTGTATGTCTGGGAAGACAACGATCCGGAGACCTACACGCTGGCTGTGAACGGTCGGGATGTGGCGATCAACCATGTCAGCGGCACTCAAGGACAGTGGCAAAAGCTGGGCCCTTGGTATACGTCACCGGTCGACGGCAAAATTGTTTTGACCAGTCAGGGTGGAGCGGCGAATTTTTCTGGCCTGGAATTGTGGCGAGGTCAATATGACGGCATCCAGGAGCCGATGAGCAGCGAGCAACTGGCATTCTTTGAACAACGCATACGCCCCCTGCTGATCGACAAATGCTACGCATGCCACAGTGCCGATGCGGATAGCATGGAAGGTGATCTGTTGGTGGATTCACGAGCGACCCTGCGTCAAGGTGGAGTGAGCGGCCCGGCGGTTGTACCAGGCAACCTGGACAAGAGCCTGCTGATTCAAGCCGTGCGTTACAGTGATGACTTGCAGATGCCCCCGGACGAGCCACTGTCGCCGGAACAGATTTTGGACTTGGAACATTGGGTTGCAACAGGGGCAGCGGATCCCAGATCCACCGGCAGCGTCTACCGCGGCAAAACAATTGACATCGAGGAAGCACAAGAGTTCTGGTCTTTGCAGCCGATCCAAAATCCGCCCGTGCCGGAAGTATCAGGCGACTGGCCCCGCACGGACATCGATCGTTTCATCCTGCAGGCTATGCGGCAACAAGGATTGCAGCCCGCTGCCGATGCCAGCAAGCTGACCTGGATTCGCCGCGCCAGCTATGACCTGATCGGCTTGCCTCCCACCGCGGAGGAGATCGCCGACTACTTGGCGGATGATTCGGATATGGCTGATGAGCGGGTAATCAATCGATTACTGGATTCACCACGCTATGGAGAGCGGTGGGGACGCCATTGGCTGGACGTTGTGCGTTACGCGGATACCGCCGGCGACAATTCCGATTACCCGATCCCCCAGATGCATCGTTACCGGGACTGGGTCATCCAGGCCTTCAACCGTGATCTGCCCTACGATGAATTTGTTCGGGATCAACTCGCCGGCGACTTGCGGGGAGGCAACACGGAAGAGCAGCGGCAGCAGCGAATCATCGCTACCGGCTACCTGGCCAATGCCCGACGCTTTGGCTCACGCGTCGACGATTACCCTTGGCACCTGACGATCGAGGACACGATCGACAATCTGGGTCGCGCCTATCTGGGGCTGTCCTTGAGCTGCGCTCGCTGTCACGATCACAAATTCGACCCGATTACGGCTCGCGACTACTACGGGCTGTACGGAATTTTCGCCAGCACGCGTTACCCCTGGCCAGGTATCGAACTCGACAAGCGTCAACGCGATTTCGTGCCACTCGTCCCCAGCCAGGAACTTGCGAGGGTGCAGGAGCAACTGGCAGAACGTAAGCAGCAACAGAAAAAGTTGGACGACGAAGTACAGCGACTCAAGGATTCTTTGAAAAACACGCCTGAGGATGAAAAACCCGCAGTCCGACAGCAATTGCAGCAGGCGGAACAAATTGCCAAGGAATTTGCTTCTCAGGCCCCCCTGTTCGAAACAGCCTACGCCGTCGTGGAAGCTGACCACAGCCAAGATGCGGCCGTCCAGTTGAAAGGCGACCCCTCCAAACCGGGTGAAGTTGTTCCTCGGCATTTCCCAGCCGTTCTGCACGGTCAACAACTGCCCGCGGATTGCCAGGAAAGTGGACGTCGTGAACTTGCCGAGTGGATCGTATCTCCGCAGAATCCTCTTCCCGCGCGGGTGATGGCCAATCGCATTTGGCATTATCACTTTGGCCGCGGCCTGGTCCCCACCCCCAATGACTTTGGGAAACAGGGCAAGCCCCCCACCCATCCGGAATTGCTCGACTATCTGGCCGGTCGCTTCCGGGAGTTGAATTGGTCGATCAAGTCCATGCATCGCGAAATCATGCTCTCGCGAGTCTACCGACAGTCGAGCGATCGTGATGCCAAGGCTTTAGCCATCGATCCAGCCAACGACTGGCTGGCAGGTTTTCGACGCCAACGACTGGATGCGGAGTCCATACGCGACACCCTGTTGATGATCGGCGGCAACCTGGACTTGTCTCCTCCCGGGCCGCATCCCTTTCCGCCGGAGAACGAATGGGGTTTCACTCAGCATAAGCCCTTCAAGGAGATTTACGACACCAATGCCCGCAGTGTGTACCTGATGACGCAGCGAATTCAGCGACATCCGTTCCTGGCGATTTTTGACGGCGCGGATCCGTCGACCAGCACGGCCTCGCGGAGCAGCAGCATCACGCCAGTTCAGGCACTTTACTTGCTCAACGATCCCTTTGTACATCAACAGTCGGAACGCATCGTGAACCGTATTTGGTCCACGGCGGACACCACGGATGAGCGACTGGAAGTAGCACATCAAACACTTTTTTCGCGACCCATTACCGAAGACGAAAGATCGGCCGCCCACGATTTTCTCTCACGGGCTCAGCAGATGCTGCGGGACGAAGGTAATCAAGCGGAGCCAGCCAATCGGCAGGCCTGGCAAGCTTACCTTCGCTCGCTACTGAGGCTGAATGAGTTTGTGTATGTGGATTGAGCCCCTGCAAGTGGATCAACATCTGAAACAAGGCCTGGATTAATGAGTGAATTCTCTTCGCCTGTATCCCCACGTCGAGCCATGCTCCGCTCCCTGGTTGGCGGCTCGCTGCTGATGCCGGGACTGCTGAGTGAATTACTGGCCGACCAAAGCATTGCGAATGCTGCCGACGCGGATCCGCTAGCAGCCAAGCAACCGCATTTTGAGGCCAAGGCCAAGCGGGTCATCTTTGTTTTTTCCAATGGCGGTGTCTCGCACATGGACACCTTTGACCCCAAGCCTGCGTTATTTGCGGCCGACGGCAAGAAGACCGGAGCAGGGGGCGGCCTGTCGAATCTGCAACGCGTTTTGCTCAAGCCCCTGTGGGAGTTCCGACCGGGCGGGGAGTGCGGCACGATGGTCAGTGATCTGTTTCCGCATTTGCGACAGTGCATGGATGATGTGTGTTTGATCCGTTCGCTGAATGGCAATGACAACGAGCACTACAACGCTACACTCGGCATGCATACCGGTTCCTTCTTCTTTTCGCGTCCCAGTATTGGATCCTGGGTAAGCTATGGCTTGGGAACTGAAAATCAGAATCTGCCTTCGTTCGTGGCCCTGGCCCCCCAAATGCCCTACGCGGGTACTCAGATCTTCAACAATGACTTCTTGCCTGCCTATCACCAAGGCGTGCGTGTGTTGGGCGGAGCGGAACCGATTCCCAACCTTTCCCGCCGCAGTCGCCAACGCGGCCTGCAAGAGTTGGAATTAGGGTTGGCCGACTTGCTCAACAACCGGCACCTGAACGAGCGCGCGGGCGACACAGATTTGTCCGCTCGCATCCGCAGCTTCGAAACGGCATTTCATATGCAATCGGATGCACCGGAGGCTTTCGATGTGGGCCAGGAAAGCGACGAAACACTGGATCTGTACGGTCTCAAGCGGGGTGACAACGAAGGATTTGGATGGATGTGCCTGGTGGCTCGCAGGCTGGTCGAGCGCGGTGTGCGTTTCGTGGAATTGGTCGATGGTAGCAGCAGCCACAACTGGGACCAGCATGGCAACATGGCTGAGCACGCGGAACACGCTAAGAACATTGACCAGCCGCTAGCCGGATTGTTGCGTGACTTGAAGCGCCGGGGCATGCTGGAAGACACGTTGCTGGTCTGGACCACCGAATTCGGCAGAACACCGGGGGTGGACGGTGAAAAGGGTCGCGGGCATCACAGTGCCTGCTTTTCTTCCTGGATGGCGGGAGCAGGAGTTCGCGGTGGTATGACTTACGGTGAGACCGACGAGATTGCGGCCACTGTAGCCGAGAATGGAGTTCACGTACACGATTTCCACGCGACGATCCTGCACTTACTTGGCATCGATCATACGCGGCTCACCTACCGCTACGCCGGTCGCGACTTTCGACTGACTGATGTCCACGGTAGAGTCATTCGCGACATCTTGAGCTAGACCAAGTCTGATCCCGGTGGTCTCCAAACCCTACCGCTGCCGCTTATCACGGCTGATTCTATCAGCCGGTCGGCGTTAGCCGCGTTAGGTTCTACCATGTTGGATCGAAAAGCGGGGTTATCACCGACCTAGAGCCAATTCAACCAGGTTTGATCCAAGTTTGTTCTCATCCCAGCTTGGTCCACCGGTCAACGGTCGATCTTGGATTCCGATATAAATTGTACGCAAAGCCCCCAATCATCACGAACCGTACGCTGCTGGAAATCATCAACTCGATAAACTCTCTGAAATCCGGGGGCATCTTCATAGACGGGTTCCATCAACTGCATGAAAGCAGCGAATCGCTGCTGGCAGTCCAGCAAGTTGTCATCCTGTCGGACAGCTTCATCTGCCGCCGAGTACGAGTCGAAGCTGCGAATGATTCGTTCCATTCTCTTCCTAGCGCGTGGTGCCCCTGCTTGATCGCGTTGGAATCGGATAGTGCCGCGGGATTTACGATGCTATCCCAAAGTGTTCATTCCCAAGCGACAGTAGTTCATTGTGACACTTGTCGCTCATCACCGTCAATGCCGCACCCCACGCACCCTTCGACGGAAAATTAGATCGTATTCGACTTTGCATTCCTGCTAGGTTTACTCACTCTTGCGTTTGAATATGCCAGAGCGGATGACTTCGTTGCCATTTCCGTCTTTGCCGCTGGATGTCCATTCAAACTGGTCTTCGTTCACCTTTTTCAACTTGATAACTCCAGTGTATTTCATCCCATCCGAAAATGAAAAGTGAGGTCCTTCCAAACGATCCGGCAACACGGTGGTAAAATCCAGCTGCCAATAGGCACCATCCGATCCATAACCGCTTACCGAAAATGTACTCGTTTCGGATTTCCAACCGCCTAGCTCGACCGAACGGCTACCATCCTCCGCGGTAAAGTGAGCAATCATGGCGCTTTGCTTAGCCGCCGGCTTATAAGTCACGCTACCTTTGTCGGCAGGATTGGTGATTTCATAAGTCCAGTCACCTTTCAGCAGTTTCAGCCATTCCCGGTGGGCTTCCTGAGCGCGCAGGGGAGAAATGATCGATACACACATCGCTAGAAAAAACAGTCTTTGCAGCATTTGTTCAACTCTCTTGTAAACGGCATGAATTGATATGTCGACGCTTAGAATCAATTCTCGAAAAATCTTGCTCCACCCCGCCACGAAGCGAACCAGACTGGCCGGATACAGCATTGACTGGATACAATCCCACATCTTTTCACGAATCCATCTTGTTCAAATCCGCTGCAATTTCGATCTCGGCTACGGCCGAATTAGCAACGACTCCCGTACTTCAAGAGATACAAGAGCTAACCAATGCGTCCCGTTATCCTTGGTGGCATGATTTTGTTATGGCTATTTTGTTCGATCCTTATCGGCCAAGAAGCTCGGCCCAAACCGGCTGACAAACCGACCACACAAACGGCAAAGGCATTAGCCTCGGAGAGTCCATTTATCGGCCAGTGGGCTCTGCAGATGCCCGATGGGGCGGCCGGCTGGCTGGATATTTCGATGACGGAAGATCGGTTCAAAGTCGAACTGTGGACGGTGGGCTCTCCCAAGAATACTCAAGATGTTCAATTCCAAGACGGTCGCCTGAGCTTCGTCCGAACTTGTGCGATCGGTCCCGCCGAATATCCAGGAGGACCTCCGAGCGGAGCGAAAATTCCAATCAAGCACCGGGCCACGGTGGACGGAGACAGCCTACGTCTGGTGATGGGGGGCCCAACCGCCGAAGAACAATGGGAAGAACGCGTGCTTGTTGGCAAACGCATGCCGCCGATTCCGCCGCGCCCCGATTTGAAGAAAATCAAATTCGGCGATCCCATCGTCCTATTCAACGGGAGAGATCTGTCAGGCTGGCGATTGACGAACCCGGAGCAGATCAATGGCTGGAAAGTTATCGACGGAGTCCTAACCAATGTCACGCCCAAAACCTCCTTCGAAGCCTTCGGAAGATATGGCAACTTGCGGACGGAAGAAGAGTTCGAGGATTTTCGGCTCACTCTAGAATTTAATGTGCCAGCAGGTGGAAATAGTGGAGTCTATCTGCGGGGTATGTATGAGGCACAAGTCGTCGATCGCGACAGTCGCATGCAAGGCATCCAGGGAGTCGGAGCCGTTTTTGGCCGGATCGAGCCAAACCAAAATGCGGGAATGCCCGGAGGCCAGTGGCAAGCCTACGAGCTGACACTGGTCGATCGGCACATTAGCGTGCGACTGAACGGTCACTTGGTCATCGACAATCAGCCGATCCTTGGATGTACCAATGGGGCCTTGTCGGCCGACGTCACCCAGCCCGGCCCGATCTACTTGCAGGGCGATCACACGGCCGTTCAATATCGCAACCTGGTGCTGCATCCAGTCATCCCGTAACCCGCAATGGCTGATATGCAGATTTAATGACCACGCAGACGAAAGACGCCGACGAAAAATCGAAGTCGACCAGTTTGAAGCTCTCAGTTTTGATCGGGCAGCAGTACGCTTGCCAACGAAGCAACGGCTAGCAAGCAAGCCAGCCAGCAGGGGACCACCGCAGAACAACAACCAGCGTAACCATCTCCCTCGATAGCCGAGCCAGCGGAACACTACAAGTAGTTCATCAGCAGCAGAATGGATCCGACAACGATCCCCAGCCCGAACAAAAATGACAATAGGAAAAGCGAAAAAACATCGAACCAAGTTACTTGCCCTGGCAGACGCTCACGAATCGATGATTCACGCTGACTTTCAGTCGAATTCAAAGCAGCAGAGTCTTGAGGCATTGGACTATTTCCTCCCGTGTTCTTGTCATTTAAGCGGCATATTCCACACTACCCAGCCATTCCCAGGCCGAGTCAGTAAATTATAGCTTCCGTGGAAACCAAGTAGGCTCGTAACGAGCTCCGCGTAATCGTAGGCTCGTAGCAAGCTCCGCTAGACAGGAAGAAGAGCGAACTCGACTGAGCTGCAAACACTACCTAGCGGAGCGATGTTACGGCTAGCGTTGAGCCACATGCGAACCGCGTGTCCGCAGCACCCAAATTGTCCCGGGCCGGCTTTGCGAGACGCTGACTTAGGGGCGCTGCTGTCCACCGTCGCTTCCCGGGTACTTCCAACCAGCAACAGAAACCCGTCCACTCCGGCCGTAACGGCACTTCGCACTCATCGGCTGGGTTGCAATGGCTTCGCTGGAACAGACGTCGATCCAGGTGCTCGTTGGTTACGAGCCTACATACCCGTCGCTTCCCGGGTACTCCCAACCAGCAACAGAAACCCGTTCACTCCGGCCGTA
>JANSWS010000680.1 GCA_024743355.1 bacterium
ACGATCCGCCGCATCGTCCAAGCGCAGAGATCCACTTTCTTCTGCCCGAAATGTCAGCGACTGAGATCGAGCACCAAACGCACTTGAGAAACAGCCATGGATTCACCATGGCCATCATGGGGGATCACACTGATCCTATCACTCGGCTTGCGGCGCCGTAGCTTCGTAAAGCGGCAGATGTCGGTAGGTCACCTCTAATGACAGCAGATTCATGGTGGTGACATACAGCCTGCCTCCGTAGCGAGCCCACAGATCGGGCGTTGGGGCAAATGGTTCCCAACTCCCTTCGTTTTCACCCTCGGTCACTTGGTGTTCAATCAGTAAGGGATAGAGGCGATCATGCCAGCGTCGCCATGTTTCACCGCCCATGTGAAACATGACTTGGGTCGCATAGTACCAGTAGTAGGTATCTCTCCGAGAGTTCTGCTCGGTTCCGTGCTCGGGCAATTGGCCCAACAAGTAATCCGCGCCTTGAATCATCTCCGCTCGATCCCGCTGCCATCCCATGTAGAGACGCATCAGCAGTCCAACGCTGGTCATCACTGCGGTCGGCTGAAGGCCGTGTCGCTGCTGTGGCGTATCCGCCGCATAGGGATTGTACCGATACAGGTAATCCCGACCGTCGGTTGCCTGGCTAAGGTCCAAGAAGGAACTTAGACGCTCGAAGGTCTCTGGCGGCACCGCTAGTCCGGCAAGTTGTGCGCTTTTCAGCGCCATCATGAACCAGCCTGAGACACTGGTGTCAGAGCCTGATCCAGGACGATAGCGCCAACCACCACGCAATGGATCCTGGCTGGCAACGATAAAGTCAATTGAGCGCTGAGCGGGTTGGCGGAGTTCTGGGTCTTGAGTCATGCCATAAGCTTCACACATGGCGATGGCTGCAATGGCATGGGAATACAACCAGGCATTCTGATCGGAAGCGGGGTTCTGTCGAATATAGAGGTCTCCATTAGCCAGCTGCCGTTCACGCAAGAACTGAATCGCCTTTTCGCAAACCTCCGCATACTTGAACTCTTTGTGGGTATACCCTGCTCCCTGAAATGCCAGCAGTGCCAATCCTGTCGCTGCCGTATCGCTGGTCATCAGCACCTGCGTGTCGAAATCCTGCAAGCGCCAGGAGCCATCTTGCCGTTGATGCTTGGCCAGAAAAGCCAAACCGCGTTCAATCGCCAACTCAGTTTGCGGCTCCGCCGAACTGGCATCCAGCGGATTGCGATCTCGAAGACGTTCACGACGTTGTTGGAAAGCGGGTTGTGGCATAGCCACTTGTCCCGCTGCCAGGGGCCCACCGACCTCTTGCCGGGCAAAACGCTGAACTTCAAGATCCGGAGCAAGATCTTCAAATGCGCGCTCTCTGCGTCGAGGCAGCAGCGAGCCGCTGATGGTATCACTGACGCTTATTCCCCCTGGCCCCGGCGGCGCCTCAATGGCCAGCGGATGGAGACCGGCAGTCTCCCGACGCTCCGAATTCCGTCGCGTTGTCAGACCACGATCGCCCGAAGCCAGCCCGCTAGCCCCGGTATCCGATGACGCCAAGCCGGGCGACTCATCCGTGGGCATTTCCACGCTGCCCTCACCGGGCGGGCTGATTTGAAGCCGCATTCTGGATCTGGACGCATACGCGTCTCCGCGACCTGAATTGAGCGTTTTGTTGGCAATCTGTGAGGGACTGTCCATGTTTAAGGACGGCCCCAAGCGTTCCGAATCCAAGGGTCCGGCTGCAAACTCGTTTGGCAAATCAGCGGCTGAAGTGCCAGCAACGCCAGAACGAGAAATGTCAACCATGTCCGAACCCAAGGCGGCGGGAGTCGACTCGGCCAATTGCGATTCCCGCGCGGACTCAGCATCCAAAGCCTTGGACTCAACGGGCGAGGGTACGCTGGCAACGCTCGCATCGGGCAAGCCGAACCCTGCTTGCGACCTTTGGATTGCCCGAGCGGCACCGGAAAGCTCCGCAACATCTTGGACCGCAGCACTGCCGCTCAATGCATCGACTGCTAGATCAACCGGCGATTGGCCGCTCTTACCACGGGACACACTGGGAGATTCCAACCAACGCGTTGCCTGAGGAGCGCCTAACTCCGCCGCGAGTGCTGGGCTTCTGCCCTCTGAGGATCGGCGACGGGTTTCAAGCCGCGGTGACAAGAGGCGAGTTTCCGTACTCGGTTTGGCCGCTGTCTGATTAAATCCGTAAACCGGCATGGAAGCATCCGCAGCTGGACCGGTTCGTCCGCCCGCCGACTGGCGAGGAATTGATCTGGCCAAGTCACCTGCGGAGCCTGTGGACAGTGTGCT
>JANSWS010000069.1 GCA_024743355.1 bacterium
ACGCTGGTCTTCGAGGTCATGCCAGTCGTATAGCGGTTGGCCGGAAAAGCGCCCGCGTTCAAGATCACACAGTCGGGTTGACCAAAATCCTTCAACTCTTCTCGAGTGGGGCGTATCAACATGTTGTGCATAAACAACGCGTGATAAGGTCGGGCACAGATCACCCGCACCTTCAAGCGATGCTTGGGATCCCAACCGGCAAAAGCATCCAGTACATAGAGTCGCGATCGGGTATTTAGGTAGTCGATGGCCCGCTCGCGGTTGACACAAAAAACATTCTCATCCAATCCGATGTTGACCGGACCCCACCAGACGTCATCCGCGGATTCAGGATGCTTCACCACGCGTTTATCTTTTGGCGATCTTCCGGTCTTATCCCCCGAGTAGGCAATTAAAGCCCCGGTATCGGCCAGGGTTGCGTTCTTGTCGTACTTGAGAGCCTCTTGATACAGGGTCGCCGGTGAAGCGTTACGAATCACCTTACTGACATCGATTTCCAAATCGCTCAGGTCGATCATGATTAGTCCTATGTTTTGGGGACGACTGTTTGAACCATGCGGACTACGGACTCATTACCGCTCCGCTCCACAAAGCACTTGCTGGCGTCAAGGCACGTCTGGGATTCGCGGATTTCTCGCTGGCAACCATGCGGTTACCCGAAACAACTTCCTCCCCCCTGTGCGTACAGAAACCTTTTTTCCGCTCCTCCCAATCAGCACGCTTAGTTCGCGAATAGATCGCGCAAGCAGATGCCTGATACCAACAACTTTGCTCTGGTAATCCTGCCCGCGTGACCGCCCGAAGCCAATTCTCCTGCCGTCGGCCTCCGACCGCGATCCGCAGCTGTTGTGCTGATTTTCTCGTTGAAAATCAGACTTGCCAAGCACTCAGCGTCCTACCCGCCGCTGCGTGTTGCCGGAACTAATCAGCATAACGCGCGCCAAGATGGACATGGGACCTTAGCAAGAGCAAACCGTTTTGCTGTTCCATCCAAGTGGCAACAGAAATGGGAGGACGAAGCTTGGCGTCAGTCAGCTATCCAGAGATTCGCGCGAGTGACGTGCGGGCGTAGCAGTTTTCCGTTACAGGCTGCTTGGGGTAGATTGCTGGACCTAGTGCAAGTTGCGCTACGAATCAAAGGGCCTCGTATAGCGGCTCCACGCATCCGGATTCTCCGGATGGCGTCATGGCCGATGCCATCGCCGCCCATACCATGAGATCTCGGTCACGACACGCCGCGGTGTGCCAACTCCTTTCACGAGTGCCCATACGCACACCTGAACTGCCTCCGTATCGCTCCACTGGGACAGGCGAGACCCTGGTGCACACGTTCAGAATGGCGGCGTGCGTGCGATTGACGCAGCTACAGTGCGAATGTGGGCGGAAATGAATCTATGCAGCCATCGATCCCTCCATAAAATTTTTCACTTCGGGGTCTCGCGGATGCGGCAAATTTGCAAGGCCTCAGGACTAAGTGGCAAACTTCTTCTTGACATAATCGCTGGTCAAATGCTTGAGCACATCCAGCGGTTCACAACTGTTGTCGTCACCATAGTCGATATCCACCGGGCCAATTGCTTTGGCGGCCTGAATGGCCGCCTTATTCAGTTTCGGATTGCGTTTGCCAATTCCCATGAGTGCGGTGTTCATGGACTCGCGCACCCACATATCTTCGCCGTGGATTTCTCGTTGAATATGGGCAATCCGTTCGAGCAGGTATTGATCGTCCATTCCCTTGGGATTCTTCTTGGACAATTCGTATAGCAATCCATAGGCACAGTTGCGCCGCACAGGATCCTTGCTTTCCATCCAGTCCTTTGCCAGTTCGAAGGCAAACGAAGTCTTGGCCAGTGTCGCATCGCAGGACGAAAACACATGGGTCAAGTAACCACCCTGCAGATGTTCTACTTGCTCTTCCGCTTGCTCTCGCGTAACCAGCTTGGGATCATCAATCAGTAAGCCCAAGACTTTCGCGTCATAGTAGTTGCTTTTCCAGAGCTGCAGAGCCAGCTTGTGATCACGACCGATTTTCTTGGCCAGCTTTCTGAGCTGCGTCAGGCCGAGACCATAGCTTTTGAGATTGCTATTCTTTTTGCCGCGTTTTTTCCAATGTTCAATGCCCCGCTCGTTCTGTTGTTCCTTCAGCATTGCCATTACTTCGGCTTTGGTCATCGTCATCGCACATCTCCGGAAAATTGCCAGGCGTTTGCCACGCACAGAATGTAACCTATCGCGCTAACGAATCCGAGCATCTTTGGGCGCTCCGCCCAAACAGGTCCCCGATCTGAGTCCACTATTTTGCAAGAGAGCGGTGAACTGTGGCGATTCGCCAAGCATTTCGGCCGCACGCGTGAATCGTCTAGTGGCTGATCCGCAGCACGTGCGCCCCTTGGCTGCCACCTCGCCGCACCGCTTGCAGGGCCTCATTGGCCTGGTCCAAGGCATATTCCTGCACACGTGGCTGCAATGGAATCTCGGCGGCGATCGGAAGAAAGTCACGTATATCATTATGCGTGATATTGGCCACGGTTTTGATTTCCTTCTCCATCCACAGGTGATGCTCGTAGGAGAGCTTGTGCAGGTAGTCGCGATCGCTGTCCTCCTTGCGGATCGCATTGATTACCAAGCGGCCCCCTGGGCGAAGCTTCGCCAGGGATTCCACCACTGGCTTCCAAGCAGGAGTCGTATCCACAATGGCGTGCAACGCGTGCGGCGGCAGCTGCTCAACCTCGCCCGCCCAGTCCGCTCCCAGCTGTAAGGCGAATTCACGTTGACTTTTCTCGCGTGCAAAAACGGCGATAAACAGATTCGCATGTAGCCTCCTCACAGTTTGCAGCATCAGGTGGGCCGAAGCACCAAATCCCATCATCCCCAAGGACTGTCCGTCGCCAAGTCGCGTTAGATTGAGTGCCCGGAACCCAATCGCTCCCGCGCATAGCAAGGGCGCCGCTTGGGCATCCGAAAACACGTCGGGAATGGGGTAGGCATAGTTCTCCGGGACACACATATATTCGGCGTAGCCTCCGTTCACATCGCGCCCTGTGGCCACAAAATTGGGGCTCAAGTTCTCGTCACTTTGACCGTTGGAGCGGTAGATCCACCCCACGCCGACGCGTTCCCCGATTCGCGGCGAAGGAACTCCGCTGCCCGCGGCTTCCACGATGCCGACGACTTCATGGCCGGGCACGACGGGAAGACTGGCTGGCGGGGTACGCCCTTCGATTTCGTCCAATTCGGTATGGCAGACTCCGCAGGTCAAGACGCGAATCAACAGCTCGCCCTCAGTCGGGCTTGGTTCAGCAAGCTCGGTCAAGCGTAAGGGACTCGGCGTGCTGCGCATGTTGGTTACCGCGGGCAAGACCATCGCTTTCATTACTCAGTTTCCTATTCCAGATCCACTTGTCCGGTTGCATCGCCTCTTTTCGGCGTTAGACGACCTTGGCGGATCCAATCTACAACTTCCGCCGGCAAGCGTGAATGAATCGCTACATCGCGTTTCAGATAAGCAAGCAAGTTGAGCGGACGGTATGCGCGGCCCATCTGCGGGTATTTGCGGTGGTCGACGGCCAAGCGCTTCCATACTGACGGATCTAACGTATCACTTTCGGGTACAGGTTGCCGAATCCCTCGGTATCCGCGCAATGGCCAGAGCAGACGGTCGGCCAAACGGTATCCCCAAGGACTCGGCTTCAGCGGGGCCACCGGATTCACACGATAATACTTGAGATATTCAGGATCCAAATCCAACCCTGCCTGAGAAGCCTCTTCGCAGATCCACCGCAACGCGATATTGGCCAGACCATCATCCGACATTCCGCCTCCGACATTGCCATGCGTCCCAACAAACCAGCGCTGCTGCAGTCTCTCTGACGGTTCAAACGGTTCTGATTGGAAATCATGCCGTTGTTCGTCGATTGCCAAGGCATGACAGGCGGAGAGCACACAGGCCGGCAAGGCAGGAGGACAATGAAAATCGTGCCTGCGTTTGTAAACTGGGCGACCAGCCAGCAGTCTGCTTCCCAGCGATAGTACCGTATCCCACACACCAAGAAACTGAATGCGAGCGGGATGTATCCGGATCTTCATGCCGCCGGCGGAATTCTCCTGGGACAACCGATAGGGGCCCAATGCGTCACCGCGAGCTTGGGACGCGAGATAGGCGGTGAACAGCCTGGGAACATAGTAGGCATCCTGCTTGGCGGGGAAGCCACCCACCCAATCAATCAGTTGCACCAGACTTCGTGCCTGGGCGGCTCCCCGACTGAAACCAAAAACAAAGATCTGGTCGCCAGGTTGAAAATTGTTGGCCAGAAAGGTGTATGCTTCTTCGATGTTGACTTCGAAGCCGGCGCCCCAGCCTCCGCCCAGGATATTATCGACAATGCGAATACAGCGCGCCCTCCAGTCCGGAGCCCGATTCATGGCACCGACGCCCGCATCGTAGTAAGTCACCTGCAATATCCCTTGCTCGGACTGCTGGCGTACGGCCCTGGCCAACTTGAGCACATTCGTCGGTCGATATACCTTGCCAGCCTCCTTCTCAACTTCGCGCGAAGCGTTATTCCAGGTACCGTCCAGGCACACAACTAAGCGCTTCATAGCCATCACTCCTCAACGCAACCGATGTTTTAAGCTGTGCGTGTTGTAATGCATGCCGCGGAGACGGACAGCACCAATTTTAGATTGGCCCCGCATCCGCCGTGATGCTATCAGCCGTCGCGCATTAGCGTGCGTCAGCCAAATGGCACCTACTTTGATAGCGTAACGGCGCAAGCCGTACGGCCGCAGCAACCAATTCGCTGTGAAGTGCCGGGCGGCTCGCGCCGCACAGATACCATGGGCCAAGGAAACATTTCGCGTGACGAGAAAGTTATGGTTCTAACAAGGTTGAATTGGTTCTAGGTCGGCAACCAGCTTGGGGCGGGAATCAACATGGATCGCCCTTGGTCAAACTGACATCAGGTCGGTGACCAATCTGCGATTGCGTCCAACGTGGTAGAACCGCGGCTAACGCCAAAGCGGCTGATGAATACACCCCTTACGCTTTTTGCCCCGGGTTGAATCGGATTTAGGTCGGCAACCAGCTTGGGGCAGGAACCAACATGGATCCCCCCTGGTCAAACTGGCATCAGGTCGGTGACCAATCTGCGATTGCGTCCAACGTGGTAGAACCGCGGCTAACGCCAATGCGGCTGATAGAACAGCCGCGCGGCGGCTGCGGCAAAGGTGGAGCGTAGCTGCCGTGCGTCGGGCAACGGTATCTGCTCGCTGCGCCCTGGATGGCAGGGTATAATCGCTGGGTGATGGAATTTCGTTGGATTATCCCAAGGGAACTTGATGCGCGGATTGATACTGCAGGTCCTGCTCATCCTGGCGTTTCCCGCCTGGATGAATTTATGCTGTGGGCAGGGGCTTGGCGAGAATTCGACTTCAGAGACGGATCGCCCTACCCAACGCAGGTTGCCCATTCCTGGAGTTCAGCCCAGCGCGGATATTCAGGTCCAAGCTGACTTGCTGCGGACTCTGCGTGAAATTACGGTCGCGCCTTCATCCACGGATGCCGAGGGACTGAGCGAGCAGCAAGTCAAGGCACTAGAAGAAACCTTTCAAAGCTGGCAAAAGCAATTTCAAAACTTGGGCATCTCCAGCCTGGACAGCATCCCCAGGTCTTGGGTCGATGACGCTTTGGAGGACCCGAAAACAAGGCAGCTGGCCCATCAGCTCTTGAAACAGTACGCACGCGACCGAGAACTGAAGCTGAGTGATTCCGCTTCCATCGCTGGTCCCGATATCTTTCCCGCGCGCAATCGCAGATCTCAGGGCGACTCAGCATCACGATCTAACTCCAATGCTAGCACACAGGCCAACCCAAGCCGTAGCCAAAGCTTGCCGGCCAGCGGCGAGCGTGAGAATAGCTCGCCTCAGGCATCGTCGGCAGCATCCCAATCGCAGCCTAGAGCCCAGAATGGCGCGTCCACAAGCTCATTCGATGGCGATTTCCCAGCGGCTCCGCCAGGCGTGGACGCGTTAGATGCTGACCAGGTTGCGGCATTGCAGAATCTGCTGAAGCAACTGATTCAGGAAGGAACTCAAGAGGATACCGCTGTCCAAGGCAGTGGGCAGGACGCCGAAGCAACTATCAGCAGCGAGTCTGACTTGCCCAGTCTGCCCGACAAAGCGCGAACTGAGCCTGGCGGAGCGCGACCTCTGTCGAGGAGTTCGAAGGGGCGCGACATCGCAGCCTCGGACGCTAGCTCGCGTTCACGCGATGCCAATTCACGCGATGCCAATTCACGCGATGCCAATTCACGCGATGCCAATTCACGCGATGCCAATTCACGCGATGCCAATTCACGCGATGCCAATTCACGCGACGCCAATTCACGGGGAGGCAACTCCAGGGGAACTAGCTCTCAGCGTTCGTGGCGGGAACGCGAGCAACGCAATGCCGCTCCGCCACCAGCCTCCAGTCCGTCTAGTCCTCGTGCGGATGCACGGACGGAGTCCGGTATTGCGCAAGCTGCGGCCTCGCAAGCTGCCACCAAACCGGATGCGGCAGCGAAAGACTCCCAGACACAGCCAGAGTGGGACGATTGGGAGACGCCCGAACCCAGCTTCGGATTGGGGAACGACGAGGCGGCTGGCCAGTCATCGGGCTCAGTGGACAAAAAGCTGCGTGAGGCCATGGAGCAAATCAAGCGAGCAGCCAATTCGCAATCTGAGCTGCAAGGAGAGACGGGGAATATCCGCCGAGGCACGGCTTCGCCCGATCAAGCCGGCGATGGTACTTCCGCTTCGGCTGGGAAAGTCGAAACGCAACCGCCCCAATCTCTCTCTTCGCGAGTTACGCAAAGCATTCGCAATTGGCTCGAAGGCGGATCCAGTAAACAACGCGGCGGCGGGCAGTCCGGCCGCGATCGCGGTTCGAATAAAGAGGGTGAAACAGCTGAGGGATTCGACGTGCGTTCACAGCTCAGGCGACTTGGGCTCGGCAACACTTTGAAGGCGATTGTGGAGAACAGTCTGAGAGAAGAGGGGATCTTCGAAGAAAGCGAGAATACTCCTGCAGGCTCCGACACTATCGACGAATTCCTGAATCGCAGACAAATCGCAAGCCGTAATTCATCCCCAGCCACAGAGACCAATCGAGATCGCTCTGACAACCGCATAGCGACTGAAAGCCAACTAGCTGGCGATCCAGCTATTTCGGCAGCTACCCAGAATGCTCGATCCGGCGGCACCAAGCGGCTTCCTGATGAGCTGCGTAGTAGCGGTGCCGGCAAGCAGTCCCTGGCGGGCAGTGATGCCTCCGATTCCATGCTGGCGGAAGTTTGGAAAGCCGTTCAGCGAACGCCCACGGAATCCAAGTCGAGCAGTCAAACGAGCGGCACTGCAGCCAAGCCTTGGAGCCCGCCGATGAGCGAGCTGCGATTTCGTTGGGGATGGCAACAGACGCTGACCCTGCTGGCGATTGGTGCGCTGGTTTTGACCTGGTGGTTCGTTCGCCGCCTGCGAGTCGGTAGGGAATCGGAGAAAAGCACTCAGAACGCATGGGTTCAGCGAAGGCTGTGCCAGGGCCTGCGAACACGGGATGACGTTGTACAGGCTTTCCACGATCTGGTGTTGCGGCTTCCCAAACCGGCCATGACTTGGTGGGCTCATCGTTCTGCGGCCGAACATGTTCGTGCCGAACAACCCGAGTATGCGGAAGCGGTCAGCCAGCTGAGCGAGGTCTACGAACAGGCGAGATACTTGCCTCCTGAAGCCCAGCTCACCTCAGACCAAATGCAACGAGCCGAGCGAGCCGTGCGCAGTCTTGAGACATCGACCGCCTGATTCAGCTTCGAAGGCTCATCATTCAACGCTGTAAAGCATTTTGTATCGAGCGGTTTGCCCGAAAATACAAGCACGAAGCGCGCGTGAGCGAGTGAGTTTCGGTCGCTATCAAGTACACACGCGCTGGCGCTGCGTGCTTTTAAATCTAAAGCCAAAATACTTCACAGCTTTGCCCTGCATTACTCCCAACACAGCCCGCAATGATCGTTCCCAAACCGTTGATGAATACACCCTGCATACGGCCAAGCTTCCCCTATGCGAAACGCGGTAACGCATCGAAGATCGGTCCACCTGGCGGCGATCATCCCAGTGTTGGCACGCGAATCGATCGACAATCCAGCTGGCATAGCGTCTTCGATCTGCCGATCCTCTACCACAGGATCCAACCTGTTTGCCAGTTGCTCAGGGCGGCAATGTGGCTGCTGGCGGCGATGCTGTTCGCTGTCACGGCCGCGGCACAGGATAGCAGTGGAAGCGATGCTGCCAGGGCAACGGATTCCGACTGGGAATTTCGCTATGATCTGTTTCAGATGCTGCTCGAGGAAAACGGACTGGAAGTCCGTAATTCCTGGGAAGCTGCCTGGGAGGATCCAGACAGCCACGTGCTGGTCGTTGTGGGAAGCATCGAGTCCCAAGACGAGCTGAGTCAACGATTAAGCGAGTTTGTTCTGGCTGGCGGTAGCGCCTTAATCGCCACGGACGGTCCTTGGTCCGCAAATCGGATCGGTCGCATCCAGGCGGGTCCCGTTGAAAGCCAGCAGAGTGGAGATCAATACAAAGGCTTCCGCGATTGCCTGCTCCTTCCCTTGCAAGATCGTGTTGGCGACTCGCTAATGGATTCCAATATTGTGACGAATCGTTCGGGATGGTTTGAAGCCAGCTCGGTAGGAGACTGGGACTGGAGTTATCCATTTCGGCTTCCGGCACGCAGCACGCCGCGAAGCAGCCGAGGTCAGGCGGTGTTGGCGATCGCCAAGCCCAAAGCAGCCCTGGACTCTTACACTTCCTCCGGAATCTTGGCGATTGCCGCGGATGCCAGCCTGGTCAGCAACGGCATGCTGTGGCATGGTGACAATCATCGACTGGCAATCGACCTCAGCCGGATCTTGAGCGGCCCCAAGAAAAGATACTTGACCTTCATTGCCGAAGGCCGCGTCTTGAGCAGCTTCAGTGAACGTCTAGCCACGGGCGCTGGAGCACCCGATCAGGAGCCGCCCAAGCCTGAAACCGACCTGCAGAAAGTATTGCGTTTAGCGAATGCGGTAGTTCGCGATATTGAAGAATCCAACGTGCTGAATGAAGCCTTGTCGCATCAGCCGCGTTCCGCTTCGCCAGCCAGATATCTAAGGGCATTGCTGGTTGTGTTTGCAGCGTTTGCCGTGCTGACTATCCTGTGGTGGTTGCTGGTCAGTGGGGCCGCGCGTTACCCCAGCATGCGTCCCAGAAGCATGTTGGCCGCTTATGAAATCAGAGGCCGTGACTCGCGTGGTGCGGGCTATGATTTTCGCCAACCCGCGAACTATCTGGCGCGGGAGTTCTGCTTTTCGTTGACAGGTTCCCACCAATCGGCAGACTGGCAAAGCTACCTGAGCCAAATTGCCGCTGAAAACTCCCTGCTCTGGAATGCGCAAGAGCAAAAGGAATTGCGGCAGATTTTTGATGCCGCCAGTCGTGGATTTCAAGGTCGTATGGGCGAGAAAGAGTTTGAACTGATTGGAAGAAAGCTGTGCCGATTGCGTGACAAGGCTGCCGCAGGTTAGGAACCGATCAAAAACAACTTCCCTGTTTTTCAGGCGAAACATCACGCGGAGCGAGATAGCTACGTTCCTCCAAGCAGCCACGCCCAGCCAGACGGCTACGTAGTCCTCACGCTCCGCCGTGAGGTAACCCGACCCATGCGTCGACCAACCCGTTTGTTTACATCGAAACAACGGGCTCAGCGAAGCTAGCAACCTTGGCTGAGTCGAATCTGACTTGACAGCAAGGAAGCTCCGGTCAGCAGCTACCCTGCGATCCGCATCGCTTCCATGGGAGCGTAACCAGGTCGGGCTACTTCTCGCGGAGCGAGGATGGCTACTATAGGTTGCGGAAGTTATTTTTGACCGGTTCCTTTGCAGTGGCCGGGAATTGCGGGTGACCTTGAGCTTAACGAACCCCATGGGAGGCTGGCCCATGCCAAGCCATCGTCAATATCCTGCGTCATCCACCCCGCAAAACAGCCTTGTTAGTGCGAACAACTTTATAGCCGCAGAACATCAGTGGCAGCGTAGAGAAGCCTTATGAGTTCGTGAGAAAACCGCTGCGACAGCTTCGTCGGAAACCGCGCGGAAAAAAAGTGCAAGTACCTCGCGCCAATCCACAACGGCTCGACGGGAAAATGACGTTGGTTACACTTGGTTCTGGGTTTCGGAATCACTCCTTATTCGAACAGCACCACTTTCGATCATACTTCTGGCAAATCCTGGGTTAACCTTGACAACACGATTTCCGGCGAAGTGGTGCCAAAGCCCTGCGTAAACCGGGGCCAAGGTCCTTACGGCTAATCGAAAGTGTCGCTGTCCAATTATGAAAAGCTAATTTGTGAGTTCTAACGATATCGCCGAGCTGGGCCAACGCGTTCGCCAACTTCGAGACACGATGCAGCAATCGGTTGGACAGGTTGTGGTTGGTCTGAGCCATGTAACAGATCAGCTTTTCATGGCTCTGATTGCTGGCGGACATGTGCTGCTGGAAGGTGTTCCCGGCACAGCCAAAACAACCATTTGCCGTTGCTTCTCTTCGGTTCTCGGAATTCATTTTGAACGCGTGCAATTTACGCCGGATCTATTGCCCTCGGACGTGACGGGCACTCAAGTCTTGGATCGTCAGACGAGTGACTTCGTGTTGCGCAAGGGACCCGTATTCTGCCAACTGCTGCTGGCCGACGAATTGAACCGCGCTCCGGCTCGAACACAGTCTTCCTTACTGGAGGCCATGCAGGAACATCAGGTAACTATCGAAGGCACGACCCTTCCGCTACCGGAACCCTTCATGGTGCTGGCGACCCAGAATCCGATCGAACAAGAGGGTGTTTATCGTTTGCCTGAAGCCCAATTGGATCGCTTTCTTTTCCGCGTCCAAGTCGGCTATCCGAATCGAGATCAAGAAATCGATATGCTGGATGTTCACAGCCGGCCACCAGCCACTTTATCCAGTATCAGCAATGCCGATGAACTGCAACACATTCAGCAACAACTCGATCTGGTGTACTGCAACCAGGAGTTGAAGGGCTACATCATTGATCTGGTTCGCAAGAGTCGTGAACATCCGGATTTGTTGTTGGGAGCAAGCCCCAGAGCAGCCATCAGCATCTTGAAGGCGTCGCGGGCAAGAGCCTTACTGGAGGGCAGGGCATATGCCACCCACCAGGATGTTCAAGACATTCTGCTTCCCGTGCTTAGTCACCGCTTGATCATGCGACCCGAATCCGAGATGGATGGTACAACCGTTGGAAATGTGGTTCAGCAGCTGTTGCAGTCCGTACCGGTAATGGAAGGCGTTATTCCGTCGCGTAGCCTCTAGCGACCGAGTGGAGTGCCACATAGCGTCGTAGTACATAGCTTCGTGCCACCTAGCGTCGTGTCGCATAGCGTCGTACCACATGGTAGTTGGGATCTGCCTTCGAAAGACCGCTGAGAACCGACCGACGCCCGACAATTTCCATTCACCAAGCGCACCTAACGCAGGGCAACGAGCAATCTGGATCATCTGATGTACTCGATGAATTGGAGCAGAAAATGACGGGGCGCGGTCGGTGGCTGATGTTTTGCGCTCTTGCTGGCCTGATTGCCGGTGTTGCTCGTGGTCAATCATCATTGGTCATGCTGTCTCTGGCAGTTTTCATTTGGATCGCCTTTGAGTGGATATGGTTTCAGATTCGAGTTCAATTTCAGCTGCCTGGAATACAATGCGTACGCTACGTCAATGATCGCAATACAGAGAACGACATTTTATGGTGCGGTCGTCTGATTCGGATTCGTGTGGAGATCCGCGCGAGGCAGACGATCTATCCCTTGATAGCCTTCCGCGATGTAGTCCCAGAGCTGATGGAATTGGTTTACGGTTCGCAGCGCGGCGGCGAATTGGCTGCGCGGGTTCCGCAAGCTGCCCAGGCTGATTCGGCGAGCCTCCTGGGCAGAGGACTGGAGAGTCTGAAAAAGGCGACGATGCAGATTTTCGCGTGGTGTCTGGGCAATCAGCCGCAACGCCGCATGCTGCCCAACGAGTTCCTCTTGGAGCGTCCTGGCAAAGAATTTGACTTCCAATATTGCTTGAGAGCGCGTGCGGCCGGCATACTCACCATGCCTGGTTTGCGAGTGATGCTGAATGATCGCTTCGGTTTCTTTCGCATGTATCGCTTTATTGACTCCCAACAAACGTTTCGGGTGCTGCCGGGATATCATCAATCGGGAGAATTGAGGCCTGGTATCAAGCGTTACAACTCACTACCACTGCACGGAATTCATCGGTTGCAGCGGGCCGGCGCCGGCTCGGAGTTGCTGGAACTGCGACCATACGCTCCCGGGGACCCACCCAAGTCGATAGCTTGGAAGGTTTCGGCTCGACGCGATCAGTTGATGACGCGACAGTATGAGTCTGAGGTTCCCGTGCGAGTGCAGTTGTTGATCGACGGCTCGTCCTCCAATCGTATGGGCGGCCATGGAAAGAGGCTGTTGGACCAGGTAAATTTTGTTGCCGCTAGCGTTGCCCGCGCCGCGGTATCCGTGGGAGATCCCGTCAGTGCCACGTTGGTGGATGGTGATCGCTTGCGACGTCTGCCCTGGTTTTCCGGAGACCGAGGCTTCCTGCAGCTACTTCAGGAACTGGCATTATTCTCGCAGGCGCTTCCTCCAGAAGCGAAATCCGTAACGCCGACCATGTTGCGGAGTGCCACGCTGCTTATTCAGGAGCGCTACCCAGAATTGTTGGACCGTAGGTATTCCCGTCTCCCTTTTTCGTTTTCCAAAGTTCGATCCGAAAGATATCTGTTGGCAACAGCCGTGGCGCAGATTTTTGGACTCTCACCGATCGAACTCATGCGCTGTTACGAAGACGACGCTACCCTGGGTCCCTACATTCAACGCTTGCTGCATGAGTTCGGAATGCCATGGATGTCCCCGCTGATTGTCGACTCGCAGCCGAAAGACGCTGACGACACCAGCATGTCCAAGCTGGCCCAAGCGGTTGCCAGTGGAGTGGCCCACGCTCGCGATAACGAAGTGTTCGTGCTATTTACCAACGTGAAGAGCTGCGCGGCGCATGTTGACCGCTTGGTCCGCGTGTGCAAGTTAGCGCAAGCGAAGCATCATCGCGTTGCTCTGGTGTGTTCCACCAGCACGTTTCAGAGACCCATCACAGAGCAAGTAGCGCCAGAATCCAATCGCGTGGCGGACCTTCTTTTTGCCGCCGAGCAATCCTTGATTCGGGAGCAGGCGAACCATGTAAAGCGAGAGCTGACACGAATCGGTTGCGCTGTCTCGTTTTCGGGCGAACAGAGCGCAATTGACATGGTGCTGGAGGAGATTGATCGCGCCCGCGATGGCCGGACGCACATGGCGGGAGCCCGGCGATGAACAACATGTCGGAATCGACGACGTCAAACGCAGCCGCCGACCAGGGCTTCAACCCAAAGCTCGCCGACGTTGCTCTCGGCTCAACCACTCCCATAGGGAACGATTCGTTTTCAATGGGTCTTGTCATCATCGACATACTACATATGGTGCTTTTGGCACTCTTTTTGAATGCCATGTTTCTGCCTGATCTGCAAGTGCCGAATTTCATTCGTTGGTTAGCCATCGCCGGCTTGCTGTTGTCAATTACCCGCGGCTACGGCTGGCTGATCTTGCTCGTTTCTCAGGCTTATTTTCTGGTTAGCGAGCCGGGGCACGCGATATTTTCCCCGGAAATGGACGACGTTCGCTTCTGTTTTGCAACCCTGATGTTGATTGCCTACAGTTTCCGCTTTCAGGCTGTGAGAAGTGCCATGCACGCCTGGCTCTCGCAACGCTGGCCCGATCTGTTTGCCGTCGAGTCCGGTGCGTCGGCTGCCCAGCGGTTGGAGTCAAAAATGGGGCGGTGGCAGCGACTAGGCAATCCACAGGCTTCGACTGCGACAACCGCTCGTAGCTTGGGCAGCGGGGCTCCGCTGATCCGGCTACGCGATGGTCTGCTGAGCTGGGTGGCGGTAAGTTGCACCAGCCTGCTGCTGGCAATTTTTATCGTGTCTCTTTTACCCTACAGTGAATTCGTGAGTGATCGCATGCTGTTTCGCTCGGTGCGCGAGGGCAAAACGCTGCTTCCTGGAGCGACCGTTTGCGCACTCACCGTCGGGCTGTTAGTGCTGGTGCGAGAGATGGCCTGGCGGCAGCACACGGTGGCCCAGGCCGAGCTGTATCTGAGATCGGTGTTCACGATGGAACACTTCCATGATCTGCAGATGATCGTACGTAGACAGTTTAAAATGATGCGTAAACGCCGCCGAGAACCACCTGCCGCTAGAGTGGAACGTTAATCGTTCGGGGAATAAACACACATGTATTGGATTCGCGAGATAGCCGGCTGGGGCCTGATTCTGGTAGCTCTCTATCTGCTTCGAGCTGCCTTCTTATTTTTACTGGACCTGGAAACGCCGGGAATCGTTGAGGCCGCGGTCTTGAGCGTGGCGGGACTGGGAGTTCTGAGAGCCGGCGTGCTGCTCATACGCATTTCAACGGCGGCACGCGTCTGTCAATTGGAGCGAAGAAATTAGCGTATTCGCGTCGCTCTCGCTTGGAACTCTGAACGAACGCTGCAAGGGACCAGGATCGATGCAAATACCTGCCATCTATGCGAATTCGACCTAGGGAAATACAAGCTCGAAGCGCCAGCCAGAGTGTTGCCTCCCTATCCGTTGCCAAGTCAATTCCATCAATTCGAAACACACTTGCTTGCGCTGCGTGCTTGTATTCGCCGAACGGTGGTCTGAAGCAGGTGAGAAACTGCTGGCGCTGCAGCCCGCATTCCTCTGCTTCGACCATGTGAAACACACTTGCTTGCGCTTTTTAAGTTGCGCTAAATCCAACTTACTCTCCCGCTTGCGGGAGAGTCGGGCCTACTGGGCCCGGAGAGGGTCGGTTCTCCCCCTCACCGGCCGCTGAACGTCCGACTCTCCCCGGAGTGGAGAGTCAGATTGGCCAATCATTCGCATGATAAATCTGCACCTGTTCACGATTTAGCGCAACTTCAAAACTTGCGCTGCGTGCTTGTACGTGCTTAAAGAATGAGTAGGTGTGGAATTCTGGAGATTACTCGCGAGGAACCATTCGATTCTGCCAATCCGCGTCAAAGTCATCGGGAACCGTGTTTAGTCCAGACGGCATATTCCCCGGACCAAACAGTTGCGAAGGCGGAAGTTCGGTAACCTTCATTGCCTGTTCCAACGGATCGAGTCCCAGAGCCCTTTGCAACTCGGCCAAGGCGGAAAACCAAATGCTCTGTGCGTCGATCAGCTTGATCTCGATTTCGTTGGCTTTGGATTCCAGGAAATTGAGATAGATCAAGTCGGTTTTGCCCCGCTCAAAGGCAAAGCGGTAGCGATCCAGTGTGTCGATGGCGGCTTCAAAGGCTATGTTCTGTTGCTTGACAATTTCCGTGGCCAACATCAGCCGGTTGTAGGCAGTTTGTAACTCGGCCGCGATTTTATCACTTTGCAGGCGCAGCTTTTCACTCACCTGCGACATCTTGGCCGAAGTGGACTGCAGTTTACCCTGGGCTTTGCGTCGTTGAATGGGAACTTCGCTTTGCAAGCCGATCAAGAGTTCGAATTCACCCTTGTCGTTCTTGTCCGAAGTCGGCGTTCCGATGTCCTGGGAGCTTTCGGCTACGATATCCACACGCGGCAGCAGATCGTTACGAGCAAGTTGACGGTCAAATCCCAGTCTTTGCAATTCCAGTCTGAGCAGTAGTGTTTCCGGTCGCCTGGCGAGTGCATCCGCCAAGTCCGCATTGAAATCGCGGGCATCGATAGGATCGATTCTAGGAAAACGCCGCGGCAACCAAGCGTCGTTGGGAACGATCGTCTGCCCCAGTTCGTCTCGTAAGAACAGGGAAAGCTTAAAACTGGATTCGCGAAACTTTTGTTCCGCGGCTAAGGTCAATCCGCGTCGTTCCGCGATAAGCTGTTGATTGAAGACCAAATCCACTTCCGCGTATTTGTCGGCCCTGACACCATCCTCAATTTGTTGTCCCCGCGCCTCTGCCAGACTCAGCAACTCACGCTGCGCGTCCAACTTGCCGCCCGCCGACACCCACATCCAGTAGACCGTCGCCGCATCGAATGCCACATTGAGAATAGCCTCTTGGACTTGTGGTTGCACTGCTCGGTTGTCGACCGATGCCTGAAACACGGCAACGCGCTGCGGATCGATAGCGCGACCTTGCAGTAAGGGCTGAGCAAACGCCAGCTTGAATTCACCAGCCTTGTTCGTTTCTCGTTCCAGGTACCAAGGCTGAAAAAAGCCGCGACCGATACGATAACCGGCGGCAACGTAACCGCCCCACCAAGTCTGTCGCGCCAGACTGACCCCCTGCCGGTAGTTGCGATAAAAGCCGGTGGGTTCGTTCAGCGTGTACCCTTGAAGCTTGGTATCGTAAGCGCCGTAAGCCTCTGTCAACATCCCCTGAGCCGCGGCGCCTTGCAGCCGCGCTTGAATGACGACCGGGTACGAACGGTAGAGACTAGCCACCACGTCGGCCAGCGTCAGAATCTCGCCCTCCGCAACTGGAGCCAGCGTATCTCTTTCCGGACCGTAGCCTGCCGAGGCATTTAGGTCATATTGCGTTTGGCCGGGATAGGCGGGGACGCTTTCGATTGAAGGGTCCTGAGGCACAGCTGATGGAGAGCCTGCCATTCCGTCGGGCGGCAAGTTTCTTTGCGGTGGCAGAAGCTGCACTGAAGACCGGCCCTGTTCCACCTTTGGTGCGGCCATGCCAGGGTCGGACAGATTGCGGTTACCCTGGGTGATTTCCGCGTTTTGAATTGGCGCGGTCTCGCGGACGGTTTGTCCCAGTGCTGGCGCTGCGCATGAGAAGGCAATCCAGCCCACCATCCACCATTTGCCTTGATTCACAGTCCGCATGCGGAACCCGAGTCGCCAGTAGGGGAAAAAGCTATCAATAACCGTCGGGGCAAAGCCTAGCCCCATCGACTGTATCGGCTTTCATGCGGTTGATTTCCTGCTTTTGCCGATAGAAATGGCGCGATTGGTGGGATCGGCAACAACCGCACCTGGCTAACTGTCCCGGCAAAGGCGCGAAATTTTCGCGTGGTTTGTCGAGCACTTTTGGGACTTGAACCCTTTTGGATTGGATACAGATGCAACAATTGGCTGGCGGATAGCCTGTTTTCAGGGTTTCGCGTTACAGAAACGCCCGGAACAACTCGGCTGGCAGACAAACAGGTCCAGAATCTTCAACTTGGCAGGAGCCCCACGTGCTCCAGGCAGCAACATGCCACATGGGGGGCAAAGCGAGCTATTGCAAGCTAGACCTGAGCCTCCCAGGTAGACTGAGACGAATCAGTGGGTGCCCCAAGCTCCTGGTCAAGTTTTCTGGTTTCATGGGTTTACCGTCCGGATTTCGACCAAAACACTCAATCACTGACCATCAATTGACGAAACTTTTATCGCATAATATGATATTCACCTTCAAATGACTCTGCTTCGCGCCGCTGCGGAAAGTTGTTAACTGGACGATAGCCTAATATTTGGGTGACCTTCATCCTCTGTAGCGATGCTCTGACTGGAATTGTGGCGTTTGAGTTTTAGAGCCTATCCGAATACCGCAGAGAACCGCGGCTAACGCCAAAGCGGCTCCTGGTTTTCGGGTGGATTTTTTGCGAGGGCGCCGACCAACCTTTTTGCTTTTGGAAAGCCTGCCGTGTCAAAAGCCGAACTCGATCCGATGCTGGTCGCGCCGAACGATTTGGCAAGCCTGGCATATTCCACGCTCAGTCGCGTTGCGAGCGGCCTAGGTATTCCCATAGAGCGAGCGACTCTAGATCTTCCGCGCAACGAGAAGAGCGTTGACAAGACGGACTTCATCCAGCTATTGATCAATGCCGGCACTCAGTTTGGCTTGGTCATTAAAGAGACTGAATTGCGGGACGTGAACCTGCTGTTTGACATCGTACAAGATGGATTTCCAGTCGTCTTGACCGGGCCACAAGGAGAAGGCTGTCGCGTGATTCGCCGCCCCGTCGGCCGTCAACTCGAGGTCAACTTTATCGAGGAAGGCAAGGGCGTTTCGACCTCGAAGGTTTCCAAACGCGAATTGCAGAGGACGCTCATTGATTTGCCCGACTTGCACGTGCTGGTGGGCAAAGAGGCTCTGGAGTGCAACTCGCTTTCCGCCGCTCCATTTGATGGCCATGGTCCGCATGGGCATGGACATGGGCATGAGCATCTGAGCCCAGTACGTCGCTTTTTGCGGCTACTCAAGCTCGACGCCAGGGACGTATGGATCATTCTGCTGTTTGCCTCTGTGGCTGGCATTTTGGGGTTGGCGACTCCGCTGGCGATTGAATCGCTGGTGAACGTCGTCAGTTGGGGCATTTATTTGCAGCCCTTGCTGGTGCTGGCTTTGATGCTGATGTTTTGCCTGGGGTTATCCGCAGCCCTGCGGATATTGCAGACGGTGGTGGTCGAAATCATCCAGCGTCGCCAGTTGGTACGCATTGTCAGCGATTTGGCACACCGATTTCCCAGAGCCAGCCAATCCGCATTGACTGGCCAATACCCGCGTGAGTTAGCCAATCGGATATTCGACATCATGACAATCCAGAAAGCGTCCGCCACGCTCTTGCTGGATGGTGTATCAATCCTGCTAACCACGCTGATCGGCATGGTGCTGCTGGCCTTCTATCACCCCTTCCTGTTGGGATTCGATATCGTGCTGTTGATCTGCATGGTATCCATCACCTGGTTGTTGGGACGCGGAGGTATTCGATCCGCGATTCGAGAATCGATTACGAAATACCGAATTGCTCACTGGCTGCAGGACGTCATCTCGTATCCCGGTGCATTTCGTGTCAACGGTGGCGAAGCCATGGCGGTGGATCGCGCGAACAGATTGGCCGCCGAATATGTTATTGCCCGCAAGGCGCAGTTTCGTGTCGTCATTCGACAGGTAATCTTCGCGATTGGCTTGCAAGTTGTCGCGTCCACAGCCCTTTTGGGTCTAGGAGGCTGGCTGGTCATCCAAGGACAGCTAACCTTGGGTCAGTTGGTGGCGAGTGAACTGGTGGTGACCGTGGTTGTGGGAGCCTTTTCCAAGGCTGGCAAGTCGCTGGAGAAATTCTACGATTTGATGGCAGGCGTGGACAAAGTGGGACATATGCTAGACGTACCCGCTGAGCCGACCAACGAGATTGATTTCCGCGGCGATCGCCCGGCGGAGGTTCAATGGAGCGATATGCGTCTTTCCTCCGGAGCGGCAAATCTTTACGTGCCTGGCAATCGCATTGAATCGGGAGCTCAGGTGGTGGTTACTGGAGATCTAGGTCAACGCGAGCTCTTTGTGAAGGCCCTGGCCGGACTGAACGATCCTGCCATGGGTTCGGTTGAAGTAGCGGGCTTTGACGCAGTGCGACTCTCCGACGGACGGCGGTTGGGAAGAGCCATTGGCCTGGCAACCGCAGACGAAATATTTCACGGCACCATTCGCGAGAACATCACGCTGGGCAGAAGCCAAGTCGGTCGTGCCCGAGTACGCGACGTCATGAATCGGCTTGGCCTGTGGGAGGAAGTGATTCGGCTGGAGGATGGCATGGATACGGCGGTGCAGACCGGCGGCTTTCCTCTCTCTCGCACTCAAATAACGTTGGTGCTGATTGCCAGAGCCATCGCGGCCGAGCCCCGCTTGCTGATCATCCATGACTTGCTAGACCAACTGGACGGTCCAAGTCTGGAGACGGTTTGGCGCGAGCTGACACAGCCCAACGCGCCTTGGACTTTGGTCGTAACCAGCAACTGTGAACGTATCACCCGTTTGACCGAAGATGTCATCGACCTGGAGACAGCATGAGTACAGCGCAACTGCAGCCCTGGTCCGATTTCCCCGCCTTGGAGATGGTTCGGACGGGAAGACTAATTCGCTCCGCGGCCCGCCTGACCTTTGTCGTTCTGTTGCTGGCCTTAATCGCGATGCTATTCGTGCCCTGGCGTCAAACCGCTCCCGGCACGGGCTACGTACTGGCTCTGAATCCTCAGGAGCGACCTCAGCCGGTTAAATCACCGGTGAAGGGGGTCGTCAGCGAGATCAAGCCAGGTCTGCGAGAAGGCAGTTACGTCGAGAAGGGTGAACTGCTCCTCAGCCTGACACCCATTTCCGAGCGGGAAGTCGAGCAGCTGAACCTGCAAATCATGACCGTCGAAGCCAAGAAGTTGGCCTCCGAAACCAATCTGACGGTGTACAAGCAGGCGGTGGAACTGCAAGAAAGCAGTGGCCGTAATATGGCCGATTCTTTGGACCTGGAGTACAAGGCTGCGGAACAAAAGTGGGAGCAGGCAAAAAATGAAGAGCTGTCTCTGCGGGCCGAACTCGAAGACAAACGCAATCAACTCAGAATCGCCGAGGACGTTATCACCAAAGGCTTGATCTCCAGGGAAGAACTCGTTTCCAAACAACAAGCTGTCGAATCCCAGTACCAAAAAGTCCTCAAGGCTGAGAACGCCGTGACGGAAGCCTTCAATACCTTGGAGGCCAAGGAAGAAGAAATCAAAGCCAAAAAGCAAGAAATCTTCATCAAGAATCAAACCGCCCAGGCCAAAGTCAACGAAGAAGAACAGAAGCTGAACACGATTCTGAAAGAACTCTCCGAGCTACAACTTAAGCGTGGCGAACTCGATCGCTTGCAAATTAGAGCTCCGCGAAGCGGATTCATACAACAATTAGTAGCCTTGGCCGGAAGCGATACGGTCAAGGAAACGGAACAACTGTTTGTCATCGTACCCCAAGCATCCGAGTTGTGCGTTGAACTAAAGGTCAATGGAAACGACATGCCACTGTTGCACGAAGGTGATCGTGTCCGGCTGCAATTTGAAGGCTGGCCGGCAGTTCAATTCGTGGGCTGGCCTTCCGTCGCGGTCGGCACTTTCGGTGGCAAAATCAATCGAATTTTTCCTACGGACGACGGCATGGGGAATTTTCGTATCTTGGTAACTCCCGATAACCATTTGGATCGCGAGAACGGTTGGCCGGACGATCGCTACCTCCGCCAAGGCGTGCGAGCAAACGGTTGGGTTCTGCTGCGTCGCGTTCCCTTGGGATACGAAATCTGGCGGCAGCTGAATGGCTTCCCGCCGGTGATTGCCGATGATGAGCCCAAGAAGTCAGACAAGGGCTCCAAAGTCAAGCTTCCCAAGCCGTAAGCAACCTGCGATCCATTCGTATCGGATGTTCGCCTTCTCTCTGCGTTCGTGCCGCAAATTGAAAGAGCGATTCCTCTAGGGCAGGAATCTACCAGGGCTTTGCATCCTGCATTGCTAAGGATGTCAACCTTCCAGAGTCTGATGAGAACCCGAGAAGGAATGGCAGGAAGATGGCGGGCAGGAAAATGAATTGGCAAGGAGCAATGTCAAAAACGCGTTGGTCGACCGATAAGCCGGGTTCTGTCCCACCGGGCAAGAGCGCTTGACTCTTGCCCAGCTTCGACGGTCATTTATCTAGATTCGCAATTACTTGCGAACTCGAGCGATCTACCCGAAGGTCGTGGCGACCGGTGCAAGTCGCATCCGCCGGAGCGAAACTGCCCTCTGTTTGATCTTGCTTCGGACGGGGTTTACCAAGCCGATCAAGTCACCCTGATCGCTGGTGAGCTCTTACCTCACCATTTCACCCTTACCACGCACCGATCGGCTGTTGAGGAGCCTAGCCCGGATTATTCATGGGCTCGGAGAGCTGCCCCCGAAGCAATGGAGTCGGAGACAAATTCCGTTCTATCTTGGCTGTCACCCGCGCTTACGAACTCTCCTCAGCAGCCGACCGGCCGTTCGGCGGTATCTTTTCTGCGGCACTTTCCCTCGCCTTGCAGCGGGTCGGCGTTACCGACCGTCCTGCCCTGTGAAGCCCGGACTTTCCTCTCCTGCGCAAGGCAGCAGCGACCGTCTGGTCAACCAACGCATACGCATTGTACGCCAGCCGCTGCCGTTGGGAAACTTGGCCGTACCTCAGCCGCGCTCCACGACGCATCGAGTGGCCGGCTGTTTCTGAATCCTTGATGCGTTACATTAGAGACGGAAACATCAAGGTACGACGTCCGATCCCGCCATAGGCGGCCTCACCGTTTTGACACCGCCCAGTGAATGATCGCTTTGAGTTGAGACTCTCGTTGCCGCCTGTCCTTGGACGGCTACTCCGCACGCACAAGTTGGCCCCGTGATTACCCTCCGCAGTTTTCGCAATACGGATACATCCTCGCTTTGTGCTATCTGGAATGAGCACCATGCAGATCTCGGCTTGGAATGTGAGATTGATCCCCTTCGCTTTGAACTTTTCTCCTTGGCCAAGCCTTATTTTGAACCCGAGAATTTGCTGATCGCCGAGGATCAGACGGGCCGCATTCAAGGCTTCTTGCATTTTGGGCCTATCAGCAATGACGATCTGAGCAACACGGCCATGGACGAGATTGCCGTCTTTGCACTGTGTGTTCGACCGGACCCGGACGAAGATCGTGCTGCCAAGGAATTGCTGCAGCGTGTGTGCGAAACTGCCCGCAAGCTCGGCAGTCGGATTTGCACCTTTCGTCCGATGTTGCCCAACGCCGCTTTTTACTTGAGTTTGGGACCTGCCGACTGCATGGCGGGGGTCATTTCACAGGAGGTTCGATTGTGCAAATGGCTTTCTCAGAGTGAATTCAGTCCTCAGACTCCGACCTGCCTGTGGGAGCTGGAATTGATGGCGTTCCAAGCTCCCATCGATCGTATTCAGATTCAAATACGCCGGGCTGCCACCGTCCATCAACAGCTTGACGAGCCGGAATTGCCATGGTGGCTGGCTTGTGCTCTAGGCCACACTGAGCCTACTAAATTCCAACTCACGCACCGCCAGGAAAAACGCACACTGTGCGAAGCTCTTTTTTGGACACTTTCTCCCGAGTTGCAGTCTTCGCCTGCCCAAACTGTTTGGTTGTGGCCTCCCAACCAGTGCACATCCCCGCCCGAACAGGATTATCAGGTGTTCCTGTTATCCGAGGCACTTCGCCAGTACCAAGAAGAACGCGTGGACTACGTTCGCACCGCAGCGCTGGCCGATGATTCCATGCTGACCGCGCTTTTTCGAAGACTCGGATTTCGCGTCATTCACAATGGCATGGTATTTCAGAAGCAACTTCTTTGAAGAACAGCTTCCTTCAAAAGCAGCTCCGGTACAGAGCGGCCCGTCGCGGACGCATTCGGCAACTGCAAAAACCAGCCCGAAATCGGACGACGACTATCGATTCCCCCGATGCTTTAGCCGTGGACTGGTCACAAGTGCCGCAAAGGCGGTGATTATCAAGCGTCCGACTACAGTTCAGTCCGACAACTACTCGGAGCTTGCAGCAGCCTCGGCGAACCTCCACGTCGGCACCATGTCCGCCGACAACGGAGCTTGCGTCAGATAGGCGCGGAGCAGCTCGATGGGGATCGAGTTTTCGTGCAGCACCGCGTCGTGAAATTCACGATTGGTCATCTGACCTGCCTGGACCAATTCTCGATGCATGGCTCGCAACTGTAGTCCGCCAAGCATATAGGCGGCCTGATAGAGCGGACTGTAGCCTCCCATAATCGAGCGTCGAACTTCTGCGCTGGCAGCGGAACGTTCGTGTCCGACGCGTTCCACCAAATAGTCCACGCATTCATCTGGAGTCATCTCGCCCATGTGATAGCCCAGTGAGAAGATGATGCGGGCACAGCGGTGTTTTCTCCAGAAGAGCATGCCCACTCGATCCTCGGCATTCCGGGCAAAATCGAGGTCCCACAACAGCATTTCCCAGTAGAGAGCCCAGCCCTCGATCCAAAACGGCGTACTGAAGATCCGCCGATAGGGGCGATAGCGGGGCATCATATAGTGCTGTAAATGGTGACCGGGTATCAACTCATGATGCACGGTAGCCCGCGAGAAGTGCTCGTTGTTGCTGCGCATGCTCATCAATTTTTCTTCGTGCGTCATGGCATCCGTGGGGTAAGAGACGATGATCGTATCGCCACCCAAGAAGTACGGATTGACGCGTTGTCGCTCGGGGCTCATCATCGTCATCCGCCAGCCGCCGGCAGCCAAACCCGGCACCGTCAACAAATCATTCGCCTCGAGAAAGCGAATGGCTTCCCAGGCCAGTTCACGGATTAACCGCGGCTGGTCGCCGGGGGGTACGTGCTTTGACTTCACGTGCTCCATTGCGGCTCGCCAATCCGCCCCGAAGCCCAACTCTTCAGAGGCATCCCGCATCGCCGCGTCGCACCATTCCATCTCGCGGTGAGCCAGCGCAAGCAGCTCCTGGGGTGAATGTGCAATCCACTCGTGCTTAAGTTCCAGCTCGAGCCCTTC
>JANSWS010000226.1 GCA_024743355.1 bacterium
ACGAAACACATCTATGACAGTTCGGCTGGCGAGACGCCCATGACGGTGCTCAAGAGCCTGCTCTTGAAACAGCCGGATGTACTCGTTTTCCCCGAGTTGCCCGAACCCGACATTATGAAGCTGATGTGCGAGGAAGTCTTGGAGGAGGATCGCAGCAGCATTTTTCGCATGCAAGCTGGATCCGCCATTGAGGCTGCCATTCAGCTACTGAAGAATTACCCCAAATCGGCAAAGGCGATTGCCAAGGCGCTGCACGGAGTTCTCAATCAACGTTTGATCCGTCGCTTATGTCTGGATTGTCGGCAGCCGTTCCAGCCGAATCCGCAGTCGTTGCAGAAGTTGGGTATTCCACCGGGTCGCGTTCAGGTGCTCTATCAGCCGACGATCCCGCCGCCGCCCGAGCAACGGGTGGATGCGAATGGAAAGCCCATTGAAATAGAAATTTGTTCCAAATGTAACGGCCGTGGCTATTACGGACGCGCGGCCATCTTCGAACTCTTAACGATTAACAATGAGATTCGAAGTGCATTGCTCAGCAAGCCGGATCCCGCTTATGTGCTTCAAGTTGCCAAGCGGCATGGTTTTCTTTCGCTGCAGGAAGAAGGGGTTCTGGCGGTTGCCACTGGGCTGACGAGTCTACAAGAGATCCAACGCGTCTTGTCACCCAAGAAGAAGTAGCTGATTAGAGACGAGTAGAGCAAAATGGTTTCTTCCAGCCTGCAGGAAACGAGTGTCACGGAGCGAGAGCCGTCGTTCCGAGAAACTGAGATCGACGATGGCTTTGTGGGGATTAGCAAGTTCGCAGTCGCCGCAGCCATTTGCGGCTTGCTATCGAGCATCGCGATCATAACCCCCAGCATGCTTTGGCTAGCCATCGTAGCTGTGTTACTGGGAATCGTGGCCCTGTGGAGAATCGAACGGGATCCGCAGTTGGGCGGCGCCAGGTTTGCACAGGCGGCGATTGTTTTAGGTGCCGTTTGCGGATTCTGGTCGGCAACCGCCGAAATGGTCCGCTCCAGGCATCTTTACTCAGTCGCGGCCGAACATGCCAAGGGCTATCTACAAGTGCTGGCGGCCGGCGATACGTTTCAAGCTCTCGAGTTGAGGAAACTTGAGCCCAATCGTCAGATCGCCGGAACCAACCTCAAATTGGTCTACGGCGGTTCGGAAAGCGAGTCGGCCAACGAGATGCGTGAGTTCCTGGAGCGAACATCGACCAAAGTGGTACTGGAGAGCGGCGCGGATTCCCAGTGGGAAATGCTTCGCGGAGCTGGAATCGAAAGAACGGACGCTCAAACTAAAGTTACCGTGCGCATGCAGGACCAGGCCAACCGCGACACCACCGATGTGTTCGTGACCTTGGGAAGGGTAACCGGCGTGACTCTAGATGAAGGCCAAGCTCCGACTGCTTTGTGGTACGTCATCGAACAGTATCTACCAGGTGATAAATAGCCGAGATCGATGGCAAATTGCCTGGTGAGTTTTGGTGCGAATATTGGAAACCCGGCGCTGACGGTGGCCGAAGCCTGCGACGCCTTTCGCGAAGTGCTGGATAAACCGGACACACTCCGACGCAGTCGTTTGTTCAAAACGCCGCCTGTGGGCGGTCCTGTCGGCCAGCCACCGTTTGTGAATGCCGTCGCCGCCTTTGAGACTTCCTTGTCCGAGTGGCAAATTTGGGAGTTGGTTCGTAAGATCGAACATCAGTTTGGCAGGCAGCGGAATATTCGCTGGGAGGCTCGGAAGCTTGATTTGGATATCTTGCTGTATGATGCCCACCGCGTCTGGACGCCGCATCTGAAGATCCCTCATCCTCGAATGTGCATGCGGCGTTTCATTTTGCAGCCCGCCTGCGATGTGGCAGCGGAATGGTTAGAGCCCGTTTCTCGACAAAGCTTGGCCCAACTGGCAGCCCGGCTGCAAGCCCGCCCAGCTAGCATTTGTCTGGTAGCCAAATTCGATATTGGAGCTCAACGCATCGCCGGAGAGGTAGCCAGACTGGCTCGTGCAGATTGGAATCCCCTTCCTGCGCCGCAAGGGGAAGCTTGTCCGGCCCCGGCCAACCGCTGGCTGCAGTTGCAGCTGCAAAGCCACGAACCCTGCGGAGAAGCGGCGTTTGCGGCGGCAAGAGAAATCGAGGCTGGGCTGATTGTATACCTGGCCTCTCCCGTGACGGATTCCAACGTTGCCTGGGAAGACCAGCATCGAGTGCTCGCGTCGCGTCTGAACTTGCGAGACGATCCGCAGTACCCGGCTTGGAACGTAAGTGGCCCGCGCTATCTGCTGGAATCAGATGATCCCGATTGGGCTACGCACGAATTGGTAGCCGCTCTGGATGCAATGGACTGCCCTGTGGAAGCGATTTGCTAGCTCCCGCGGGGATCATTGAAGATAACTGGATGGAATCCCACCAGGGCGACCCCAAGCTCAGCCTTCATCTTGCCGCACATTTGTTGTGCGACCGGAGAGTTTGCAGCCCAAACGTGGCGCGGCGGCCAAAAATCCCTCCCAAGCGTTACAGGTCTACGCCAGGTCGTGGCGTCGCAGCCTGGAGCTTACAATCGGATCGACTGCTGCGCGGAATCGAAAACGTAGGCTAGAGGTAGCCAGTCTGTTGCTGCCATTGGAGTCCCACGGCTTGTGCTAGTTTCGCATTTATGGCGAAGCCGTATTTTGCTATGCCGTTAAAGTGGGAACTTGTAGAGGAGACACGGGTGCGACTAAGAAGCCGAGCCAAGCCGAAGGGGCGTATTCTCAGAGTGGAAACACTGGAATCCCGCCGCTTGCTGGCGATCAGCCCCACCGCGGACGAGCAAGAGTTTATGCAATTGCTCAACCGCTTTCGCGATGACCCCAGGGGGGAGTATTCTCGGCTGTCAGCGCATTTCGGCGGAGTTCTCAAGGATGATATGAACAATGCATTTTGGAATGTAAATCGTACCACGCTGCGAGATGAGTTGCAGAAGCTATCTCCGGCTCCTCCCGTCATCTGGAATGAAGCTCTGGTTACCGTTGCGGAACGCAACAATGCCGAAATGCTCCGCCAGAAAGAACAAGGTCACTACCATGGCAGCAGTGCCGTCCGGCAGGAACTAGTCACATCAGGAATCCCAGCCCAGGACATTGGCCGCACTGCTCAGAACGTGTACGGATATGGCAAGTCGGTTCTGCACGTTCACGCCAGTCATGTGATTGACTGGGGGCTTGGTCCCGGGGGTATGCAAGCGGATCGGCCTCACCGTGCCAGCATGATCAATCCGGATATGAATCTGACCGGACACGATATCGGTCGCAAGAGCGGCAATTTCAAGCAGGATGTCGATGGAAGCCGTCCCATCATTGCAACGCAGAACTTGGCCCACGTGCGAAATACGGGCTATTACGTCACCGGGGCTATCTTCCAGGATAAGAACAAGAGCGGTTGGTACGAAGCCGGCGAGGGATTAAACCGGGTTCAATTTGCGTTTCGCGATCAGTCTGGAAAGCTGTTTACCACCACAGGCTTCGCGACTGGCGGCTACCAAATCGAACTGCCGCCTGGGACTTACACGGCTACGGCCAGCGGTGGCGGCATGAAGTACACACAGCACATGACCGGCATTGTGGTTACGGACGAAAATGTCTGGCAGAATTGGATTTATGATCCCAGTGTGATACCGCCGGACAGTCTGGAAGCTAACAATAGCACCAGCCAAGCGACTCCCTTGAGCGGCAGTGATCAAACGCTGAGCAATCTTTCGATTCATTCCAACAGGGATATAGATGTCTTTCGTCTGACATCGCCGGCGTCCGGAACCGCCACGTTTCAGATTCAGTTCTCGCATGCCAAAGGCAATTTGGATTTTCAATTGCTAAGCGGCACCGGCGCGGTGCTCGAGACCTCTGCCGGCAGCGGGAATCAAGAATCGATTACCGCGAATCTACGTTACGGTGACAGGTATTATCTGAAGGTCTTTGGGGCTGCCGGTGCGACAAACGACGCGTATAGCCTCAACGTCAATCTGCCCGAGCCTCAACCGCCCGTGGCTCGGCCGGACTCCGCCACGTTCACGGGAATTGAGTCATCCGTTGTGATCGACGTGCTCGCCAATGATTTTGACCCGGAAGTCCCCAATGCAAGTCTATCCGCTCGATTGGCGAACGATGCGCCGTCTGCATTTGCCATGACGTCGCAGGGGGCGGTACGTTACTCGCCGCCGGTCGGTTATTCGGGTGTGCATCGCGCCCGTTACACGGTCAGCAACGATCGAGGCTTGGTTTCCCAGCCGACTTCCATTTCCGTTTTCGTGCTAGACCTGGATCGTCAACGCCCCTGGCAAAACACTCGGGCTTCGACGGATGTGAATGACGATGGGGCCATCACAGCCTTGGACGTGTTGTTGGTCATTAATGCTTTTAATCAAGCTGGACCCAGTGGTAGATTACCGACCACTCCGCAAAGTGCGGCTGGCTGGTTTGGATTTGTTGACCCGTCTGGCGATGGCTACGTATCAGCCTTGGATGCTCTGCTGGTGGTCAATGAGCTGAATAGTCGCGGGGAAGGCGAATTTTGGACCCCTGCTATCGAGAAGGAACGTTCGATTTGGGATACATGGGACGAAGCTCTGCTGGGTTTGTCGCATTCTTGAGCTGCTAATTCGGCCGGCTCAAGCTGTAGCCGAAGGAAAGCCGAGTTCAGAACGTTTACAGAATCGTGTAGGTTCCGTTCGAGTTGGCTATCGCCAAGGCATCTACTTTCTTAAAATGCAAGCTCGATAGAGTCGCTCTCCCGGGATGAAGTCAAGTTCCGGAGACGCCGGTGCAGCATAATTGTGAGAGTGAGTTTGCGGTGCGATTTGAACGTGTAGCTATTGAGTCTCTGGGATTTGTGCTGCCTCCCCATGTGGTTAGTTCCGCCGATTTAGAGCGCCAGCTAACGCCCGTGTATGACCGACTGCGTCTGCCGCAGGGGCGTTTGGAGCTGATGAGCGGCATTAGCGAGCGTCGCTTTTGGGATCCTGGTGAAGCCATTGGAAAGCCCAGTTCTGAAAGCGCCCGATTGGCAATCGAGTCTTCTGGCATCGATCCCCAAGATGTGGGTTGCCTGATCCACGCCAGTGTTTGTCGCGATTATCTGGAGCCCGCCACTGCCTGCCGCGTTCACGCGGAATTGGGGCTCGGTCCTCAGTGCTGGGTTTACGATGTTTCCAATGCCTGTTTGGGGCTGTTGAGCGGTATGGTGCAGATCGCGACGATGATCGAGCATGGAGTCATTAAAGCCGGTTTGGTGGTGGGCACGGAAAGTAGTCGCAATCTTGTCGAGTCCACCATTCAATCTCTGAATCAAAATCTTGGATTGACGCGCCGAACTATCAAGCCGTCCTTCGCTTCGCTGACCATTGGGTCGGGTAGTTGTGCCATCTTGTTGGTCGACAGGGAATACAGTCGCACGGATAATCAGCTGCTGTCCTGTGTAGCCCGAGCCGAATGCCAGCATCATCAGCTATGCCAAAGCGACACCGACCGAGCTGGAGCCGATATGCAGCCGCTGATGGAAACCGATTCAGAACAGCTGCTGCACGCAGGTGTATCCGTAGGCGTGAAGACTTTCGAGCAACTGCTGTCGGAAGGATTCACCCGTGATGAATTTGACGGAACGGTTTGCCATCAGGTGGGGGCGACCCATCGCCGACTGATGCTGGACTCGCTGGACATGCCGAGCGAAAACGACTTCAGCACTTTCCAGTGGCTAGGCAACACGGGATCCGTCGCATTGCCGACCGCGCTTGCGCTGGGGTTGAAAGCGGAACGCATCAAGCCCGACCAAAAAGTAGCCTTGCTGGGGATCGGATCGGGAATTAACTCCGTCATGCTCAGCACCCTCTGGAAGCAGCCGCTGGTGGCGGGAGACTTGGACGACAATGCTGTCGCCAACTTGGAATTGGCCGACGGTAATCCAGCTGCACCACGGTTCCGTGCCGAGTGCGAAGCGTCGATTTCTTGAACGCGGAATTTTGCATTCGTCTGCGGCTGGTTCGGTCGCGGGCTGGTTTTAACGCTCCGCGGCGACGCAACATTCCCTGCGGTTGAATGCCAGCTGCCGCGCCTCAACGCGGGAAAAACCCCAGCTGCGAATGCGTTCGAGGTATTCCGGCAACTGATCCAGCATCTCATAGGAACTGAGCTTGAGGGTCAGCAGCAGTCCTTCAAAACGGCTGGTTTTGTATGTGACGAGATCTTCGACCGCATCCAGGGTGTAGTTCGGGGCCACGTTGGCGTCCGCAGCAAGCCAACGAAACTTCGCGAATCGCTTTCGCTGTATCGCGCTGGACTTTCCCCGCCAATGTTCAAATCTCGCGTGCTGTAAGAGCAGCGGATCCATTTCGGCAGGGTCGACTCCGGTTACGTGGAGCCCCATGTCGAGCAAACGCTGGCAGGCACCTCCGGGTGAGCTGCCAATCTCTACGATCGAATCTCCGGAACTGAGGGGCAATTGGCTCCAAGCGACCGCCTCAGCCATTTTGAGATAGGCGCGGCTGATCATCTGGTTGGGTATGGCAATTGGGAACGCACCGCCCGGCCACTGTTGGAAAACTTGATCGGCCCGGTGAAAACCGACTAACCATTGATTCGGCTCGACTAGAAGGAGATCCAAAACTCGGGCTCCCGGCCGGCACGCCTGTCCGCTGGTGTCGCAGCTATTGGGCAACATCTTCGAGCAAAGCAGACGAACTTCATCGCATAAAGGCGTTGCCAGAGGTTCGAAACCGCGGGTTCCCGGGAGAGCTAAATCTCGGCAGAAGACATGCACCGCGTCCCAGTCCCTACCGGCCAGCTCGAATGCCTCCGTCAACAGCTGCTCGGCCCTTTGTCCGCGTAACTGTCCAAAGGCAAAACCGGATTGTCGAATCAACACGTCGGAGGGTGGTTGCGGCCCGTTTGTCGACTCAGTTCCCGCAGCCAGCGCTATTTCGCCCGCCACTTCGGCGGACTCGGTGGGACTCGCGATTTTGAAAGTCAGCAAACCGGGCCTTGAAAACGCAAGGCGAAATGGGTGTTTTTCGGCGGTCCACTTGGCTTTCAAGTAGTTTTCGGTGCCATGTTGGCAGACCAGATAAACAAAGTTAGAGCCTCGGCTGGCCAGCTGCTCGTCACCGCTTCCAGGCTGGGGTTCGAGGGAAGCTTGACCGTTAGGGGTGACGTTGTTGCGAGGCATAATCTATAAATAAGCGTGAGCGAGGCGGATATCAGCTGAAAAATTGAAAGAACTGCACTTCTGCGGGGTTCCACATCGCTCTGATAGCGATCGGTAGGCCCGTGCGTTTGGGACGGGGACCAGTGGTCAACCGATTGGTTGACAGCCGTCTCCTCCCTGTAGGCCAATAACACGGTCGCATCATTGTAGGCGAGCCGAGTGGATGGCTCGACCATCACAAGGGTAATCTCACACAAACTGACATTCAAAATTCTTTAGGGATCCGTATGGCGAAAAAAGAAGAGGCTTTCGAAGTAGAAGGCACTGTTACGCAGGCATTGGCAAATACGCGCTTCAAGGTGCAATTGGACACTGGTACCGAGGTCTTGGCACACGTTGCTGGTCGCATGCGCAAGAACTTCATCCGAATTGTCCCCGGGGACAAGGTAAGGGTAGAGCTCTCCCCTTACGATCTGACTAAGGGTCGTATAACTTTCCGCGAACGGTAGGTAGCAAGATACCGAAGCGGTGTTGGGTTGAAACATCCGCATCGCCGCAAAAGAAGGCACTGCCGCGGATGGTCGCTGGGAATACAGCGTTGCCAGCCTTCTAGGGTTTGAGCTTGCAATTCGGTTTGCTCTTCTGCAAAACACAATGCCCGGGTCCGCTAGCCAGGCACAACTGCCGTCGCACCACCCTGCCTATATGGGTAAGTAAAACCCACGGCTTTCTCTTGTCCGATTCTTTGAAGAATCGAGTGGCCGGAATGGCAGGTTTCTCCAGTAGATCCGTGTGCATCTTCCACTTAGGGTCAGCCTGGGCGGGCGCGTTTTATCCCTGACCTGTTCATCTTTTGGCATAGTCGCTAGCCTATAACACTTTACGCGTGCAATTAAGGCCAATATGCGCCTAATTAATGCCAAGATTGGGCCACGTCTTAGCGAAGAGTTGGCCGGGCAATTCGCTTGGTGAAGCGCGAGCTTGGAACTAGATATTTGTCGTCCACGGATTGGATCGCAGTTGATGACGGATCCATTTCTCGCTGCCTATCGGAGGCGGTCGACGTGCCCTATCGCTTCCAACTAGCACATTTGAATTCAACCTACTATCAGGAGTTTTGTATGCAACTTCGTCGTCTGAAGGTCACAGCCAGCCTGTTTGCAGCGTTGCTGCTCAGTACATTTGTCACCGCGCTTCGAGCCCAACAGCCACCCGAAAATGTCGCAGTCGTTTCGATTGCGCCTATCGACAGATTGCTCAAAGATACTTCCTATCTTTTGCGTGCGGCCAATTTTCCAGAAATGGGCGGCTTGGTAACGATCATGTCGACCCAGTACACCCAAGGCATGGATCGCAGCAAGCCGATCGGAGCTTTGGTTTCCATGAACGGACCAGAGCCAAGTCCCATCCTATTCCTTCCCATGAATGACCGGGAAGCGTTCTTTGGTGGCTTAGCAGGCTTGGGAATCGAACCCGACGATCTGGGAGACGGGATGTTCGAAATGGCGGTGCCCAATGGTCAGATTCTTTACGCCAAGGACAACGCTGGTTGGATGTTCATCGCCCAGGCGGAAAGTGCATTGGCGGGACTGCCAGCCGATCCTTCGGCGTTGCTGGGCAAACTGCCGGCAAACTATGACTTGGCCGTGCGTCTCAACGCTTCCGCGATCCCCGACGAGTTGAAGCAACAGGCTTTGGACCAGATTCGGATCGGCTACGAGCGGAGCATGGCTGTCCAGCAAGGGCAAACGGAAGAGGAACTCGCTGCTGCTAAGGAAATGGGTGAGGCGTCCATTGCTCAGTTCGAAAAGCTATTCAATGAGACCGATCAATTGATCTTTGGTTGGAATGTTTCGGCGGACGAGCAGCGAACTTACATCGATACAGGAATTAAGTTCAACGAAGGTAGCGAGCTCGCGGAGCAAATCGCGGCAGCTGCCAAGACTACTTCCAAGTACAAGGAGTTCGCTCTACCCGGAGCCTCCGCCAAATTCCGTTTCACTTCCGAGATCGCTGAAAGTGATCGCGAAGTTACCAAGAACAGCTTCCGCAACTCGGTATCTCAGGTGGAATCCCAACTGGACTCCACCGATCTGCCAGACGAAGCCAAAGAGCTGATCGTGGATCTGATTTCCGGGCTGACCGCCATTATCGAGAAAACCATCGACGAGGGTAAATTCGACGGAGCCGGTAGCGTCAGTGTAGCCGACGATACCCTGCGGATTATGTTGGGAGGAGATGTGGCTGATGGAAACGCGTTGGCTGCGGAATTCAAAAAGGCTGCCGCCAAGCTGCCGGATGATCCCAACGTACCCAAGTTCGAATTTGACTACGAAACCTACAACGGCGTCACTTTGCACCGTGTTTCCGGGCCGCTCAACATCGCGGACCCCGCTGCCAAACGCGTATTTGGCGATCAGCTGGTAGTGATCATCGGAACGGGTCCCAAGAACTACATCGTGGCTTTGGATCCCTCTGGTGATGCATTGGTTAAGGCAGCCATCGATAAAATGGCTGCCACGTCGGAAGTTCCCGCCAGTCCATTCGAAGGTGTCGTGGCACTTGCCGATATTTTGCGCTTCGCTCAGTCGGTCAGCCCGAACTCGATCCTGGATAATGTCGTGAACACGATCTCCGAATACGCAGGCAAAGACAAGGTTCAGCTGAACACCGACTTGATCGAGCGTGGAGCTACGTACCGATTGTCCATCGACGAGGGTGTGCTCCGCTCGGTTGGAGCGGCCGCCAAGGGCGGTGGAGGAAACCAAGCCGGCTTCTAAGCTAAGAGTCCGGCGGCGGGAGCTAAGCTCCTAACTGCCTGGCCCCCCTTAAGTTTAAGAGCCAATCCGAAAGCCGAGGAGAACCGCGGCTGCCGCCAAGGCGGCTAATGGTTTTCGGGTAGGTGCTAATTGTTGACAAAATACGGACGGGCAGCTGCATTCCAGCTGCCCGTTTTTTCTTGCCTTCCTGTTCTGAATGCGCGTCCCTGCTTTCAATTAGTTGTTGCTTCTTCCTGATCACGCAGATATCGCAGACGCAACCGATTGCCGGCTTCCATGGTGCTCGGCTGAAAAGTCAGCTGATCGGTGGCCTTTTCGATGTCCCCCATTTCTTGATAGACACGAGCGAGGCCATAACGGCCGATCGCGTTCCACTGCATCGCTAGTGGATTGTCATTGTCAATCACGCGCTGCCGGAACCAATTCTCCGCGGCTCGATAATTGCCGCGATCAAAATGAAGTTGGGCCATCAGAAAGGCAGCATCGACTTTAGCCTTGCGAAATACGTATTGGGCTTGCCGGATACGATTGGCGAAGGCTTCCTGATCCTCGCCTGGAATGCGCGGAACTCCCAGTTCGTTACGCACGGCTGGATCGAATTCTAGTTTTCGGATCGATTCGTCGTCGTATCTACAGGACATGTACAGCGACAGAGCTCCCTTGCCTTCCAGAGACGATTCGAAATCACCGTACAAGTGCTTGAGTCTGCCGTTGGCCGCGGGATTGTCCATCATCCACACGCCATGTTGTGTCATGTATTGCACGGTGAATTCTGACAGAGTCCCCAGTTGATCGCGGACCATGCCGGCGTGAATCTGAGCCATCATGGGTACGCGCCACACACGGACCTTGGCGTCCGGAGCCGCTGCCTGTAATGCCTGGCTCATTGCGTCTAGGTCATGGTAGAGCGTCATGCGCTCGTCGCTCAGCAGGCTTTGCTCGAGCAGCTTCATCCGCGCGCTGCCAGCGGTGGGTGGCAAGTCGATTAACAGCTCCAGCGATTTCAGGTCGCCGGGGTTGAAGGCATAGTCGAACTGTCCAGGCAGATCCAGACGACGCAGCACGCGCGGGTTTTCAACGGCTTGCTGTAAGCTCGCAAATGAGCGTGTGTCCGGTTCAAGAACAGGGAAGGCGAGCTTCGGCTCGAAAACCAACAGCTCATCTCCAATCAATACCGCAATGGCCCACATGTATCCTTGATCGGAGATCCAAGCCGTAGTTATTCCGCGCTGATAGGCCAGGGCCGTAAACACGCGGCCTTTCTCGATAAAGTCACCGAAGGAGAAAAGTAGAGTTTCCCAAGGCAGATAGCCGTATCCGGGTCCGTTCTGCTGAATAGGTCCCTCAGGATTGGGGAACTTTTGCTCTACGGAGGCCATTTCAGCATCCAAACCGACGTTTCGCATCGCCCAATCGAACAGTTTGCAGGCTTCTTCAAGCCTGACCGCCTCCTCCGCTGAAAGACCCGCTTTTTTCTCTTCCAGGTAGTTCAGGATCAGCGAATCGCGGAGCGGAAAATCGACAATCCACTGCGAGAGCTTGTCCATCATGCGACGCTGGTAAAGATAATCCACGTCCCAAGCTGAGAAATTGAGCTCGAGAGGCGTTTTGCAGCCGACATACTCCAGCTCCTGAACCGGAAAATCGGCCAGAGCTCGAGGCGGCTTGTAGTTGGCAGAGAAAAGGTCCGCTGTCTGCATCCATGTGTTGAGCCCCAGTTGCACTTCCTTGACGGTTTGCCCGCGGTTCATCGGCGACATGCGATTGAGATATTGCATCGCCGAGCGAAGACTATCGGTCTTGTTCTTGGACTCCTCCAGCACCTGCGTGAGGGCTTCTGTTTTATTGCGACCACTGCGGCGAGTCAGAAAGGGCAGGGTGACCGCGGCGGCCAAGAGCAGGAATGCAACCAGCAGAATTTTGAGTCGTTTCGACATGCGTGATACAGATGGAACAGAGAAGGAAATTTCCGGGAGACGGTCAACCGCTAGGGAATGGAACCAGCCAAGTCAGCGAGTCTTGCTCTAGCTTAATGAATCCTTTCGAAACTTGCTGCAAGATCGGCCAGGTCGCGCAGTTGCCGGAGTAGTTTTGCTACGTCGGCAAGCGGAACCATGTTCGCCCCATCACTCGGTGAGCTGTCGGGATCGGGATGGGTCTCAAGGAATATGGCGTCAACCCCGACGGCGACGGCGGCCCGAGCCAAAGGCCAAACCATATTCCGGTTGCCGCCGGTAGCACCACCCAGACCTCCGGGTTGCTGCACGGAATGTGTGGCATCAAAGACAACGGGAACCCCCATAGCCCGCATCAGCGGCAGGGCTTGGAAGTCATTTACCAGCCTGCCGTAGCCGAAAAAGGTGCCGCGTTCGCAGAGCATAATGCCGCTGGCGTTCGCCTCTCGGAGCTTCTGAACCACGTACTGCATGTCCTGGGGCGCCATGAACTGCCCCTTCTTGACATTCAC
>JANSWS010000814.1 GCA_024743355.1 bacterium
ATTCGGTTTTTCTTGGCTTGCCGGTCCTGGGATCGACCCTGCCCGGCTCTCGCTGCACCGGTTCCCAGAACAACGAGCCGAATCCGGCGCTGCGCCTGCCGGCCTGCAGTTCCATTTCGAATATGGATCTGGCCTTGGGCGTGCCGACCATGATCACGGGAACACCGATCACGTTTACCAGAGCAACAAAAAACTCCAGCATGGCTTCCTTGCTGATCGAACGCTTCAGCGTCAGTCGCTGTATTTCGTCGATAACCAGGACACCCAGCGCCCGCTGTGTTGCCACCTGCCCCATCAGCGATAGGAGCACTTCGGTGCTGTGGCGTTTGCGTGCATACTTCTCCTCGTAGCCGGTATTGAGTGTACGATCAACCTCGCGGAAAAAGTTCAGGCAAAGACTCTTCAGCGAACCGTCAGACGGACACTCGATTCTCAGATAGGTCAGTTGAACAAAATTATATTCTTGGTGGTAAATGGCCTGCGGGTAGGTTGCCAGGATTCGGTTGATGGTCGAGCTCTTACCGCTGCCGGAACAACCGATCAGAGACAGACTTTTGGCGGTAGAATTTGATTGAGCAAAGCGGAAGTCGTTTGTAGCACCAGACATGATGCGCTGGTAGCCTTCCTGCATCCTCTTATTCAACGAACCGTCCGCTATGTTGCGGCCCACATAGCCACCGCGGATCATCACCGATATTTTCTCTTCCAGTTGCTTATGGATCGACAAAGGCTGGAAAAAATCGTCAAGCAGTGCACTGATCTGGTGGGCACGAAGATGCCCTTTTTCATAGCAATCTTGTGGGTTGAATGTGAGCTTGCCAGTCAGCTTAACCTTGAGCGCTTGCAGATCCATGATGGGTGGAAGGGCCTCGATTAACGGATTACCACGATAACGATCGAGACCCGGGTCGATGTAAACGGCATCAACAAAGTTTTCTGGCAAAGGCATCAGTCGTCCTCAAACAATTCGTCGATGTAATCCGGATAGTCCAGATCCGGCTCGGATTCTGAAATATGAATAACCTTTCCTGAAGGCTGGCTTTTATCCGTTTCAGGACGATATGCCTTCTCTGCCCGCTCCCTTTCCTTTTCC
>JANSWS010000131.1 GCA_024743355.1 bacterium
ACCGGGGCTAACGCCCATACGGCTAATCGAATGTGGCGTTTTCCAATTAGAGCCCGCTCGGGAAACCGTGGCTTCCCCGCCCAGGCAACAGCTTGGCCTTAGCAGCGTTCAAAAGCACGCGGGAAAAACAAGCTGTCCACCCGCGAATTCAGTAGCACGCTATGGCATGACCCGCTACAGGAATCAACATTCGCAAGGAGGTGTCCGAATTAACTGCGGAATATCCGAGTTTGACACATTCCCCAAACTTGCATTACCTGGCGGAAGCAGGAGCGGGGCGCTGCGGTCTCGGATACAAACAACAGTCGACGGGGCATACATCGTGACTGGGGCCCAAGTCACCTAGGGCGGGACGCTCGGCTTTGCCCTGAATGCGTTCTTCGATCAATTCACGAATCATGCTCACAAACTTGGGATGCGTGCCTACGGTCGCCGTCCGTGCAAAGCCCAGTCCTAATTTTTCGCACAATTGCTTGGCTTCCGTGTCCAGGTCATACATGACTTCCATGTGATCCGAAACAAAACCAAGTGGGACTACAACGATGTCCTGAACGCCTTGACCTGCGAGTTCTTCGATCCGGTCACAGATGTCTGGTTCCAGCCAGGGCTGTTGGGGCGGACCGCTGCGACTTTGATAGACCAATTCCCAGTTCCCGGCCTTCCAAGCTTCGGTCGGAATACGTTCCGCGATCAATCTTGCGGCTTCCCGAAGCTGCATTTCATAGCGACTGTTCTCCGCCATCGAAAGCGGAATGCTGTGAGCGGAGAACAATATCTTGGCATCGGAGCGGCGGGATGCATCCAAAGTAGCGAGTGCTTCCAAGGTGAGATCCACCTGTGCCTCGATAAAGCCGGGATGGTTGAATCCCTTGCGAACCAGTTCGACTATGGGAGCATCCTTGCCAACTTGCTCACGAGCATCGGCAATGTTCTCACGATACTGTCGGCAGCCCGAATAGCAGCTGAAGATACTGGTAAAAAAAGCAATCGCATGCTTGCGTCCATCGGCTTGCATTTGTGTCAGCGCGTCGGGTAAGAGCGGATGCCAGTTGCGATTGCCCCAGTAGATAGGCAGATCGATGCCCGCACGGTCAAGTTCCGCCCGCAGCGCTTCGATCAGCTCTCGATTCTGCTGATTGATAGGACTGATGCCGTCAAAATGGTAATAGTGTTCCGCCACTTCCAGCATCCGTTCGCGCGGAACGGGCTTCCCGCGGAGTACATTTTCCAGAAATGGAAGCACGTCATCGGGGCCTTCGGGACCTCCGAAGGAAACGATCAAAACGCTATCGAAGGGATCTTGAATGCTGGAGCTCATGAAAATGTGCAAATTTCTTCATGTGGAAAGTGCGGCTGAAAACTGCCAGGGACCGAAATCAACGTGGCAAAGGCAATCGACACTAAGTCGCGCTGGATTATAAGTCTCTCATAGTCGCCTTTCGCTCCCGCGAAAGTAGCGTTTTTCCCGCAGCTTTCGCGGGAGCGAAAGGCGACATCGATAAATCGAACGATCCTTGGAGCCGATCCGAAGACCTTGGTCGCTTTGGCGTTAGTCGCGGTTCTGTTCGGTCTTCGGATGGGTGTTGAGCGGGGCGATACCGACTTCGCTTCACGATTCGCGATCTAAATTCCACTTCGCGCCGCTGCAACGCTGGGATTATACCAGGGATGCAAGTTCCACAATGGAACGAACGATCGGAACGTCGTTGGCAAAAGCGGACAGTAACTCCTGGTTGGTGTGGATCGAAGCATCAGCAACTTCCTTGTTTCCCAAGTCATTCATGACCACTCCCAAGATGTTGAGTTGGCGCCGCCGCATGGATTCCAGACTGAGCAGGGCATGATTGACAATCCCCAGGCGATTCGCGGCGACCAGAATTACTGGGTAATTCAAAGCCACTGCCAAATCCAGCACCGTCATGGATTGGGAGACAGGCGATTGGACTCCACCCGCGCCTTCCACAAGAAGCACATCACAGCGGTCTCGCCACCACTGGGCTCCGCCCAGCAGCAAGGATTCACTGACGGTCGTGTCTTGCATGCGAGCCGCGATAGGCGGCGCGACGGCGGCTTCGAATTGTTGCGGACAGACCCGATCCAGTGGCCACTGGTTGCCGCAAGCTGCATTCAGTGCCTGCGGATCGCTCATCAGGTCCGGCGAGATGCCGCTGGCAACCGGCTTGTAGACCCCCACTTTGTCACCCTTCGCAATCAGCACTTGTGCCAACAAACAGGCTTGGAACGTCTTTCCAACTTCGGTATCGGTGCCAACAATAAACACGCCTCGGGGAGGATAGATCATCGTCAAACTCTAGATCGTAGGAATCATGAATGTCATCATCCAGGATTGTCCAGCTTGGACTGGTCCAAATGTCCTGCAGCTCGGATCCAGCTTCCAACGTGGATCGGGCGATGGAGCAGATTGCAGCGGCCGCCAAGCAGGGAGCTCAGATCGTCTGTCTGCAAGAAGTGTTCAATACGCAGTACCCTTGCCAATCCGAAGATCACGCCAACTTCGAGTTGGCGGAGACGATACCTGGTCCTACCAGCCAAAGGTTGCAGGCGGCAGCCAAGCAGCACGGTATTGTAGTGACCTGCTCAATTTTTGAGCGACGTACTCACGGACTGTATCACAATACCGCGATCACCTTCGATGTCGACGGCGAAATGGTCGGCTTTTACCGCAAGATGCACATCCCCGATGATCCTTTGTACTACGAGAAATTCTATTTTACGCCAGGCGATCGGGGCTTTACGGTGGCCAAGACCAAGTTCGCCACGCTGGGCGTTGGGGTGTGCTGGGATCAATGGTACCCGGAAACGGCCCGCTTGTTCACGCTGCGTGGGGCGGAGATTTTGCTTTACCCAACCGCCATCGGATGGATTCACGAAGAGAAGGACGAGTTTGGAGAGACGCAGCATAACGCCTGGGAGACCGCGATGCGGGCTCACGCGATTGCAAACGGCGTATTCGTAGGTGCCGCGAATCGCGTTGGAAGCGAGGGCGGCATCCAGTTCTGGGGGGCCTCTTTTGTATCGGACCCCAACGGCAGAATCGTGGAGAGAGCCAGCTACGAAGACGAACAATTGTTGATCGTCCCCTGCGATTTGGGAGCCATCGATGTCGTTCGGACTCACTGGCCCTTTTTGCGAGATCGTCGCGTGGATGCTTACCATGAGCTTACGCAGCGTTATGTCGATGTGCCCTAACGCGGGTGGGCCCTGCGGCACTCTTCTTTTGGTGAACGCTATGGATTAGTATGTCACGCTTCCCCTCCAGACATCCAACCTGATTACAAGAGTGTGCACTTGAATATCGCCAGCCCGCACTACTGGCCTGCCGAATGGGAGTTGCAGGCTGCAACTTGGATCGCTTGGCCACATAATCGGGATACATGGCCGGGCCGCTTCGATGCGGTCCCCGCAGCCATGGTCAAGTTCATCGCCGCACTGAGCCAAGTACAAACCGTGCATGTGTTGTGCGGACCAAGCACCGCCCAGCCCAGCGCGGGCGAACTGTTGTCCGGCCTTGGCAACGTCGTGCTCCACGACATTGCAACCAATGACACCTGGATTCGCGATTACGGCCCGACTTTCGTTCGACGCATCGATGACGGTTCGCTGGTAGGCGTGGATTGGAAATACAATGCGTGGGGCAACAAGTACCCTCCCTTTGACCAAGATGCCGCCGCAGCCGAGAAGATTTGCCGGTGGCTCAAGTGTCAGCGGAGCGTCTCGGCGATGTATTGCGAAGGTGGCGCATTGGAGACCAATGGTAAAGGCACTTTGCTCACCACAAGTAGCTGCTTGTTAAGCCCCAATCGCAATCCGGGCTGGTCCAAGGAAATGGTGGAACGGGAGCTACGGGCTCAATTGGGAGTATCTATTATTATTTGGGTGGACGGTGGGGGCCTGCAGGGAGACGATACCGACGGCCACATCGATCAGCTGGCTCGTTTCGTGAACGCGGATACCGTGGTAGTTGCCACCAGCAGCGATCCTCAAGACGGAAATCGCGGTGGTCTGGAAGAAAACTGCAAGTTGCTTTCGGCCTCTGCAACGGCTGAAGGCAAGCCCTTGCAAGTTGTGCGTCTTCCTACGCCACCACCTCGATACATTGATAACACCCGCGTACCGGAAAGCTACTGTAACTTTCTGCTCGCCAATGGGATTGTGATCGTTCCAACCTTTCGCAGCCCTGCCACGGATCAGGCCGCCATCGATACACTCGCACGTCTCTTTCCGGAACGGCGTATTGTAAATCTGGACGCCTACGATCTGATCTGGGGCCTCGGTGCATTTCACTGTGCCTCACAACAACAGCCTGCATTGCCGTCCTAGCGCGGCGAAAAGGTAGCTAACACCTTTTTAGGAACAAGAAGCAAGATGCAATTCAATGACGCCTCTGTTCGACAACTTCGAAAAGCGTTTCCAGCTTTGCGGCGAAAGCACGGCTCGCGCGAAGCCGTGTTTTTCGACGGACCGGCCGGCACACAGGTCCCGCAGGTTGTCATCGAGGCGATTTCGCACTACTTGATCAACTGCAATGCCAATGGGCACGGAGTATTTGCTACCAGCATCGAGAGTGACGCCGAATTGGAGCGGGCTCATCAGGCGGCCGCCGAGTTTCTGGGAGCTGCCGACGGCAGTTGTATCGCCTTCGGCAACAACATGACTACCAACACACTGGCTCTGGCCAGAGCCTTGGGAAGAACGTGGAAGGCGGGAGACGAAATCCTGCTATCCGGTTTGGAGCACGACGCCAACTTCACACCTTGGTATCAGGCCGCGATGGACGCGGGGGCTAGCGTGCGTGTGATTGATATCAACCCGCAGGATTGCACGCTCAACCAGCAAGACTTTCATGCGAAACTTACCGACAAAACGCGGTTTGTGGCGATAGGCTGCGCATCAAACGCTACGGGGACGGTCAATCCAGTCGCCGAAATGTGTGCCGCCGCAAAGCAGGTCGGAGCACTGACTTTCCTGGACGCGGTGCACTACGCACCTCACGATCTCATTGACGTCGAAGGCTTTGGCTGCGATCTGTTGGCCTGCAGCGCCTACAAATTCTTTGGGCCCCATATCGGAATCTTATGGGGCAAACGCGAACTGCTGGAATCGCTGCAACCCTACAAACTCAGGCCTTCGCCGAACGAGTTGCCGGGGCGATGGATGACGGGAACCCAGAACCATGAGTGCATCATGGGTACTGCCGCTGCCATCGACTACCTGGCAGGCATCGGGCGGAGCCTGGCGGAAGAAAGTGATTTAGAGCGACGTCCAGCGCTGCGACAGGCGTTCGCCGGTATCCGAGAGTACGAGAGCCAGTTGTGTAGTCGCTTGCTGAGCGGCTTGGCCCAAATCAGCGATATCAAAGTATGGGGAATTACCGACCCGCAGGATCTCCAGCGACGCTTTCCCACCGTGTCCATAACTCACGCTAGATATCGTTCGCAGGAGCTGGCAACACGACTAGCGGATGCCGGAATCTTTGTGTGGCACGGCAACTACTACGCGCTGCCGCTGACCGAACGCATCGGCGTCGAACCGGATGGCATGGTCCGAATTGGATTGGTGCATTACAACACGACCGAGGAAGTCGATTATTTGCTCAGCCAATTGGCTGAAGTCTGATCGTCGAGAACTGAGACTTCAGGTCGACCAAAACGACCAACAACGTCCGTGAACTTTGGAATACGAACCTGCTGGCAAACCCTACGCCCCCCGCCAGAGTGTCCAACTGTATGAGATCGGTATTGCTCAAGGTTTACAGATTGGGTTGAGCAGCTCATCCGAAAACCGAAGAGAACCGCGGCTAACGCCAAAGCGGCTAATGGTTTTCGGACCGACGCAAGCTTACGAGTCTCAGAACTTGTCCGAAAACCGAAGAGAACCGCGGCTAACGCCAAAGCGGCTAATGGTTTTCGGACTGACGCAAGCTTACGAGGCTCAGAACTTGTCCGAAAACCGAAGAGAACTGCGGCAGGCGCATAAGCAGTTGATGGTTTGCGGCTCGGTTCTCAATCCGGAGGGTTGCGTAATTGCTGGGGGGGCAGGCACGAACCTGGAACCAGTTGTCACTGTCTCCTGTCAGCAGGCAATGCCAGCTAAGTAATCTTGCATGCAGCCTGTTTGACTCGGAGATTCCACCTCTTGGAATAGCCGCGGACGATTGGAAGCACCGCCTTCGGTTTGCTTCTTGTCCAGTCGATCCGGAAAATGAATCGACGATCCGAAATCGTCTGGCTCCTAAAGGAAAAACGATTTTCCAGATTGAGGCGATTGCTTGAATCCGAGAGAAGCGAGCCCGCAGCTGAGCGGAGCCTCAGCCATTGAGGCGATGTTCGCTCTGAACTCGTGCAGGGCTCACCTTGCAGGAACCGCAGCGGCATCCCTGATGATTGTCAAACATCATGTAAAAGGCGAAGCGACGCTTGCGATCTGATTGAGCTAGCTGAATATTTTTGGTCACAAGGAGAGAAGTCATGAGAAATGATTTAACCGACATTACACTGGTCGTCGATCGCAGTGGTTCGATGGGGGTGATTCGTGATGATGCCCAAGGTGGAGTGAACAGTTTTATTGAGAAGCAAGCCAGTGAGCCCGGCGAGGCCCTGTTGACACTGGTCCAATTCGATCAGCAATATGAATTCGTGCACCAAGGGTGCCCAATTAAAAAGGTCCCGAGCTACACCTTGGAACCACGCGGATCTACGGCATTGCTGGATGCCGTGGGACGAGCTATCAATGAAACGGGGGCGCGGTTGGCCAAAATGCGCGAGAAGGATCGTCCTGGGCTGGTGATTTTCGTAGTCGTCACTGACGGACTAGAAAACGCGAGTCGTGAGTTTACGCGATCTCAAATCCGTGAAATGATTGAGCATCAACAAGCCAAGTATTCTTGGCAGTTTATATTCCTGGCGGCGAACCAGGACGCGTTCTGCGAGGCACAGGCTCTGGGGATCCAGGAGGCAGGCGCCGCCAATTGGTCGATGTCACATATGTTGGATGCGTACGATGCTACTGCCTTGAATGTCGGACGCATGCGGCTTGCGCGGCGACGGGGTGAAAAAGTCGAAAACGCTTTCACGCTGGAAGAGCGAAACAAAATGGAAGGCAAGCCCTAGGGCTACAGCCTTTGCCGCCGGTAAGCATGGAGTCCTAAGCGGTCGTGAAATTCAAAGGCTTGCTCCTCTTCGGTTCGCTTTCGCTGCAGATGCTGATATGGCTGATGCTGGCGCGGCAAATGCCGGACATTCCAACTGAAGTTTATTTCCACCGTTACACCTTTGACGTGGAAAGGTCGGTTTTTGAGCGGCTTGATGATCAATTCGCATCCAATTCCAGAACCATCCGCTTGGAACTGGATGCAAAAGGCGGGCAAATACGACGAATCGTTGACTTTTCACCAGCGAAATTCATCGTCAAGAGCCGCAACTCGCACCAAGAAATCTTGTTGCTAGGCGAGACGACATTCGGCTTACGCTCGCTCCGAAATGGTTTACCTGTTTCCGAGACACCCGACTTGATTCGCTGTCCCGGCAAACAGCACGCCGTCGTCAACCATCGCTTTCTCGTCGGCTGTGACGAGGAGAATTTTTACGTATGCGATACGCAGTCGGCCCATCGCGAGCTTTGCATCTCGCGGAATACGCTTTCCCAAACGGTTGAGCTGGAGGGAATTTCGGGTTGGAATCGCTTCTACGCGATTCTGCCTTCGGATTTCGATGCCGCCGAACCGCTGTCAGTCCCTGCAAACCTTGTCGCTCCAGCCAATCGGCAGGGAACTCCCCAAACAGTAGCGTTGTTTTCCGTCGACCAGACTGGAGTCCAGTTGCTGTCTAGTTGGACCGCGTTGGATAACGGCTCTAGTGGTATGACGTTTCCCGACCCGCTTCTGGCCTCGCTCAAAGATCGCTTGGTCAGTCTGAGCGCGGACGGCATTTCTCTAGAATATCGCTCCAACGAAGACGGACGACTACTGGAATCTCTCGCAACCCCTGAGGGATTTTTTCCGGGAATAGATCCTTGGAGTTTCCAAAAAACACAGTTTCATTTTGGTGATCCAAAATCCTTCCGCGTGTATGATTTGATCCGCAGAAGGTTCTTCAAGCTGCCGACTCAGAGACAGCATCTGGCGCGAAGAATTGCCGATGCTGAACTGTCGTGGTTCTTTCTGCCGGTTGAACGGCGCACGAATCGCAGGACTGTCCAAGGAACTTGGAATATCTTTGACGAACGCAGCAATCGGATGGTAGCTTCCATTCCTAGCACGCGCGGAAATCCCATCTGGACCCATGACCCGCAGCGGCTTGCCATTGGCAGCTCACGCTTTGGATTCAGCATTGAAGAGATCGATCTCGCGAGCGGCGGCAGCAAGCTCTTGCTGGCGCCTCTGCGGCCCTTATTTGTAGGCCTGTTGGTTTTGATAACGCTCTACGCACTGTGGTCTCTCGCCTGGTGGCGTTTCATTAGCAAGGCGGCAATCTGTAAGTGGATCTTGGTGCCCGGTATCTTGTTACCACTTGCGATAACTTTTTACTATCGATTATCTGTGCTGGCGTATCCATCATCCGAGTTTGGTGGCGGCTACGATGTCTTCGAGCAGCTATTTTACGGAATCAGCTATGGATCTGTATTCGCGATTCTCGTGTTGCTGTGGATGCAGCCATTGCGGTTCGCAGCCAAGGTGTGGGGCTCTCTGTTTTGCATGGCAGCGGCTGTCAGCCTGGAGCGTTTTCTTGAGTATCGCACGCCACTCGATCCCAACTTCAACGAATGGATCATGGTCTTGACAGGCCCAGGGGAATTAGCCGGCAGATTTTGTACGCTGTTGGCGATCCTATTAGTAGCCACAGGATTTTTCCGACGATTGGGCTGGCAAATACAGAAAATCCATGCAACCAACCATCAACCTGAACGCTTCCAGCTCGTGGCTCGACTTGGCAATTTTGCCTACGGAACCCCGGAGAAATCGAAGGCGAGCGTACAGATCCTGGATTGGATCCTTGCCACCGCCGCCTTTGCCTGGCTTGTCAGTGCACTGAGCGGCCGCTTGGATGGGGAGTCTCTGGCGGAGTTGGTACTCTATTTACCCAATTCCCTGTCGCTTTCCTTGCTGGCAGCTTCCATGGTTTGTTTATTGGCGATGGCGGGTGCATTGTCACCTTCGCGTCGATTATTCTGGTTTTGTGCCTGCCTGTTTGTTTCTCTTGGACTTATTTCCGTGCTTCAGCCGGTATTGGATTTCGCCTGGACCTGCCCGCCACTGGTGGAGTTGATGAACGTGGATGAGATGCGTTCCAGCTTGGTCATGCCCTGCGTTGCATGGCTTTATTTCCTTGCCTTGCGTCATTCCCATTTCCGCTTGGAACGCGTCATTGGTACTCAATCAGATTCGGAATCGGCGCAAATGCCTTCTGCCAGATGTTAAAAAGGTGTCAGCCACCAAAAGCCAGAATGGCCTTCGCGTGCTAAGAGCTTCTAACACCTGAAAACCTTTACCAGCACATAAAAAACTAAATTCGCGAACAGGAAATTATGAGGAAAAGAACCATGGGCCTTTTGCGTTCGCAGTTTTTTGGGTTGTTGGGCTGTTTTTTGCTGCTAGGACTCGTGAGCCGGGATATGGGGCAGCTCGCTGCGGCGGATCAGCGGCCGAACTTCTTGATCATCATCGCGGATGACATGGGATTTTCCGACGCTGGCTGCTACGGCGGTGAAATCCGCACTCCCAATTTAGACGCGCTTGCGGAACAGGGAGTGCGCTTCACGCAGTTCTACAACACGGCCCGCTGCTGGCCGACTCGTGGAGCACTGTTGACTGGTTTTTATCCGCAGCAGATAGGTCGCGATGGTATGCCAACCGCTCCTAGATCCTTTGGCGGGAGTGGCAAGCGACCAAGCTGGGCGAAGACGATTGCGGAGTATCTGAAGCCAGCCGGCTATCGCACTTATCATTCCGGTAAGTGGCACGTGGACGGCAAGCCGTTGGAAAATGGCTTTGACCTGTCGGATGAAACGAGCCGAGGGCCGGGTTTTTTCGACGGCCTGAGTCACAAAGATCGAGACCCGAATTACTACCGCACCATCCACACTGCTCAGCATGCCATCGATTGTCTGCAGCAGCATGCTCGTGAGTTCGCGGGGCAACCCTTTTTCCATTACCTGGCTTTTCACGCCCCCCATTTTCCCTTGCACGCCTTGCCAGAGGACATCGCGGTTTACGACGGTGTTTATGACGATGGCTGGGATGCCTTACGCACCAAGCGACATGCAAAGCAACGACAGCTAGGGATTACTTCCACGGATCTTTCGGCATTGGAGCCTGAGGTTGGGCCTCCCTATGACTTTCCCGAGCAGTTAGCCCAGCTGGGAGAGGGTGAGATCAATCGGCCGCTTGCCTGGAAGGAACTCTCTGCAACGCAGCGGCAATTCCAGTCAGACAAGATGGAAATCCATGCGGCCATGATCGATCGCATGGATCAGGAAATTGGCCGTGTCGTGGATCAGCTTCGCAAAATGCAGGTGTTGGATAATACGTTCATCTGTTTCCTGTCCGACAATGGTGCCAGTGCCGAGATCATGGTCCGTGGCGACGGGCACGATCCTCAGGCGCCCATGGGCTCGGCGGCTAGCTATCTTTGTCTCGGTCCCGGCTTTTCCAGTGCGGCCAATACACCCTTCCGCAGGCACAAGACGTGGGTGCATGAAGGCGGAATATCAACCCCCTTCATCGTACGTTGGCCTGAGGGCACTCGGGAGAGAAACGTTTTGCGGGGAAACATCGCGCATGTGATTGACATTGCTCCCACGGTGCTCGACTTGGCGGGTGTCGAGCTGCCAGCGGATCCAGATCGGCCCGAATTTCCCGGCATGAGCTTACGAAGTGCATTGGCTGGCCAAGACCTGGCTTCACAACGCGAACTCTGGTTTTACCACGAAGGCAACCGGGCACTTCGTGTCGGCGATTGGAAGATAGTCCATGCCAATGCCGCCAGGGGCTTTCCCTGGGCACGTTCGCCGGAAGCGCAGTCCGAGTCCTTGGGTGGCGCGAATTGGCAGCTCTACAACCTCGCAACGGATCGAGCGGAACAGCAGGATCTGTCCGCTGTGCACCGCGAACGGGTCGACCAAATGTCACAGCGCTGGCAAGCAATGGGACGACAATTCCTGGACGATGCGGGCGTCCGCTGACGGATGTTGGCCACTGGCAGACAGCAACTTGATTCGCTTACCCGTAGCCACGCTCGCCAGAGCGTGGTAGACGTCGTCCACCGTCTGGCGACGGTAGCTACGATTGGTAATTCCACCGTCTGGCGACGGTGGCTACGCAGTCGCGTTTGGCCATCCGATATGTTCTAAGCCGGTTGCGCCGCGTTCAGATTTTGAGCATTGCTGCTGTGGGGTACCGCGGACCGTGCCAAAAGCCTTTCAACAGCAGTCTGAGCCTGGTCAGACAGACGATGGGCATCCTTTCGGGATTTACCCACCGGCACGGCAATGGGTTCCCCAAATGAAACGGTCACGTCGCGGCGGCAGCGAATTCCCGCAGTCTTTACTCGCAGCACATCTTCTTCCAGTTTATCCACCGTCTCGGCCACCCTCTCGATGGAGACCTGCGAGCCTTCCAAGTAATCGCCCGGGTAGCTGAAAAGCTGTAACGCCAAAAATGCATCATCCAGATCCACTCTGAGTTCTTCCCGAGTTGTGTCCGGCAGATCGGCGTCACTGAGCATGGTCAGGATGCGTTGCCTAATTGCCTTGACGCGTTTGGGAACGGTTGCCGCTTTGGATAGTTCGTAACGCAATTCAAGGGACTTCAGAATATGGCTGGAAAGACGCTCGATGCGCCGCGGCAAGTGCCCGCTGCTGGCGTGGCCCAGGTACTCTTGCTCTTTTAGGCTCATCAAGGCGTGGCCAATGCCTTGAATCCTTGCCAACAGAGGCTTGTCCGTCTTGGGGCGCCATAACAATTGCTCTTCGACGCGAGCCAACACGTCGAGTATTCCCGGCAAGGGATCGGTCGCACAGCGGTAGCGGATCGCCGTTGGCAAGACGACCACGGGTTGCTGCGTTCTGCGAGCCGCGGCGCAAGCGATGGCGAAGGCGCCTTCGCGAAATGGCGTCACTCGGTCATTACAGTGGTAGATGTCACCCTCGGGAAAGATGACTAAGGGTTCGCTTCTTTTTCGAAGCGTGTCGATCGCCGTACGAAATGCGACCAAGTCATTGGCTTCACGATCAATACTAAAGCAACCGTGCCACTGTAGGCAGTGACGCATCCACGGCGAGTGTTTGGCGAACACGTGCCAGGCGGCCATGATGTGACAGTATGTGCCAGCGCTGTGGCAGGCTTCATAAACAGCAAATGGATCCGCATGGCTTGGATGGTTGGGCGTAATCAGCACTCGATGACCTGTGGCCAGCGCGTCCCTCAAGTTTTCCTGTCCCTCGACCTGCACAGGATTCAGTTTGAGAATTTCGCGGTAGCGATGATTCCGGAATGGTTGCATCAATCGCACGATCCAGGGGTTGAGGCTGGGAGACCAGTGACGCTTGGCGAAAACCATGGGGTAGCGATTCATGGGTTCAAACTTCCTGGCGATTCTTGCCTGGAGAACATCAATTCGAGGCAGGTTAATGCCGTCCCTTACGTGATTAGAGGCTCTTTTGCTGGGAGTATTGCGCGGGTTTCTGCCGTCGCTGCCAAAATAGCGGAATTGCCAATACCGCACTTGCGAACGGGGCCAAGAGTTCCGTCCCGGTAGTTACGCTCCATTTAGCGGGGTTGCAGAGACTGGGCTGTCTTTCTCAAGCTCGTGGAATCGGTATAGAATAAATTACTAGTTCTCACCGCAGCTATTCCTGCGATGCGCGTGGGGAGCAGCGAATACGGCTGGCAGTCGTTCAGGCTGCATGCTGATCCCGCCGACTACCATCAGCTTCCCACCGGATTGATGTGCCTGCCACACGAAACCTGCCACACGAAAAACGCCCCTTAGAAAGCGACCAAGCATGCCGCGGTTGTTTGTGGACAAAATTGCAACGCTCCTCTTCTTGCTCCTGACCTGCCGGACTGTGGCAAATGATGCGCCTCAGTACAACCGGGATGTTCTGCCGATCCTTGCCAACCACTGTTTCGCATGCCACGGGGCGGATAGCGGATCGCGAGAAGCTGGCCTGCGTCTGGACCAGCGTGAGGCAGCCCTGGAGGCCGGAGCTTTCGTTCCAGGCGAACCCGAGCACAGCGAACTGCTGGCCCGCGTTCTTGAGGAAGACCCCGACCTGCAGATGCCGCCTCCAGAGTTCGGCAAGCCGCTGACAGACGAGCAGAAAGGGGTCCTGCAAAAGTGGATCGCGGCCGGGGGTGAATACCAGGCCCACTGGTCTTTCTTGGTTCCCCGGAAACCGGCACTGCCGGAGGTCCAAAATTCCAAGTGGGTCAAGACTCCGGTAGATCAATTCGTTCTGTCAAAACTCGAGTCGCTGGGATGGTCCCCGCAACCCGAGGCGGAACCGACAGTCCTTTTCCGGCGTTTGCACTTAGATATCACCGGACTTCCCCCTCAACCCGAGGCGGTGCGTGAATTCGTCCAGGACTATCGACAGGGGGGAGAAGCGAGCCTTTCCGCCTGGATCGATCGTCTGATGGACCAAAGCGAATGGGGTGAGCATCGGGCACGTTACTGGTTGGACGCAGCCCGCTACGCCGACACGCACGGTTTGCATTTCGACAACTATCGCGAGATGTGGCTTTACCGCGACTGGGTCATCCGTGCCTTCAACAACAACCAGCCCTTCGATCAATTTACGATCGAACAATTGGCGGGGGATTTGCTGGAAAATCCGTCGGAAGATCAATTGGTCGCCACCGGCTTTCAGCGCTGCAATATCACCACCAATGAAGGCGGGACGATCGACGAGGAAAATCTTGCCAACTATGCGGTGGATCGCGTTCAAACGTTTGGTTGGGTCTATCTCGGCCTGACAACGAATTGTGCGCAGTGCCACGATCACAAATTTGACGCTTTCACCATGAAAGACTTCTATTCCTTGGCCGCCTTTTTCCGGAACACGACACAGGGTCCATTGGACGGCAATGTCAAAGATGGACGCGGTCCGATTCTGATTGTCCCTTCGGATCAGGACCGCCCGCGATGGGAGGCGTTGCCCGAAGAGATTGCCGCCGCAAAGTCCGATCTTGCTGCTTATGAAAAATCCGCCAAGCAAGCTTCGGAAGCTTGGGCGCAAGAGCTGACGCGTGAACAATTACTCAGCCAACTGCCTACAGATAGTCTGCTCCTGCACTTGCCGTTGGACGAAGGCCGTGGAGAAACTTGTCGGGTCGTGCTGGAGGGCTCCCAGGCCGAGTTGACAGTCCAACCTTCTGCAGCAGCCCAATGGAAAGTCCACAACAATCGTGTGGGTTACATTCTGTCGGCCGATACCACGTTGGATTTGGGACTGCTCGACCAAGCGGAACTCGGCAACTTCCGAGCGGACCAACCGTTCAGCTATGGTGCTTGGGTTCTTCCTCGGGATAACCGGTCGTCGGGCAGCATTCTGGCCCGCATGGATGTAAATGCCGAGCACCGCGGCTGGGATCTGTGGCAAAACGGCGATCGCTATTCGGTGCATTTGATCGATACCTGGCCGACGAATGCCGTCAAAGTTTCCACCAAAGATGTGGTAGTCAAGCCGGACAACTGGCAGCATGTCTTCGCAACATACGATGGATCCGGAAGTTCGAAGGGAATCAAGCTCTACATCGACGGGCAACTTCAAGAAAATCGTGTCGATACGGAAAGCTTGGCAAGTGGGGCACAAACACAGACGCAGACAACCCTGAAAATTGGCCAGAGAAGTCAAGGCGCGGTTCTACAGGATGCAGCGTTGCGGGACGTTCGAATTTACTCCAAAGAACTTTCGTCCGCGGAAGTCCTGGAGCTTGCGCAGCATGCCAACCTGCTGCAATATCTGGCGACCGCCGCAGAAGAACGCACCCAGGAGCAGCGGCAGGGTGTTTTTCGGTACTACATCGCCACACAGGACGACCAATATGCCACGCTCAATGCGCGGGTCAATGAACTGCAAACCGAATTGGAAGCCATTAAGGCACGCAGTCCACTAACGCATATTCAGCAAGAAAAAGCCGACACTCCACCAACCGCCCATATCTTGATGCGGGGGCAATACGATCAGCCTGGCGAACAGGTTGTGGCGGCGGTTCCACAGGCGCTGCATCCCATGCTGGACTCCGTTTCGAACAATCGTTTGGGTTTGGCGATGTGGGTTGTCGATCCCGCTAATCCTTTGACCGCCCGAGTAACCGTCAACCGCTTTTGGCAGGAAGTCTTTGGACAGGGAATCGTGACTACCCCCGAGGACTTTGGCGTTATGGGCAGTCCACCTTCGCATCCGGAATTGCTGGATTGGCTAGCCCAGGACTTCCAAGAGAACGGCTGGGATGTCAAACGCTTTTTCAAGCTGCTGCTGATGAGCGCCACCTATCGACAGGCGGCCGCCGGAACCGCGGAGCAGTTTGAGCGTGATCCGGATAACCGTTGGCTTTCCAGGGGCCCTCGTTTTCGTATGGATGCGGAAATGGTGCGTGATTCCGCATTGGCGATCAGCGGACTATTGTCCAGCAAAATGTACGGCCCCAGCGTCAAGCCCTATCAGCCGGAAGGAATCTGGAGCATCGTTGGATTGCCAGGCGGTGATACCCGAGACTACTCCCAGAGCGGAGGCGAAGATCTATTTCGGCGCTCTTTGTATACCTTCTGGAAACGTATGGCTCCGCCTCCCAACCTCGAGGCCTTCAATGCGACCAGTCGCGAGGTTTGCACCGTCCGTCGTGAACGCACAAACACACCTCTTCAGGCGTTGGTAACCTTGAATGATCCGCAGTTTGTTGAAGCGGCGCGGGTCTTGGCCGAGCAGGTCGTACAGTCCTGCTCCGCTGAGGCATGCAACGACCAGCAGCGTTTTCAGAAGATTGCTGGCGGCTGCTTGAGCCGCGACTTTGACGAGCAGGAAATCAGCCTGCTTGCTTCCGATCTTGAGGCTTACAGATCTTACTATTCCCAAAACCCGGAAGATGCCGAGCGACTGCTGCAAATTGGGTCGTCGCCGCGTCGCTCGCAGTCGGATTGCGGCGAATTGGCAGCCTGGACCATGATCTGCAATCAAGTATTGAATCTGGACGAGACGCTGAACAAGTGAGTTCCACCCAACAAAACAACAGGTTTCTAAACATGCTTGCAGGCAATCCATCACGCAGTTCTAACACAGCCCCTCTACTGGCCCGTCGCCAGTTTTTCACCAGCGGGCGAAATCTGCTGGGCGCCGCCGCGCTGTCAACACTTTTGCCCGCGACAGCTGCCGCCGCTAGATCGAAACCGCAGGGTCCACACTTCCGCCCAAAGGCGAAACGCGTGATCTACTTGCATATGGTTGGTGGTCCATCACAGATGGATCTGTTCGACTACAAGCCCGTCATGCAAGATTGGTACGACAAAGAACTTCCCGACTCGATTCGGATGGGCCAGCGTCTGACCACGATGACTAGCCGACAAGCCCGATTTCCGGTTGCCCCGTCCAAGTATGAGTTCGCACGCGCGGGTGAATGCGGCATGTGGATGAATCGCCAATTGCTACCGCATCTGGCCCAAAAAGCCGACGAGATTTGTTGGATGCGTAGTCTGCATACGGAAGCAATCAATCATGAACCCGCGATTACCGCACTGCAGACCGGAAATCAGGTAACGGGCCGGCCGTGCCTGGGTTCCTGGGCGTCCTATGGGCTGGGAAGCGACAATGAAAATCTACCCTCCTTTGTGGTTCTCGTGGCCATTCCCAGCAACCGCGAGCAAGAGCAGGCTATCTCCGGCAGATTGTGGAGCGCGGGCTACTTGCCCGGCGAACATGCGGGCGTTCGTTTTCGCAGTCAGGGCGATCCGATTCTCTATATCAACAATCCGCCCGGCGTCCCCGATAGCATCCGCCAGCGTTCTATCGCCGGCTTGAATAGTTTGAATGAACTTAACTTCCAGCGACTTGGAGACCCGCAGACCCATACCCGCATTGAGCAGTACGAAATGGCCTTTCGCATGCAAGCCAGTGTGCCCGAGCTGACGGATCTCAGTCAGGAAACTGCCAGCACCATGGAACTGTACGGCGAGGAAGCCCGCAAACCCGGTACTTTTGCCAACACTGTCTTGATGGCTCGCAGACTTGCAGAGCGTGGCGTGCGTTTCATCCAGGTCTACCATAACAACTGGGATCACCATTCGAACATCAATGGTCGGTTGCCCAGTCAATGCCAAGATGTCGATCGCCCCTGCTACGCTTTGCTGGAAGACCTTAAACAACGTGGCATGTTGGATGAAACTCTGATTATCTGGGGCGGTGAGTTTGGGCGAACCATTTACACGCAAGGCACACTAT
>JANSWS010000706.1 GCA_024743355.1 bacterium
GCTCCGACGGATGACAGGGCGTAAGAAGCCCGACCAGGCCACAGACTCCAACTCTGCAACCATCCATTGGAAGGCTTTGTTGTTCCGATTCCCGAGGGGCTCAAGCTCTGCTCATTGACCCACTAATTCCTCCGAAGAACCCTCTTTATAGTGGCAACGTATTGGCCCCCGAAGGTAAGAATTATTTTCCAATAGCAACGAACGATCTGGCTCTGGGAGTGACACAATGAAGATGGCTTTTTTGGTTGTTTGCACCGTGCCCGCGTTGTTTTGGCAACTTGGCACAGAAGCTGTGCGAACTCGCGGTGTGTTGCAGGGAGACGGCGCAATTAGAATAGGTGCAGATCCCGAGGAGCCACGTGACCTTGTGAGGATATTGGCTGGCCGCCAGATCGTAGAGCTGTTATCCCTTGAGCCTTCCGTTGCGGATGCCACGAAAGAGTTTGTTGAGTCCCAGAAGAAGGATTGGATTAATATCTCGAGACCCAGCCTAGGTAGAGTACCCGAGTCGGTCGCAAGATCATTCCTCGAGGAGGATAAGTTAAAGAGTGAATTGTTCTTGGACGAAGCTTTGGGTCCGGAAAAGATCAAGCGCTTTAAACAGCTCGTGTATCGAATGGAAGTTGACGCAATTGGATGGGGACTTTCATTGACGGAGGGGAGGCTTGGCAACAAAATTGGTGTATATGAAGATCAAAAGGAGGAGCTGGAGAGAAAGGTGTCCGCGATCTTGGATGATCTTCGCAGTAAAATTGACGATCTAAACCGCAAAGCCGAAGAAGAGATACTATCGCAGCTAGTTCCTGAGCAGAGCCGCAAGGCTAGAGAACTCATTGGTCCGTATTCTGCGTACAAACACGCAACGGTTGTAGAAGCCAAGTTCGATCGGTTGCGTCAAATGCGATCTGCACGCCAGGAACGTGAAGAGGCGGCAAGCGAATCCCCTGACAGGTAGTCAATAATTCTCTATTTAATTGGTATAAGCTCTTTACTTTGGGTTTCACAACGTAGCCGGTCAGCCCCAGGAAATTGCCAGAACACCATCCCGCTACTCGCAACGTCGTGATCAGGGCCGCGATAATCGGGTAGCGCGTTTCCTGTCGTCGCTTCGCGACTTTGTAGGTGTGTGGCCTGGGAAACCTGGGACTAAAGTCCGAGGCTTAATCCTGCCGTGCGTTCCGCACTGACAAGGGCGGCGGCAATGCCTTGCGTACGCTGCACGATTGATACGGCATGGCCTTGCCCTGGGCTGATGTGTTTTTGGCCTTTCAGGCCGAAGGGGCCAAACGGTTGTCGATGGCCGCAAGGAAAATCGCGGTTGTTGCAAGCATTCGAAATGTGGTGTTTCCGCGCGTGGATGGTCGCGGATGTGATGGTCCTCATCACCGCGAAGCGGTCAAACAAGATAGCCCCGGGTGAGCGAACGCTCGCTGCCGGCGAGCATGAGCGTAACCCGGGGTTGGTATCGATGACCGACCAGCGAGGAGCGGTGGAGTTACCATGTCGCTGGTCTGTTTCGACTCGCAATCTTCTGGCGGTTTTGGGGCACTGGGGACTTAACTTGGTCGCCCCTTCTATGTTTCTCCTGCCCCTTCAGGGCGATTGGGATTGTTTTTTATGCTAACCCAGGGCGGCGGCCATGCCTTACGCACGCTGCGCGATTGATACGGCATGGCCTTGCCCTGGGCTGATGTGTTTTCGGCCTTTCAGGCCGAGAGAGAAGCGAAAGAGGAAAATCGGGCTAGCCATTAGCAACTAGCAACTAGCCCTCAATCAAGCGAGCGCCTGATTTAGAAAAAAGAGAAAAACTCGAAAACCCTCGGCGTTTTATGGGTGTATTGGAGGTTACCAAGACTTCAATCTACCGACTCAACGGAGGGTTTCGAGTGAACGCCA
>JANSWS010000623.1 GCA_024743355.1 bacterium
CCGCATAGTTTCTCTGGCGAGCGTAGCTACCTCTACCAGAAGGTGGATGGGTCTGCTTTGGCAAGCGTAGCTACCTTCACCAGAAGGTGGAAGCAAGCCTGACCTACGCTCTGTGAAGCGGCACCACGCTCTGGCGAGCGTAGCTACCTTCACCAGAAGGTGGAAGAGCCTTTTCACGCTCTGCGAACGCGTACTACGCTCTGGCAAGCGTAGCTACCTTCGCCAGAAGGTGGAAGTCCCGCTGTGCCCCGCTATCTTACCGCTACTTCTCGAAGTACATCACAGCGAAGTAATTATCGTCGTCGGTCCAAACTGCTCGCTGAGAGAAGCCGACGGATTCAGCCATTTGGGCGAAGCCGGGAATCGTATACTTGTGAGAGTATTCAATATGGATCCGTTCGCCGGCTTCGAACTCAATCTGTTCCTCGGCAATGGTCACACTTTGATCGCACTGACTCTCAACGTAGATTTCAATTCGGCCAGCCTCAGCATTGTAGAAGCTCACATGTTCGAATTGACTCAGGTCGAAGTCGGCTCCCAGCTCACGATTCGCACGCCGCAACATGTTCAGAGTGAAACTTGCGGTGACGCCAAGCGAGTCGTCGTAGGCTTGCTCCAGAACCTCTCGCGACTTCTGCAGGTCGAAGCCGATCAATAGTCCTCCACTGGAACCGATTTGCTCGGATATCAACCGCAACACACGGATGGCTGCATGCTTCTCTAGATTGCCGATCGTAGAACCTGGGAAGTAAACACAGGTGCGTTCGGAGTTCAAGCCTTGGGGCATGTCGAAGCCCTGGGTGAAATCGGCCGTAATCGGACGAACATCCAGCTCGGGGTATTCATTCTGCAATACCCGCGCGGTTCCCAGTAAATGCTCTTCGGAAATGTCCACCGGAATGTAGGCAGCTGGAGCCTGCAGATGATCCAGCAGCACCCGGGTCTTGAGGCTACTGCCGCTTCCATACTCGACTAACACGGCTCCTGTGCCGATGGCCTCCGCAATGGCTTCCGCATTGTCGGCCGTAATTTGAGTCTCCGTACGCGTCAGATAGTATTCGTCCAATTCGCAGATGCGGTCAAACAACTGGGACCCACGTTCGTCGTACAGGTATTTGCATGGCAGCGATTTTCGTCCGGCAGACAGGCCTGCCAAGGCATCCGCCAGAAACGGCGTATCGAGCGTCGAGATATCGGAATTAGCTTGCGTCTGGTGATCCAGTAGACGTTGCATGGAGCCTTTACCAAATGAAGTAGCCGACAGTCGACTCAGATCGCTGAGCTGTCAGGCGGTGCGTTAAGAGGTGTCATCCTAGAAACATGATTGTCCCGCGGCAACCTTCAAGCACTAGCTGCGGGTGGCCAATGGCAGCGGTGCGGCGCGAGCCGCCCGGCGTTTCACAGCGAATTCGTGGCTGCGGCCGTACGGCTTGCGCCGTTACGCTACCAAAGTAAGTGCCACCGAGGCTAACGCTTTTCAGCTAATCCATTGAACGATATTGGGGCTAGACGCCCGATTTGCGTCCCAGCATGCGATCCAGTGAGTCCGACGTTTGATAGATGAGAGCCTCTGGGTGGTGCAAATAGGGATGGAAGTACTCAAAAGTCAAATACTGGTCGTAACCAATGTTTGCAAAAGCGTCGAGAACAGCGGGCCAGTTCGTAGTCCCATCCAGCAGCGGCCGAAAGGCCTCGAGCGAGTGGTCGCTTCCCTTTTTTGTATATTCCTTCAAATGCACATTCTTGATGCGTTTACCTAAGATTGGGATCCAATGTTCTGGAAACTGGTACTCCATGATATTGCCGGTATCAAAGTGAACTTGGACGTGAGGACTGCCCAGAGAATCCACAAAGTCAACCATTTCAAAGGGTGACATTAAAAAACCATTAAAAAAAATATTCTCCATGTTGAGGTAGACACCCAGTCTTTCTGCCTGCGGAATGAGTTTCGCAATGGATTCCTTGGAACGCTGTAAGCAGAGGTCATTGGGCGTGGGGTCATGGTCTTCGCGCCAAGGCATATGAACTGCACCCGGTACCACCAGCACGTTCTCCGTACCCAGGTCATGGGCTGCTTGGGTCATGAGCGACGCCAGCTCTTCACCTCGCGCGCGTTCGCTTGGGTCATTGCTGGTTAACGGGTATGGCCAGTACAAGAAGGAGCAGATACCGCTGATTTGGATACCGATCTCATCGGCCATTTTGCGGATCGCCACGTAGTCGGACGTGGACTTGTCGGGGGACAGGTCGTTTTCCAAATCGTAATTCAATTCAATCCCGTCAAAGCCTGCATCTTTGGCCAGTTGCAAGCACTGTCGCAATGACATTTTCTCAGGGTAGGGAAAGGCCCACAGGTTGATCGACTTTTTCATGGAATAAGTCTTCGGCTTATTCGCGGTGTCCTGATTGCCTTGCGGATTCTGGCTATATGCAGCGTTAGCCAGCGTTCCGCCGCTGCCAACTGCAGCCGAAGAAAAGGCGGCGTAGGACAGTAGTTGCCGCCGGCTAAAGCTGTTGGATAACGGCTTTGAGTCACTCAGCGTGGGACGCGTTGGATCCTTGGACATGGCGAGTTGCTCCACTTGGAAAAGGCATGGAGAAAATGAGCACGGCCTGAATGAAATATCCGGGTTAGCGGTCTGCTGATTCGGTCGATTCTGTCGACGCGATTTCGACGATGCCAAACATGTGACCGCCGACGTTGTCGTGCTGCCAAGTCCCCGCATATTTGTCTTTATGGAAAACGACGCGAGCTCCAAAGGTGCCAAAGCCTGGGATCGTCATGTTGTCCAGAGTCATCACTGGCGTTGTTCCAGCCCATTTGACTTCCAGGGGTACGGGAAACACCATGTCGCGTTCACCATACTTGATTCTGGCGGTAATTAACCACCAGTCGCCTTCGGGCTGCTTTTCAACTTTCTGAATTTCATAGCTTTCCTCGGAC
>JANSWS010000820.1 GCA_024743355.1 bacterium
AACAGAAAATAGCCCCCGTATTCAACGGCCTCCAAGCTATCTGCTACGTGGCCTTGGGCGAACGAGAAGAGGCAAATCTCTTCTTGGACAACTACCTCAATCTAAGTTCTCTCCGGGCAGAAAATCTCGTCGCCGTCTCCGAACGCCTCAATTCCGTGGGAGCCACCCGGGAGGCACGACGCGTATTGGAACATGCCGTGGAACGCGACCCGCTCAATCAAGCGGCCCTCGCCCAATTGATTGAATTCGATCTGGATTCGGACAGCGCGTCCGATTTACCAGCCCATCTCGAACGCATGCTGGAAATGCGGCGCCCGTCGACGAGCTTGCTACGACGAGCCTACGAGAAACTCGGACAAGACCGCTTTCATTTCACCCCGAATCGAAATGAACTGATGGACCAACTACTCGTAAGCTTGAGTGGCTATGGCAGCTCGACTCGCTGAGAGGCACGACTTCTTACGATCTTCATCCTGATCCGCGCCCCAGCCATTCGCCCAAACCACGCAGAAACCTCGAATTCTGCTCGGAACTCCCTACCGTTACGCGCACCCACTCTGGCAGACCATAGACGCCCACCGGCCTCACGATCACCCCGATTCGTTGCAGAGCAACGAAGGCCTCTTGTCCATTATCTACCTTTACGAGGAGGAAATTGCCCACACTAGGGACGTAATCGACTTCCATATCCCGGAGCCCCTCCGTCAACTGTGCCAGTCCTGCCTGATTGCTCACCCGACATTGCTCCACCCAATCGGCATCATCCAACGCAGCCAGGGCCCCGGCTTGAGCGATCGCGTTTACATTGAACGGCTGGCGAGCTCGCTGGAGCAACGCCGCAATCTCCCGGGAAGCTCGGCCATACCCGATACGCAGGGCCGCCAAACCAAAGATTTTCGAAAATGTGCGCAAAACCACCAATGGACGCCCGGATTCGAACACCGGGGCCCAATCCGGCACCTCCTCCAGATACTCGGCGTATGCCTCGTCAATCACCACCACCACGTTGTCCGGCAGCTCC
>JANSWS010000821.1 GCA_024743355.1 bacterium
CCGGTTAAGCCGGCGACGGAGCTGACGTTCACGATGGCACCACCTTCGTCCGCCATGAGCATGGATCGAGCGGCCTTGATGCAAAAGTAAGTGCCCTTGGTATTCACAGCAAGAATCTGATCCCATTTGTCTTCGCTAAGGCCGTCCAGGTCATCGAAATCTATGAAGTAGGTTGTGGCCGCGTTGTTGACCAATACATCCAATCTCCCAAACTCAGCCTGGATTCGAGCCAGCATTTCAATGACATCGGGTTCACAGGACACATCGCAGCGATGCGTAAAGCACTCGACCCCTTCGGCCCGCACTCCAGCGAGAGTCTGCTCGGCGTCAGCTTCGCTCCGCGAGAAATTGATCACCACATTGAAGCCGGCGCGAGCGAACCGCAGAGCACAAGCTCTGCCGACACCGGTGCCCGCCCCAGTAACCAGCGCCGTAGGCCTGTTGGATTTCAAAGTCTTTCTCCCTGATGAAAAAGGTTTCAGGTTCCTATTCTCAGAATCGCATCCAACTGAGTTCGAAATATTGCCCCAAACTGCAACGAGGTCCCCCAAACCTTTCGTGGTTTAGGGGAGACGCGAGAGGCGATAGTATTTCAGACCAGGGATGAAAAAGGAGGCGCCGGCGACGGTCCCGAAGATGATATGGGCCATGCCTGGCAAGAGAGCCATGGCAAAACTGGTAATCAACAGAGCCGTTGCCTGCAAATAGAACCAGCCGGAGAAGATCCCAGCTTTGACAAAGAAAATAATGGAGCCCACGATCGCCAAAATGGGCGACAGCGTTAGCGGCTGCAGACCCATCAGCCATTCCAAAGGTGTTAAGGCGGCGATCGCAATCAAGCTTGCTCCCCAGACATGGGCGACCTGCCTTTCCACAAAGGTTACCGGTCCCATCCGTCTGCGCAGGGCCCAGAAAACCGCGGCCCAAGTTCCCAAGCCGATGACCCACAATGCCGAGTAACTAAGCCTGGAGGTAACGTGGTTCCAGGCCATGCATTCGGTTGCCACGCAAACCACGA
>JANSWS010000496.1 GCA_024743355.1 bacterium
TCTGTTTTCATAGCCGGTGTCCTTTAGAACTACTGAAGGTTTGACAACTCCAGTTTCCGTTCTAGCGGCCCGGCTTCCTATATCTTCACGGGCTCGCCCGTGTGGCTGTTCCGTTACTAGCTTGCACGGGCATGGCTTGGGAAACCATCGCGAAGCACCGGAGTCTGCACGAAGCTGTAACTGAATGCGGACAGAAGCCACCTCAGATTTGAGACCAAGAGCAGTTCATCGTACAAATGCCTATATCCTGAGCGTGCAAGCTGCTAACGCTGAAAACCCACTGGCGAGCCAGTGCCACCCTAAGCGTCCCTTCGACTCAAATGCGGGCTTGCTGAGCTAACGTTGATGCTTTGTGTGGCACGGGCCCGCCCGTGTGTGGCTGTTCCGTTACTAGCTTGCACGAGCATGGCTTGGCAACCCATCGCGAAGCACAGGTGTCTGCACGAAGCTATGCCTTGGTTAACCGTGATAGCACGATTTCCGGCTAAGTGGTGCCTAGGCCCTTCGAAAACCGGGGCTAACGCCCATTCGGCTATTCGAAAGTGGCGCTGACCATCTAGGACGCCTTGAACAATTCCCTTAAATTTGAGCTTACCTTGCCCGGCAGCGTCTGCAAAATCAGTAGCAGAGCTGCTTGAAAACATGGGCTCTGTTAGAATCAAGGGTCTTTCCCGGAAGCGTTTCTTAGCTGGTGCTGGGCGCGGTCTTCAAAACCGTCGAAGCGTTCGAAAGAGTGCTTGGTGGGTTCGATTCCCATCCGCTTCCGCTTATGTCGCCAGACGGTGGAAGTCGTCGACCATGCTCTGGCGAGCGTGGCTAGGGGTAAGGATTCATCTGTCGCTCGCTCAGGGAATTCGTTGTGGCAGCCGCAGATCACAATGGGAATCGGACCCCGCGGCAAATCCAAAGCTCCGACAGGTAGGAGCACTCCAGAAACTTGGACGAACTACTCTTCGTCGATTAAGGGCAGCAATTCGTCACCCTCCTCGATACGGCCCGCAGGACGAATGCCCGAGCCCTGACGATCCGTCAATTTGTCGCCGAGATCCTGACGAAATTGCTCGGCGGCTTCCTGCAAGCGAGCGACAATTTCCGGATGTTGCTCCGCCAAGTCCGTGGTCTCGCCCACGTCCGATTTGAGATCATAGAGCTCCAAACCCGTCTTAGCCTGCGAATAGGCCGTGGGAATCCCATCGGTGCCGCCAGGCCTACCAGCCATGGTGCGGTACTGATGAGGAAAGAATAGCTTCCACTGCCGATCGCGAACCGCCTGTAGCTCTCCACCGCCATAGTAGTGACAAAAATATTCATGCGGCGACTTGGCATCGGCTTCACCAAACATCAGTGGCCGGATGTCTTTCCCATCAATCGTGTGGTCAGGTAATTCCGCCTCGATCAAAGCCGCCATTGTCGGCAGGATATCGATGGTAGAGGCCAATTCATCACAACTGGCACCAGCCGGAATTTTACCGGGCCACCACATCAAGGTTGGAACGCGACATCCACCCTCCCACATGGTTCCTTTGCCTTCCCGCAGGGGCGCGGCCGAACCAGCATGGTCGCCATAGCTGAGCCACGGACCATTGTCCGTGGTAAAAATCACCAGCGTGTTCTCGTGCAAGTCGTGCTTGCGGAGCGTATCCAGAATCTGGCCCATGGACCAATCTACTTCCATCACCACGTCGCCAAACAAACCCGCACCACTCTTGCCTCGGAAGTCTTCCGACGCGTAGAGCGGAACGTGAATCATACTGTGCGGCAGATAAACCAAGAACGGTTTCTCTTTGTGCGCTTCAATGAAACTCACCGCACGTTCCGTGTATTGCTTGGTGAGCAACTCTTGATCCTTGTCCTCGACGCGCGGATTCAACACCTGAGTACCCTCGATCAGCGGCAGATGTGGCCAGCGTTTCAGTCTTTCCGCCATCGGCAAGTCACGAACTCCCGGATGATATGGCCACATGTCATTGGAGTAAGGAAGGCCATAGTACTCGTCAAATCCATGATTGGTCGGCAGAAATTTGGGATGGTGCCCAAGATGCCACTTGCCGTAGCAGGCTGTGGCATAACCTTTCTGTTTGCAGATCTCAGCAATCGTAACCTCGTCGGCATTGAGTCCGTGCTTGGCGCTGGGTCCCAACGCGCCGCTGAAACCAATGCGACGATGGTTGCAGCCAGTCACTAGTGCCGACCGCGAGGCCGAGCATACCGCACTGGTCACCTGAAAGTCCGTAAATCGCATACCCTCTTGTGCCATGCGATCCAAATGTGGTGTTGGGTAAGCAGTGGCTCCGAAGGGGCCAATGTCCGCATAGCCCATGTCGTCAATGAACATGATGACGAAATTGGGCGGTCGCTCGGAGGAAATCGCCGCGGGTACGATCCAAGTCGCGAAGGACAATCCGCAAAACACCAGCGTCGTGACACAGGCGAATCGCTGGATGGAAGAAAACAGTGCAAGCTGAAGATTTGCTGGAGCCATGTGCTTCTCGAGTTTGTTCCCAACACTTTGCAAAAATGGAATGCCTCATAATACCAGATAGCCGGCCATCAGCGGGCCCGTCTTGCTGGGAGGGAACAGACGAATGTAAGTCAGTCCTGCATGGAGAAATACGCGGCCACCGCAATCGCTGCTGTCTCAACACGCAAGATACGCGGGCCAAGCGATATTTGCTGCCACTGCGAGTCGCGAAGTTGCTCTGCCTCGGACTCGCTCAATCCACCTTCTGGACCAATTACCATTTCCACGGTGCCGGCAGCGGGAATTTCTATTTTTCCGAGCTTCAGTGAGTTGCCATAGGGATGAGCGAACAATCGCAGTGCGTCGAGTGATTCAGACTTCGCGCACAGTTCGGAAACGTCAATCGGATCGGAAATACGCAACAGAAAGTTACGCTGACATTGCTTACAGGACTCAATAACGGCTTTCCGCAAGCGTTCCAGAACGTTGGGAGAGGGCAGAGCCACGTTGCGTTCGCAAAGAAGCGGGGTCAATTGCGCAACGCCAAGCTGAGTCAGGCTGTCGATCAGTGTCCGTTGTCGGTCGCCTTTGGGAAGCGCTACGTAAAGATGCAGGGGGATTTGATCGACCTGCTCCATCGACGATGCTTCCAGCATGACCTGCGCACATCGTTTGGAGACTTGTGTAAGCTTGCCACGGCCGACGCCTCCCCGCCCATCAAACAGCTCAACGGCGGCCCCCTCTTTCAGACGCAACACAGTGGCTGCATGCAGCGCGTTGTCCGCATCCAAGTTCACAACTCCCTGTTTTGGGAGCATTTCCACGAAGAATCGAGGGTTAGAACTCATGAACCTTAAACCTGCATGCTTGGTAAAGTTTAGCGATTGTGCTCAAGTTTACGGATTTGCGGCCCGATGGAAATGAAGGGTCCGCCATGGCAGTGTCAGGTCGTTGTACAGCGATGCGCTGAGCGAATGGACGTCGTCGATCGTGAAGGTATCTGAGAAACAAAGGCTTGGGATATGAGCTATTGGAGATACTGGGAGTTGGAAGCTCCCCCATTTGCCAGCGAAGCGAGCCGGCCGTTGTTCCGCGGTGGAACGTTCGAGGAAGCTCTCGCTCGAATCGAGTTCCTGATCGCTAATCGTCGCAGTTTTGGCCTGGTAACAGGCGAAACGGGCTCGGGAAAATCAAGTATTCTGCGGCTGCTTGCCAGCAATCCACCCCGCTTAGACGACGAGTCCGCGCTGAACGTCCTACGTCTTTCCCTGCTAGGGTTGCATCCAGGAGAATTTGTCAACAAGCTGGCGAGTTACCTGGTGGGAAGTCGGCAATGGACACAATCGGGTCCAACTACAACACTCTCAGCCTGGAATTGTCTGGACGACTACTTTCGGGCTGCCAGTTGTGAAAATCGCCACTTTGTACTGCTCTTGGACGATGGCGAAAATGCGACAGCGGAAGCCGAATTGGAGCTATCTCGATTGCTCGCCATGGCTTTCCCCCTGACGATCGTAATGGCGATGGACTTGCGCTGCGTTGGCACCATGAGCCAATCAGTGTTGGACCAGGTGGGGCTACAAATTGAGTTGCCTCGCTGGGAGATCGATGAGACCGTCGAGTTCCTGGCTTGGAGCATCGCTCGCGTTGGCCACGACAATCCGATTTTCACCGACGCTGCTGTGGATCGCATTCAAGATTTTAGCCGCGGCATACCTCGAAAGATCATTCAGCTGGCGGATCTAGCATTGGTGGCCGGAGCTGTAGCGGGCGCGAATTGCGTGGACACAGATTGCATCGATCAAGTAGCCTTCGAGTTACCACGTCGCGTTGCCGCGTAAGCGGGTTGTCTCCTCCGTCGTTTGGCGACTAGCCAAGCGAACTTGCGAAAGCCCGCTTAATTGCGCACGGCTGACATGCCGCCGTCGACGCCGATGATTTGCCCGGTCATCCAGCTACTGGCGTCCGACAGAAGAAAACAGGCGATGGAGGCCAAATCTTCCGGCTTGCCAGTGCGAGCTAGCGGATACATCTTGGCCAATGCTTCGACCTTCTCCGGCTTGCTGAAGAAGCGAGCCGCGAGTGGCGTCTCGGTCAACGCAGGAGCCAGACAATTCACTCTGATTGTCGGGGCCAATTCAGCAGCCAGGGTTCGAGTCAGTCCTTCCACCGCACCCTTCGCGGCGGCGATCGATGCGTGAGCAAACATCCCTTGACGCACGGCCACGGTACTGAAAAACACGATGCTGGCAGAGGAGGCTGCTTTCAAGCCACGCAAAGATGCTTGCACTGCCTTAACACCTCCCACCAAGTTTAACTCAAAGTCATCGCGAAACTGCTGAAGCGGTAGCGAACCGATGGCTCGTAAATTGATGCTGCCTGGACAGTAGACTAATCCATCCATCACCTCTGGCAAACTGGTTGCGTCAATCTCATCCTGAGTGACATCGCAAGTGATGTGGTTTAGGCCGTGCGCACCATCGGCAAGTTCCGCCAGTTGTCCCGGCGTGCGACTGAGCACCGTGACTCGGTCTCCTTGCGAGAGCAGCTGCCTTGTAATCTCCCATCCAATCCCATGGCTACCGCCAATGACAACAATACTTTTCATGCTTCTAGTCTCGAAGTACAGAGATTAGTTGGACAGCGCCACTTTCGATAAAGCTCCTGGCAATTCCTTGGTTAA
>JANSWS010000779.1 GCA_024743355.1 bacterium
CCTCAGACCTAGTCGGCCCGCAAATTGACCCAGCGAATCTTGGGAATCGAAGTTGCGATACGCGGAAAGGCAGCGTCGACCAAGCCCAGTTTAGCCCACATTTCGCAGGCGCTACGGATTTGCCCAGCTTCGTTGGGATCAACTGGATCGACGGATTTCATCAGAATTAGTTCGCCGGCCCGGGTGAGCAATCCCAACAAGGCTGCGATGGAATCGGTAGTCGTATCCCATGTGTGGGGCAAGTCCCATGCCTGCGGTATTTCATGTAGTGAAGGAAACATTTCCTCGTGAACATCGCGTGAGTAAAAAGCCGACGGAACGACCGTGTAGGTAGTAGTCGTTGCAGGACTCCCCGAACCAGCCTCGAGTACCGACTTCAACTCGGACTGCGTGTCTATCAATCCACAATCCGGTATTTGATTGGCGGCTATACGAGCTGTTGTTGTTAACAAATCGACGCACCACCAATGCACTTGCGATGGGTCGAATTGGTGGATTCGATCCAGTCTGCGGACAGCCTCCACAATTTCTCCGCCGCCGACGACGATCAAATTAAGAGCGGCAGGTTGTCCAAGCAGCCACTGCTGGAGCTTGAATCCAATCTGCGGTAGATCCAGCAAGCTACCGCCTAATTTGATGACACGCACGGAAGCCGGCATCCGCACACTGTCATGTTCGGTTGGGCTTAGAAAGCCACCCATAAGACACCTGCCTCAGCGCACCTGGGATTCTTTAGCGAGATGCGAGCTCAATAGGCTAGCCACCGACATGGCCGGAGCACAACGCGAAACGCTTTCACCTACCCAATTCTGGAGGTCCGTTATGCGTAATTGCGAATCGGAAAGTCGCTTCCGAATTCTGTCGAGAATTGGCTTCCCGTGCCCACATAGAACGATCGTCATCAGCTTGTTCTGGCAGTCGCCAAGTCCGAGCGAATTGGCCATGCCTTTGAGGTTCGAATGCACGCCCTCCAGAATCTGCTGCAACTGAGCTTCAACGATTTGTAGCGCCAAGCATCTTACTTGTTCGCTGCCCAAAGTTTCCAGATCCTCTCCCACCATCCTTGCTAAGCGTGCAGCCGAATTGACGCGTGTTCTGCTACGACCATCGGCCGTATCGCAATTGTCGCTATCTTCCGCCATTTCCCCTAAGACGCGATAGGCGTCACCGCTGTCGGCGAAACGCTCCGCCATCAGCGGACAGCGCTGCCCGTCCAACTCTACTTCCGGAAGAATCGCGGATACCGGCGTTCGCTCCAGCCCCGTGTAGATCAACTGTCGGCTTTGCAGACGGTCGCGATCGGTCCGCGCGGGTGTCCACACATTACACCC
>JANSWS010000048.1 GCA_024743355.1 bacterium
GGGTGAGATTTCACCAGTCATTTCTACTCGCTCAACAATAAACGGCTTGTAATCCACGACGTGATTGAAGATAGTTTTCAGTTGCATCCTGGTTGTTGGATTGGAGGAATAAGTGTGCAAACTCATCATCCAATACCGGTAGCCAGGATGCTACTTCAATTGTCAGCAAATCGATTTGTAGGCTTCGTCGTCCTGTCATCCGTCGGGGCTCACCCCCGGGCGAAGCGAATGGCTCCGACGGATGACTGGGTGTAAGAAGCCTGACCAGGCCACAGACTCCAACTCTGCAACCATCCATTGGAAGGCTTTGTTGTTCCGATTCCCGAGGGGCTCAAACTCTTCTCATTGACCCACTAATTCCTCTGAAGAACCTTCTTTTTTTAGCGATTGCAGGTCCCAGACATAGGTGCTCAGTTCCTGGTTGCTGGTGAGAATTGCATAGTTACCATCAGGTGAAAACTCCCAGTGATTCACCACGGCGTTCGCAGGACAAGTCAAAAAGCAAATCCGTTCTGCAGTGCTAGTGTCCTGAAGAGCTATGCGTCCATTCAACTCGGAAAGCACCAGGCGATTGTCAGCGGAGAATACATATTGCGCGCCGGACAATTGATTCATTGAATTCTCTACTTCCCAAGTTTCTGTACTCAGAACGTTCGGACTGCTATGTCCCAGCGACAACCATTTTCCATCGGCTGAAAAACGCACTAAGCCGCTCCACTCACCTCGCGGCATGGCTTTGACTAGCCTTAACGTTGAAGTGTCCCAGATCAGATATTCGCCTGGACTACCGCCATGGGTTGACGTTGCCAGCCACTTCCCGTTGGGGCTTACAGCGACGAAACGGCAATCTCCTAACCCGAAAATGGAATCAATCTTCCGGCCGGAATCATGAATCAGGAAAACTCGGTCGCCACAGGCGTTGGCAATCAACTTGCCACTGTGATCACTCGCGACTTGCATTCCGAACCTGGATTCCATGCAGAGTATCTCGGGTTGACTAACTTTCACCAGTTCACCCGTTTGTGAATCACACTCGATCTCCCAACGGTGCAGTCCCGATCTGGAGTTCGCCAGCAGCTCACCCGTCTTCGGCACGAAAAAAGGATAGTTGCATTGCCCCACTTCCAAGCAGTAGATCTCTTGTGCGGTAACAAGATCAAAAAGTGAAATACCATTGTCGCTGCCCACCGCCAGAATCCGGCCACTCGGATGCACTGCCGTGCCTAACCATCGGTTTACATCGCCATGGATAGGGTGCCTAGACAAAACGCGTACAACCGGACTTGGAACAGCTTCCCAAACTTCATTGGTGCTTTCGTCGATCGACCGACTACCCATGAAGTGGCCGGGACCGGTCGGATACGCAAAGTCTGGAAATCCGGTTGCCACCAACCCTGGCTGGTCGGAAAACGAAGGCCAGAACATGGACTGTCCGGTCCATCCGGAGTAGCTGTAAAGCCACTGTCCGGTTGGACTGCTCGCTAGATGGGGACCGCCTCCGTGCTGCGATTTGTTCCGCTGTAGCATGCGACGATTGAGTACGTCCCACCATTCAATGATGTTGCTCTCAGCGAGACCGACAGCAATCGAGCGAGAATCACGGTACCATGCTGTGGACTGGATAGTTTCATTAAAAGTATGAAGTAGCCATCCTTCTCCTGAAGTGACATCGATCACTCGCAGTTCCTTGGACTCCCGGGAACCGTAATCCCCGAATTTCAGAACCACTTTCGATCCATCAGGTGACAAATGAGCCAGTGAATCAATCGCCAAGCCATCTATACGAAATAGCTGTTTGCCTGTCGCCCAATTGTATATGGCTGCTACCGCATTCGAGTCTCGAGTTTCGCCATATGACCAAAGCAAAAGAACCCGACCGTCTTTGCTGAATTCTGCTACATGGTACTTATGTAAAAAATCAGCCGACTCTGCAACTGACTCTGAAATACTATGGTCAATCCTTCGACGTGATAATCTCTGATTCATACGATCGATCAAGAGCACTTCATTTTTGTCCGGAGTTGCCAAAACTATCGTGTCTTCGTCAACAGCAGGCAAAGAAAACAGATCTTGGTTGTCAAAGTTTCGGCATACTGCTGTAACCTTGTCGCGTTGAAAGAAAAAGCGGTCACCACGGTAGAGGTCCGTGTAGCTGTATGTAGTATGTTTCAATGTCGCTGTTTGCCTGACGTCAATCAGGGCCAATGCAGAGACGGCTAAATCTCGCAATTCGGCGGTCAGTAGCTGTTTCTCGCTTTCCGGCAATATCCAACGCTCGTCCAACAATTGCTTGGCAAGCCTCAAATCTTCAATGCTTCCAAAACGCTGTCCAGGGCGAAAGCTGGACTGCTTCGAACGGGATGATTCGACCAGGCTGCTATACATCTCTGCAATTTCGTTCTGTCTCGCACTATCTGTATCCCGAATCGCAACTTCCAGCGACCGCCGGTAGGCGTTTTCTCGGAATAACAACAAAGTTGAGAGTATTGCTACAGCAGTCAACGCCATCGCGGCAGTCGCTAACGTGCAAGCTAGAACTCGATTTCGCTTGGCCCAAAGCCAAACCGAGTTGATCGCACTTGTTCGACGGGCTTGGATGGGGCAATCGGCGCAAAAGAGAGCCAAATCCTCTTCTAGTGCCTGAGCAGACTGATAGCGTTCGCCTGGCATCTTCGCCATGCATTTGTGAATGATAGTAGCTAAGTCGCGAGGTACGGCCGCATTTATCGACCTGATATCGGGCGGCGATTCATTGAGAATTTGCCCCACAAGCTGGCGAGTGTCTTTTGAGTTGAACGCGGGGCGGCCAGCAAGAACTTCGTACAACGTGATCCCTAAGCCATAAACATCACCTAGCTCTCCAGACATGCCGGATAATCGCTCGGGAGGCATATAACGCATCGTACCCAACATGTCGTTGGGACCTGTCAAGTTGTCTGTATCCTGCATCTGGGCGAGACCAAAGTCGGTAAGCCACAATTTGTGGTTTCTGTCCAGCAAGATGTTTCCGGGCTTCACGTCACGATGGATGACCCCGCAGGCGTGTGCTGCAGACAGGGCACTGGCAGTTTCGATACCAAGTCGGGCGACGGATCGTGGATCCCGCGAGAATCCGCACTGATTTGCTACATCGCTGTTCTGTTGCTCAAGTATTCGGTTCAACGACCATCCATCAATGAACTGCATGGCGAAATAAAGTACACCGTTCGTGGAACCAAAAGCGTAGATTGGCACGATGTTTGTGTGATGCAAACGCGCGACGATTTGGGCTTCTCTGCTAAAACGCCTTAAAGCACCCTCAGTGGACGCCTGAACACTCAAGACCTTCAGTGCAACACGACGATTCAAGGGCTCCTGAACTGCTTCAAAAACCTGCCCCATTCCGCCTTGGCCAATCTTGCGGACAATCGAAAAATCTCCGAGACAGGCGGGGATCGGACAACTGGTGACAAATGTCGCAGCAGACTGGGTCTCAAGTGCCAAAAGCGGCGGAAACAGCTCACGGATTTCCGCAGCTAATTCAGGGTGTGCACTGGCGAACTCGTCAACCGAATTTAGTTCGCCTTGTCGAGCCCGATTGGAGAACTCATGCGCCAACTCACTCAGACGCTGCTCTCGCAGCTCATCGTCACTCATGTTGCACTACGTTGCTCCCAAATGTGATCATGGGACTACACGGAGTAGATCCACCCAAAAGCCCATCGTCCCAACTTTAACGTCGCCGCAAATCTGAAGCTGTTGAGTAAAGTCCCTCGATCTACAAGGAGATCAGGACTTCGATGGCGTCTCGATCCGTCTCATCGCGCTCTGCTGATGGTCCAACTCTTGCAAAGAAAAGATCGAGTCCAGTATCACCATACAGCCTGTCCTGACGTTTGTCGTCATTTACGGTCGTCAAGTCCAAAAAGAAATCACCATTCAATCTCTCGAAAAAGCTGTCTCCGACGACTCCCATAAGGTTGCCAACCCGTTCCGCGTAGCTACGACCAGAACTCCATTCCGACATTATGGCCCGCAGTGCCATGTCATTCCGGTCGAACACAGTTGCTCCGCCAATCAACAAGTCATCCCCGTCGCCGCCGATCAGAGAATCTCTACCCAAGCCTCCGATCAAAATGTCACGACCTGTGCCGCCTTGAATCGTGTCACTCCCTTCGCCACCGTACAGAATCGCGTTTCCACCGCCAGCGATGATTGTGTCGTTGCCATCACCACCATCGATCCTGGTGGGAATAAGGACATTATCAGTTATCTTCGCACGATCCTGTCCGCGTCCGAGATAGATAATCATCTCGCCAACGTCGGCGACAACAAACTGCTGTCTTATCGTGCCAATTCGCTTGCCGGTACCGCTTTCTACTTGTAAATACTCGCTGCCTTCCTGCCAGCTTACCTCAAAACTATCGCCCGCATCACTGCCGAAATAGAAGAGTATTCCATCCTGCAACGTAACACCTGTAAACCGCGTCAGCACGACGTCGTTACCAGATCCCCCAACGTAGCTGATCCGGAAAGCCATATCATCAACGACCACGAGATCTCCCTCGTCGAGCCCATCGAACGTTCCATAAATAGGATCTAAACCATCGTTCTCGATGATCGTAAACTGCTGGCGATTGACGGGCCTAAACTTCGACGTAACGCTCAGTTGCGTTCCGGAAAGATATACAGTTCCCGTGACGTCGAGTACGTCGTGAGTTGCGGTGCTTTCGAGCTGAACATCAAACACGCTTGCATAGAGGCTAATGCTGCCAGTTTCCAAAGTTGCCACACTACTACCGCCTGGGCTGACGTTGCCGTAGGAAACGCCCAAGTAAGGGCTGACCAACGCCCCTGAATGATCGAGGAACGCAAGATACGTTTCAATGTAATCTGCCCCAACCACTCCGGCCCCACGGATCGAAGCACCGTAGGCGTATAGATAATTCATGCCAACAAGCGACTTGTCGACCTGCAATGTGCTCCCATTAATGTATAAGTTTGCTCCACTAACCGTATTTTGTCCTGCCAAGTGCAAGCTGCCCTGGCCACTCACATAGATATACGGACTACCAAAACTATTCATGTTCCCATCGATGCGCAACGAATGTTCGTTGTCGACTTGGAAGTTAGCGTAATAGCCAGACAGCTTGATGTTGCCCGTCCACACATCTGTACCCAACGCCGAAAGAGTACCGTTGGAAATGGTCAACAATTCATTGGCAACTTTGAAGGAGCCATCAAGAACCAGTATGCCTCCGTCGAGCAGGGTGCCAGTAGCCGCCCTGCCATTCGCAGAACCTCGGGCTCTCGCGTTACGAATCGTCAATGTACCATTGACTAGTGTTGTACCGGTATAAGTATTGGCGGCAGTAAGATAGACTCCTCCGTATCCAGCTACGGTTAATCCGCCAGCACCACTTATTTGCTTGTCCGCAACGATGCTGCCGTAGGCGGCATCAAGCGTCAACGATCCTCCGTTCTGATCAACAACACCGATTGTCAAAGTGCCGTAAGCCGCGTTGACGAAGCTTTGATTGGCACCGAGCGTAATTGGCAAAGTCACCGTAGCATCGCCACCGCTATTGATCAGTCCGGCCTCCAGTAAGATTCGATTTCCCGCCAATGTATACCCAGAACCGGCAATCACGATGCTTTCAAATCTTGTACCGGCCGGAAAGTTGTTGGTCGTCTGCAGCTGGATTGCATTTTCAGGAAAGAACAGTGGTTCGCCAGCTCGTGGAGCGACTCCGCCATCCCAGTTTGTTCCCGTCCGCCAACGCGTGTCCGAAGCACCGGCTCCTCCATTCCAGAATCCCGCCGCCACTCTCGTTATCACCACGTCGTTTCCATCGCCGCCGACATAGCTAATCCGAAAGGCCATGTTGTTGCGTGCTAGCAGTGCACCTTCAGGCAAATTATTGAACCTTCCGTTGACGGCATTCGTACCGTCATTGTCGATCAGAGTAAAATTCTGCCCGATGGTCGGCGCGTATCCGAGATCGATCTCCAGCAAAGCGTTATAGATATTCAGCGTTCCCGATAGGCTCAATTGGTCAAAGCTGGTGTCACTGTTCCATTGCGCGGTCAATTGGGTTGAGTCGTTAAGAATGACATCACCACCAAGTGTTAACGTACCAGTTTCGAGTAGGCCAGCTGGATCGACGAGACTGTTACTAGCGTAGAACCCGGATGTTTCGAGTAACCCTGCGAATTCGACTTTCCCCGAGTAAGCATCAAGCCAAGATACTCCGATCATCCCAGTTCCTTGCAAGGTTCCTGAGTCAAGTCGCAGATATTGAGCTCCGGTCAGCGTTGAGTCTATATGCAGGGTACTACCGTTAACATAGAGCAACGCGTCGGTCAAACCATTGGTACCCGCGAGTTCCAATGCTTCGAGTCCGTACATTGTAATTTGCGCGTAGCTGTCACTGCTGGTATCGCCAGCAATGGTCAGTTGGTCACCAGCTCCATACCCATAAAGACTGACGTTGCCGCTGAAGTGCACTGCACCTGTCCAGAGATTGGCACCAATAGATTCTACTGAGCCTGCGTAATAATAGTCGCCACTTAAGAAGAGAGCTTCATCTGCGATTTGGAGCGGACCGTTCAGCGCAAGGACGCCACCACGAACAAAGGTCGAACCAATACTATCTCCCAGTGCCAGCGAGTCGCGAACTTCAAGCCGGCCAGCGGCGATTTCGGTATTGCCGGTATAGCTGTTGGCTGCGCCGAACGAAGCTGTTCCCACACCCGTCTTCAACAGGTTGCCAGTGCCTGAAATTTCACCGTCGACATTGACAAGACCGTAATACGAATAGACGTTCACATTCAGGTCATGACCGCCGAGGTCAATTTCACTGACACTCAGGCTGCCACCGTTGTTGTGTATTTCCAGCGCCTGCCCCAACAAGATTTTAGGACTGAATGTGTTATTGTTGCCACGATTCTGCAGGCGGCCATCTAGTGTGATCGCATTTCCGGAGATAACGAAGTCGTTTCCATTGAAGATCAAGCCATTAAACGCGGTCCCAGCTGGAAGGTCGTTGGTTGCAACGGTCTGCCCATTCTGTTCAGGGAAGACGAGAATATCGCCAGCCTTCGGGGCCGCGCCTCCAAGCCAATTGGCAGCATTTGACCAATTGGTATCACCAACCCCAGCACCACCGCTCCAAATACTGGCCACCACCCGAGTCAACGTCACATCGTTGCCATCCCCACCCATGTAGCTGACCCGAAACACGTCACCGCCCACGACGATCAAGCTGCCTTCGTCATATCCCAGCGTGCCTTGTATCGGTAAGAATCCGTCGTTGTTGACGATCGTAAATTGCTGACCAGCGGCAGGTGAATACCCCAAGTTCAAGTCCAAGCTTATACCCGCAAGCTGAACAATGCTGCTGGCAGTCAATCGGTCGTAGTCTGCATCGCTATTGAGATCAATGCTGAGAACGGTATTCAAAAGATTAAGCTCTGCGGTTGCAAATGTTCCCGCTTGCCCGATTCCTGCCGGGTAGAGCCTCGCGTCTTGCGCATACAAGCGTTGGTTATCTAACGTGCCATTGAAGTCCATGCTGGAGTAGTAGAGCCAAATGCTCGAGGCTTGGACAACTCCATCTCCACCAAGACTACCGTATAGAATGTTCAGTTCGTTCAACTGCGATAAGGAACCGCCAATCTGAACATCGGCATAGCTGTAGAAGTAGCCTTGGGGCAGCGAGTTGTTGCCATCGAGTCGCAACTGCCCTGGCCCGCTGAAGTAGAACCCTGTGTAATCATTAGCCGTGATGTCGCCGCTGATAATTAGCGCTGAATCCGATGACATCGCAAAGTAGTAGGCGACTTCTATATTTCCGGACCACTGGTTTTCACCGAAGCTTTGGAGATTGGCATAGCTATTGACTTGAAGCAACTCGTCCACAACGTTCAACGATCCACCTAAGACTAGGCTTGCGCCGTAACCCAACACAGTACCGGTTGCCGAGGACCCGTCAGCAATTCCGAGAGCCATGGCATTCTCAATTCTCAGCGAACCGTATTCCACCCGAGTTTGTCCGCTATAGGAATTAGCTGCGGCCAGCGTCACTCCGAAATAGCCCCAGCCACTTACGACTAAGTCGCCCGCGCCGCTAATCTGCCCATTCACCACCGTCGCGAGACCATGCTCCTCGAGCCTCAATTGGTGACCATTCAGGTCAATGCTACCCAGAGATAGCTGCGCATAGGCTGTGTTGACAAAGCTCTGATCGGCAGTGAGCGCGATTGGCAAAGATACGTCTGCATCGCCGCCGTTGTTAATGAGTCCCTTGTCTAGCGTGATGGAGTTACCGCCGAGCACGTATCCCGGTCCGTCGATCTGAATACCACCGAAGTTCGTACCCGGCTCAAAATTATTTGTCGTCTGGCCGTGGGATGCAGATGCGGAAAACACAAGATCATCACCTGCCGTTGGAGCGATACCGCCCTCCCAGTTTGCGGCCGTGGTCCAATTTGTATCACTTTCTCCAGCAGCTCCGCTCCAAGTCAGTACCGCCAACAGTCGTCGATCCTCCAAGGATTCCAGGAACGGTGATCTAAACCGACGGCGGCAGCTAGTAGAAACGCTTCTGCCGGTACGAGGTGACGCTTGACTTCCCACGGGTTTGGAAACGGTGAACACGTGACGAGCTCCTGTTAGGGGTGAACTTCTTCTCCCCAAGTAATTGCCAAATTCAGAAACGAGTAACCTTCCGTAGAAGAATTTTTTTGATTTCAAGAAAGCACTCTTCCGCCCAAGCAAACGTCAGTGGCCGGTGCTCTTGCCGGTGGGAATTGGCCGACCTGTCCCTGGGATTGCCTGGGCAAACCTTGCCTGACTCGACGGGGTCACGTGCCTGACTCGACGGGGTCACTCCACTTCGCTCACCAGGCACTCGACGGGGTCGCACCACTTGACTCGACACAGAACTCAACGGGGTCACTCCACTTGACTCGACACAGAACTCGACGGGGTCACGAACTCAACGGGGTCACAGCACCTGGGCATCAACGCGGGGCTTGCGGGGGCGTAGCACTCCGAGGTAGGGAAAACGGGAGGCACACTGGGTTGCTTGAGAACTCAACGGGGTCAAAGCGCCTGGGCATCAACGCGGGGCTTGCGGGGGCGGGGGCTTGCGGGGGCGTAGCACTCCGAGGTAGGGAAAACGGGAGGCACACTGGGTTGCTTGGGCCAGACACGAGAAATGTGTCAAAAAAACGATGGTTCGTCTGTAAGGATTGGGGCTCGGCTCCGTCTTTTTCATTAAGCCCAATAAAGGAGGTTGCTGTAATGGCGAAGATGGCCCGTCGTGAAATCTTTTCTCCCGACGAAATTGCCTGCGTGCATGTCATGAATCGAACGGTGCGACGCTGCTTTCTGATGGGGGATGACCCGCTGACCGGCAAGAACTTTGATCACCGTAAGCAATGGATGGAGGCTCGTCTGGAGCTTCACGCTGCGAACTTCGGTATCGATTTGCTGGGAGAAGCGATCTTGTCAAATCATTTTCATTTGGTCCTCCGCTCGCGGCCCGATGTGGTCGCTACCTGGAAAGATCGAGAAGTTGCCCGAAGATGGCTCATGTTGTGCCCGCTACGCAAGAATCGCGATGGATGTCCGGAGAAGCCAACACGACGTGAAATCCGATCGATAACCGGTAATGCGGAGCGTTTGCGGAAGATAAGAAGCCGCTTGAGCGATATTTCCTGGTGGATGCGATTGCTGTGTCAGCACATTGCCCAGCGGGCCAATCAAGAAACCGGTGAGACGGGCAAATTCTGGGAAAGTCGCTTCCGCTCCGTGCGTTTACTGGACGAATCGGCTTTGCTGGCCTGCGTGGCCTACGTCGACTTGAACCTGATCCGAGCCGAATTGGCAGCGACAATCGAAGAGAGTGACTTTACGTCCGCTAAGAAACGTCTGGAGGCACTTTTGCTGCAGACAGGAGCTGGCAAGCAAACAAACGGAGAGAATCCCGATGGCATTTCGAGTTCGCCGGACCGCAGCTTGGCCCCGCTGTACATCGATGAACGATCCGATGCTCCTGCCCCTCTTCCAAATGAGGACAGAACACGTTGCAGTAACAAGGGATTCTTAAACCTCACACCTGTGGAATACTTGCAGTTGTTGGACTGGACGGCCCGGCAAGTGGTAGCAGGCAAACGTGGGAGTACTCCTTCAGAAACACCACCTCTGTTGCAGCGGGTCGGATTGGCGGGACGGGGTTGGCTGGAGTTGGTGAGCGACTTCGGACGCTTGTTTTACAACGTGGCCGGAAGCCCTACGCAGATCGCCCAAGCCCGAACTCGAGTTACACACCGAAGATTCCGTGTTCGCTCAAAAGTCATCGAGGCCTACTCTTCAGCTTGACCTTGAAATTCTCTGTTGCTGGCGTCAGAGCTCTTGCCTCTTTCATTAACTTCATGTTGCTGGCTTTCTGAAACCCAAAGCGCGCCAGTTCTGCGAATGCGAGGCTTGGCAAACCAAGCAGGCCGCTCGGATCGCCAGACTATGGCATGAACTTCTCTTGCGCGTCGGTCCATTACGGGCATTCCAAAGGAATGGCCTCTAGCCGAACTAATCTTTGGTGCAAGCCGACCACGCATCTATCTCATCATCCTCATCTCCTGGTGATGCTTTCTCCTGGACCGCATTGAATGCAAGCTAACGCGTTGCACCAAGTGGTGTGACCCCGGGGAGCCCCCCCCGTTGGGTCCAAGTGGTGTGACCCCGAGAGTGCACCCGAGAGTGACCCCACCGGTGAGCGAAGTGGTGTGACCCCGAGAGTGAAGTGGTGTGACCCCGAGAGTGTGTGCCGAGAGTGGGGAGTTGGGGTTGGGGTTCGGGAGTTGCAATGCTCCGCGCACGGGGCCGATATATTCGCCTTTCCTGCCGACGGGGAACCTGCTACGAACGACGAAAAGGCCTCAACGCAACTGCGATCACGACGTGAAAAGCAGGCACGAGGATTCTTGTCTCGCTTCGATAGGGAGCCGATGATGCGATTTAAGCACGGTGATCAAGTTCCATACTGCACTTGGGGCGTGGTACGGATTGGCGTTATCTGCTTCCTGTCAGGCAATGTAGCCTCAATCGCCCAAGAAAACGCGCCTGTAGGTGCGGTGCATTCGGTTGCTGGGGCCGGCAGAAGCTCCTTGAATGAGGTTCCTGCTCAGGAAGCGAGCTTGGAGCAGTTGGTGTACACCGTGCGGATCCTTGAGCTTCCAACCGACAAGGCAATGGCTCACGCAAAGAATTGGCCTATGTTGGGCGCGACTTCCCAAGCGACCGATGCTTCTGACGACCGCTTGCAGGCGAACGCGGCGGTCGTGCAGGCGAGTTTTACAAAGTCTGCTGAGGAATTCTCTGTGAGGTTTTCGAGCGGAATGAGCGATCAGCAGATCGTAGCGTTGCTTGCGGAAGGCCAGATTGTCTCCGCCCCCAAGATCATCGGCTACGCTGGCCAACAGGTTAACGTACGCATTGGCGAGGAGCTACCGTTTGTGACTTCATTCGAAACGGTGAAAGATGCAAGCGGCAACGATACCGATAGGCTTCAGCCCGTAATCACCAAGCTACGTCAGGGAATCGCCTTGGATTTGGTTGGAACTTTGGATGAAAGTGAGCGAAACGTTGGTTTGCGTCTGAAATACGAGGAGTCCGAAGTAAAGGGCGTGGATACGTTCACCTTTGAAGCCACGGAGGGACCGCTTACCGTTCAACAGCCCAGTCTTTCTGTACATGCCATTCAGACTACTCAAATGGTTCCGTTGAACACTACGCTCGCTCTGTGCGCCGGGTCGACCGTCGTCGAAAAGGTAGTCAAAAGAGAGCTACCCATCCTTGGAAAGCTGCCCTACCTGGGCCGCCTATTTCAGAATACTGCCAAGGCAAAAGAGCCCGTGTCGAAGATCATCCTGATTCAATGTCGAATGTCGTCTGAAAACGATGGCTTCTAGGTGCCCGTGTTGTTCAAGCGCCTGGTGCGCACCTGGCCATCTTGGCCGCATTGGTTCTGCTGCTTCTACGTTTTGGAAAAGCTTGCCTGGTTTGCAGGCGTTGCTTAGCTGATGATCTCGTCAATGACCCGAGCGGGTTCGACACCGGTGAGGCGTTGGTCGAGGCCCTGGAATCGCTTGGTGAATCTTTGGTGATCGATCCCGAGGAGATGCAGGATGGTGGCTTGCAGGTCATGGACCTCGACGGGCTTCTCCGCCACGTTGAATCCAAAGTTGTCAGATTCGCCATAAACCATGCCCGGCTTGATCCCGCCGCCAGCCATCCATAGAGAAAACGCATAAGGATGATGATCGCGGCCGCGTGGCGAATTGGGACGCTGCTGCTGGAATGGCGTGCGGCCGAATTCGCCACCCCAAATGACCAACGTTTCATCGAGTAATCCGCGTTGCCGCAAATCCTTGACCAAGGCAGCCGATGGGGCATCGGTGTCCTCGCACTGAATCTTCAACTGAGTATCGAGGTTTGCGTGCTGGTCCCAGCCCGCATGCATGAGCTGAATGAAACGGCAACCGCGCTCGGCCAAGCGGCGCGCCATCAGACAGTTGTACGCAAAGCTTCCTTTCTCTCGGACCTGTGGTCCATACATCTCGAGAACATACTCCTGCTCATCGGAGAAGTCCGTCAATTCAGGAACCGAAGCTTGCATCTTGTAGGCCATCTCGTACTGCGCGATTCTTGTGCCGATCTCGGGATCTCCAAGGCGGCTCATGTTCATTGCATTGAGAGCTGCTAAATCATCAAGCTGAGCTCTTCGCATTGCACGGCTAATGCCCGCCGGAGTAGCAAGATATAGAACTGGATCGCCGGCGCCACGAAACTTGACGCCTTGATGTTTGCTCGGCAGAAAACCACTCCCCCAATAGAAATCGTAAAAAATCTGACCACAGGATGCTTGGCGATCTCGACTGGTCATTACGGTGAAGGCGGGTAGCTCCTCGGTTTCGCTACCGAGACCATAAGTCAACCATGATCCCATACTAGGTTTACCGGGAATCTCGGATCCGGTCATAAAGTAGGTAATGGCTGGTGCATGGTTCACCTGAGTCGTTCGCATGGACTGGATAAAGCACAACTCGTCCACGATCTCGGCAGTGCGCGGCAGGAAATCACTCGCGATCCACTTGCCACACTCACCTTGCTGAGAAAATTTCGTAATCTCCTTTAAGAACTTCTTTTCCTGGGTCGCCGTCATCGTACTGAAACGCTTGCCGTCCAGCAGTTCGGCGGGGAGCCCCTGACCATCAACCTTGCTCAATTCGGGCTTGTAGTCGAATAAGTCGACGTGCGACGGTGCCCCATTCTGAAACAAGTAGATAACTCTTTTAGCCCGCGGTGCGAAATGCGGCACAGCCGAAACCGCGTCGCCTGCTAAAGCCGCAGCCGCAGCATGCTCCCCCGGAGACAGCAAGCTTGCGAGCGCGGCGGCACCTAACCCCAGACCGCTTCGACCGAGCAGTTGACGTCGAGTCAGTACGCGAGCATGTTCCTGCTCCGGGTTCATGGTTTCACCAGAGCTTCGTCAAGGTTCATGATGGTGTTGATAACGACGGTCAAAGCGGCGTGCTGAGCAGCCTCGATCGATTCATCGCGGGTCGCTTCGCCGAGGGTTAATAGGGCCTCGGCTTGCTCCGGTGCATCCCTGAAAGCGTCTATGGCCGATGCAAGTCGTTTCTCTAAAAGCTCCAGTTCCCGGGGCTCCGGAGGACGCGCCGTAAGCGCGTAAAAAGCTTCGAAAATTCGCTCGCGATCGGAATGCTGCCTGCGAATCAGTTGCTCGGCGAAAACGCGAGCCGCTTCAACATAGGTTACGTCGTTCAAAGTCGTCAGAGCATGCAGCGGGGTGTTGGTCAGGTGCATGCTTACTTCGCAAGTCTGACGTTTGGCAGCATCGAAGAAGATGCTCGGGCCCACGATTCTCCGCCAGAATGTATATAGTGATCGACGGTAGAGGTCTTCACCCAAATCTTGCTGGTATTTGATCTTTCCGAAGGTAGCCTCGGACCAAATCCCATCGGGCTGGTATGGATTAACAGGCGGCCCGCCTAATTGCGCGTCGAGCAAGCCACTGCTGGCAAGAGCCGCATCGCGAAGCATCCAGGAAGGCATGCGGTACCGCCGCGCCCGCGCATACAATGCGTTTTCCGGATCGCGTTGGTGCAAGTCTTTGGTTACGTGCGAAGACTGGCGGTATGTTTGGCTGGTGACCATCAGACGCAAGAGTTTCTTGACGTCCCAACCTGACTCCACGAATTCCACGGCCAACCAATCGAGCAACTCGGGATGCGTTGGCTGAGACCCTTGCAAGCCGAAATCGGACGGCGTTGACACGATGCCTCGTCCAAAAAGCATCTGCCAAAAGCGATTCACGGTTACGCGAGCCGTTAGCGGATTCTCGGGTGATACCATCCAATTGGCGAGATCAAGCCGCGAATAGGGTTCTCCAGGTTTCTTGTCCGGCAACGGAGGCAGCATGCCGGGAACATTCGCGGCAACCTCCTGATCGGTCACGTTGTTGTACACTCCCTTTATCAATACCAGAGTCTTGCGAGGTTCTGGCAAGGTATCCATGACCATGACCTTGACCGTTTCCGCCGTCTCGTCGCCATGCTGTATGCCGCGCTTGGGAAAGTATTCCATAAACGGTGGGACAGCCGGGCCACCATTTCCCTTTCCTGACTCCGACGTCTGATTAAAGAAGGCGTAAAACGCAAAGTAATCGAGATTTGAAGTAGGATCGAATTTGTGGTCGTGGCAACGTGCACATTGCAGGGTGAGACCCAACCAAACGGTTCCGGTTGTTTCCGCGCGGTCGAAGACGTTTTCGACACGTGTCTCTTCCGGGATACGCCCGCCTTCGCCATTGTGCATATGGTTGCGATTGAAGCCCGTTGCCAGTCGCTGTTCCGCAGTCGCATCGTCCAGCAAATCGCCGGCTAGTTGTTCAACCGTGAATTGATCAAAGGGCATATTCTGATTGAAGGCGTCCACCACCCAATCTCGCCAGGGCCACATCGATCTCGTGGGATCACCTTGATATCCGCTCGTATCTGCGTATCGCGCGGCGTCCAGCCACGGCCAAGCCATCCGTTCGCCGTAACGCTTCGAAGCCAGCAACCGATCGACCAGTCTCTCGTACGCGCCAGCCCACTGATCCGACAAAAATGCATCCACCTCCTGGATCGTTGGTGGCAGCCCGGTCAGATCAAGGGTCAAGCGACGTATTTGCGTACGCTTATCGGCTTCGGGCGAAAGCTGGAGTCCCTCTTTTTCGAGGCGGCGTTGAACAAACACATCAATCGGGTTGTCTGCACTCGCCGTTATCTCTGGTTTCTTGGGTGGTTCAAATGCCCAGTGCTTGCCCCAGACCGCTCCCTCGGCGATCCAGCGTCTCAATATCGCGACTTCCGCTTTACTAAGAGGCTTGCGATGGGATTTCGGTGGCGGCATCAAAAGATCGGGATCATCGACTGTAACTCGATAAAGCAATTCACTTTGATCCGGTTCGGCTGGCACTACGACACCGGTTTGTTCGACCGCGGATTCGCGTTGATCGAGCCGCAAGGCGGCCTGACGCTGCTCAGCGTCAGGCCCGTGGCAATGAAAGCACCGATCCGCCAGTAGCGGCAGCACATCGCGGCTGAAATCGACGGACTCTTCGGCAAGGCTCAACGAAGGCTGAGCCACAGCAATCGCAAAGGCGATCAATAAGAATCTCGCGTTGGAAAGGCAATCTGAATTCATGCGACCTATTCTAACCCACAACCCATCGTTCGGAAGCTTGACCACGCTAGCCTCGTGAAACTGCGGCCGCATAGTGCCTGCTCGTTAGTGACTCGTCTTCAGCCGTCCGCAGCACCGTTCGGGTGTCATTCTAAACAGACCGGGCCGATCGTCGAATCTTAGCTTACAACCTTTCCGGAAACCTAAAGAGAACCGCGGCTAACGTCGCTTGTCTTTACCCACTTCTTGACAGTCACGCGAGCAAAAAAGCCAATCAAAATTTCCTACTCGTACTTTTTGCTCGTGCTCGGGTCCGGGAGCAGGTCGAGTACGATTACGAGCACCATTTCATTGAGCACGAGCACGATTGCGGAGTAAAAATGTTGGTAATGTCAAGGTCTAACGCCGACGGCAAATGGGTACACTCAATCCAGCGACATTAACTGGCGGAGCGCTATGGAGCCAATGCCAGCAACTGGCATCCCCCTCCCCTCATCGCAAATTGCTTGCGATCAGATTCCTTGCGACCAGATCGAAACTCTCAAACTCGTATTCAAGCATTCCCGCAAATGGCTTAAACTCGCCGGTTTAGCCAGTCACTATGACCTTGTCAAAGAGCACCATTCTCCCCCATATTCAATACACGGACGTAGATTCATGCTTGCAAAGATTGCTTGTCGTTTATTGCTGACCCTGAGTGTCTTTGCGGCACCGGTACCGATTCTACAGGCGCAGAATCGGGAAGAAGAAACTGTTCTGGCCGCGATGCAGGTTTTGAATGAGACCATGGCGACGCCGGGCAACAAGATTCCACAATCCATGTTGGCGGATGCTGCTGGCGTGGCGATCATCCCCAACGTGCTCAAGGGCAGCTTCGTGGTCGGAGCACGCCATGGACGAGGCCTGCTATTCGTCCGAGAACCGAACGGGGTATGGCACGCTCCAGTTTTCATGACCTTAACCGGCGGCAACATCGGTTGGCAGATTGGGGTCCAATCCTCCGACATCATCTTAGTGTTCAAGACGCAGCGAAGTGTCCAAGGCATTTTGAACGGCAAGCTGACGCTGGGCGCTGATGCGGCTGCGGCGGCGGGTCCGGTCGGCAGACAAACGGCTGTGGGCACCGAGGGTCGGCTGCAAGCCGAGATTTATACGTACTCTCGCAGCCGCGGCCTGTTCGCAGGCGTCTCCATTGACGGCTCGGCCTTGCAAATCGATCAAATGGCCACCGGGCAATACTATCGAGCTGCGGCTCCCGGAGCCCCTGTCGTAGTCCCGGAATCCGCCAAACAACTTACGCAGACGATAGCTTCGTTGACGGGAACAACGCCAGTTCCTGGAGCGGACCAGCCGCATGCAACCAGCCTGGCACAGCAGCACGCTGTATCGGAAGCGGACATCCTGCGTAATCAATTGGTGCAACTGAGCCCCGAACTGTTTGACATTCTGGATCCGCAGTGGCGTGATTTCCTGGCTCTGCCCGCGAATCTGCTCAACCAGGCTGGTCATCCCGATCCAGCCAGCGTGCAAGCCATCGTGCAACGCTATGACGTGATTGCGAAAGATCCCCAGTACCAGGCACTGGCTTCCCGTCCCGAATTTCAGTCGGTGTATGGTCTGCTGAAGCACTATGCCAATTCGCTAGCCCCAACAACCGGAAGCATCCAATTGCCGCCCCCGCCAGGCGGGACAACGGCCAGCGTACCAAGCGTGCTGCCGCGATAGCTCAATCGTCTGCACCAGCAGCTGCTGCGGAACGCGGATGGTGGATCGCCAGGTCAACCAGCTATCCACCCCTGCCAGGCATGGCCCGCGTTTATCCCAGCAACGCGATACCCAACATCGATACGTCATCGTTGTTCTTGCCGTCGTTGGTCGTGTTCAGAACCGCCTGCAGAGCTTCATCGATGCTGCTCTGCAGGGAAGCCGCGCGATTCCCGAGCAACTGTCGGCACAGCCTTTGGCTGCCAAACATATTTCCCGATGCATCCATCTGCTCTGTGACCCCATCACTGTACATGTAGATGCGATCACCTGGCTGCAAATCTAAACGTGTTAACTGATACTCGGGATGTTCGACAATTCCCACAGGGAAACCGCTCACATCTAACTCTTCAGCCCGGTAATCGCGGACCAGTATCGGAGGCGGATGTCCGGCCGAAACAAACTCTAGAGACTGATCGCGACTATCCAGCACCGCGTAACAGCAAGTAAAGAACTGGGGTCGCGTGGGGTCAATCTGAAAGGCGCGATTCAAATCATTGAGTACCGCCACAGGATCCTGCCTGAGCTTCTTCGGCATCCGCGACAGCCAATGATTAAGAGACGTTGCCAGCAGCGCGGACTGCACCCCATGACCGCTGACGTCAAGCAAATAGACGGCTGCCCGATGCTCGTCCAGCGGCAGCACGTCGAGTATGTCACCCGCCAGCTCCTCACAGGGCAAGAAGGCCCAACCGATCTTGATATTTTCCAACTCCGGCATCTGCCTGGGCAATAATGCCTGCTGTACATGTGCCGCAGCTTGCAATTCCAATCGCATGCGTCGATTCACTGCTACCAACCGCTCATTGGCTTTGCGCAACTCCTGCTCGGCCTGCCGGCGACGGGTAACATCCGATTGCACCCCCACGAAGTGTGTTGTTCTACCGGCGTCATCTCGAACCGGCGTAATCGAAAGACGATTCCAAAATGGAACCCCGTCTTTCCGGTAGTTCAACAGCTCGACTTCGCACCCGCGTTCCTCGGCAATCGCCTCGCGGATTTCACGCACAGCTTCTGGATCTGTATCAGGACCTTGCAGAAAACGGCAATTCGATCCGAGGGCTTCTTCGATGCTGTACCCGGTCAGTTTAACGAACCCCTCGTTCACGTAGATCAACGGGCGGTCAGCGGACCTGGCATCGGCAATCGTGATGCCTTCCGCTGCCGCGGCGAGAGCACGATCCTTCAGCAATAATTGCTCAAAAAGAGCTGCTTTGGAGGTGGTTGTAGGTTCGACGGGCTCGGCTCCTAAATGATGCTCCAAAGTGATCCTGCGACCCAGAGACCAGGTCGAATGGCTAACGGATCCGGTAAACCGCGAACCGGCAGACCACTAGAACACTTTGCGAGCGGATACTTCACAATCGGCATCGCCGCTGCCCTCACAGATTGCCTGACAGTGCCTCAGCGATGATTTCAGAACGCAAAGTAGACTCTCAAGCGTTTCCAGCCAGGCCGATATTATCTCACAGCAGAGCCCGTCAGTACAGTCTGCAGTCGCGGCGGCAACGCCCGTATACAGTTACCCCTGTTCATTGCGGAAGCAGAGCTACTTGGGTCGATACGGTGGTTCAGGCTCAAGAGTGGCCATGCGACGCATCAGATAATGCAGTCTTTCGCGACGCATGGACGATTTTCGATGGCTGGTAACGTGGTAGCCCTGACACAACTCACAGAAGTAGACCCGACGGGGCTGTTTCTGAGTACGCCTGGACCAGTACGCTCGTTGAATCACAAGATGCGCGGCTCGGGCCGTCGCGAACCGTGCCTTGCCAGTCTCTGGGCAATCTCCGTTCATATCCGCAGACTCCTTCCTGAACGACTTTTACATCAACAACTTTCCGTAAAGTGAATGAGAGGCGTTCTGAGCTTATATCAAGGAAGCACAGAATCTTTGTCTAAGTTCAGCGCTGAGTCAAATCAACCCGACAAGACTGCCCGCAGTAACACGGACAAGCTCACAATGACGCCCACGGCGAAAAGAATCATGCTAAGAACGACCTCAAGCTTCATAGTCCTAACCTATTCAATGTGTGAGAGCGTGAATTGTTGAAGATTTAGCAAACAGTCGCGTTTCGCAACCGGCATGCTTTTCATGATAAATTGCCGGAGACTTCGCATCAATTGCAGCCGCGGCTGCCGACTGGCCACTTGATGCTTTCAACTCCGAATGATCTTAAAAGAATTGGGCCCAATGCGAAGGGACAGATCCGAAAACCCCCGAAGCTACGGGCGGCTATCCCAAGCGACTCGTTGGTTAAGGTGAACCGTTACTCTTGAATGACTGCCTCGGTTTGGCACAGGTGCTGCTTCAAAAATTGCAGTCGCTTGCGTGAAGCCCAGGGAGTTTCCGCGGCACCATGGCCGGCTCCCGCCACCAGTACAAACTCAAAATCCTTGTCGTGCTCAATCAGCTTACGGACGACTTGGATGGTGCTAGCCGGATCCACATTGCGATCGAGTTCACCTACAATCAGCATCAGCTTCCCTTGCAGCAGATGCGCGTATTCCATATTGGAGTTTTCAACATAGCTGGCATCTACCGGCCAACCCATCCATTGCTCATTCCACCAGATCTTGTCCATGCGATTGTCATGGCATCCACAATCCGCAACGGCAACCTGGTAAAAGTCGCTGTGCCACAAGAGTGCCGCCATGGCGTTCTGCCCCCCCGCTGAGCCGCCGTAAATTCCCACACGGGAGAGATCCAATTGTGGGAATTTTTCAGCGGCAGCTTTGAGCCAGGCAATGCGGTCGGGGAACCCGGCATCCCGCAGGTTCTTGAAGCAAACGTCGTGAAACGACTTCGATCGCCAAGCTGTACCCATACCGTCAATCTGCACCACAATCATGCCTGCATCGGCAATGCGTTGCTGGTGCGGATAACGTTTACGAAATTGCTTTGGTACGTGTTGATTGTGGGGGCCGGCATAGATATTTTCCACGACAGGATAAACCTGATTGGCATCAAAATCCTTTGGCCAATGAATGATTCCCCAGATGTCGGTTTTTCCGTCTCGGCCCTTGGCGACAAATCGCTCTGGCAAGCGTCTTTCCCCGAATTGCGATGCCGTATCTTGCCGCTCTAATTCGCAGATTAGCTCGCCGCTCGCAGCATCGCGCAACTCCGTTACTGGGGCCATATCCACCCGTGAATAAGTATCCAAAAGATAGCGGTCATCTTGTTGTAATTCCACGCGATGCGTTCCGTCACCATCTGTAAGTACACGGAAGTCGCTGCCATCCAAGGCAACGCTGCAGAAGTGTTCGTGGTAGGGATCTTGTTCGGGATAGACACCAACGGCGTAAAACCAGACAAGTGCGTTCTCGAGATCAACTTTCTCGATCCGCTTAACGTTCCATGATCCCCGCGTGATTGGATCGCATTGGCCGTCGTTAAACGATATGCGATAGAGATGATTCCAGCCGCTACGCTCGCTGGCCCAGAGAAAGCTGCCAGCATCCAGTGTTCGATAAACCAGCTTTCCCGGGTCGGAGTAATGGATAAAGGTTGGGCTGAACTCCTCAACCACAATCCGCACGCTTCCATCGCTAGTAGATACTGCCAGTAACCTTAATCGCTGATGCCCCCGTTCGTTGTAGAGCAAGTAAAATTCCTCACTGCTTTCCGACCAGCCTTTGAAGCTCAAGCTCCAGGGGATTGCCATCAGCTCATTACTGAGGGGTATCTCTTTCTCGCTTTCAAGATCAAACAGATGCACCTTAGCCCTGGCTATTTCATCACCGGGCTTTGCGTAGGCCAGACTCAACAGCTTGGGTTGTAGCTGATCCTTGGGCGCGGACTCGATCAGGTGTAACTGCCTTTCCTCAACCAGTTGCGTCTGGAAGGCTACCAGAAACCTACTATCGGGTGACCAACGCACATCCGCCGCTTCGGAACTGCCTTGCCGGCGATAAGTATTACTCGTAGTCCCATCCGAACTCAGACGCCTTTCACCGGCGGGTCCGTTGATCCATAGATTGTGCTCTCGGACAAACACATCGTGACCTGCTCTCGGAGTTTCCTGATCAACGACACGCTGTGGCCGCCGCCGAAAAGGCTGACGTTGAACTCTTTCGAGCGCCTGCTCATCAATCCGCCAGCTCATGCCACGTTCCGCAGCGAAACAGCCAAGGGCCTGATTGTCGGCCGACTTCAGCAGCCAGACGTGACCTACATAGGTGTGTTGCTCATGGGTCTTACCGGCGGGAAGGGTGCCGTAGCTTCGCTCAACACCCCGGGGATCTATCCAATACAACCCGAGTGGTTGTGCGAGATCATTCGTGATCAGGATCTCTGCCTCTTCATCGCTAGCTCCGCTCGGTCTGGGAGGCAAAAACAGCCTCGAACTTTGTGCATCAGCCTCGGAAGAGTTTCGCTTCCGAGCAATGCCCGTGCTTTGATTGAAAAGAAATGAATCCGTTTCCAGGACCAAAACCAATTCTTGCGGATCGTCGGTCAAGGAGATGCTCTTCAGCCTGGTCTGCCAATCCGGTCCTGGCTCAAAATCTGGAAGCTCACTCAAGGCTGCCTGCAACTGTTGCGGATCAAAAGCTGGGCGTTTCTCTTTCTTCTCCACATCCAGCACAAAGAACTGCCTTTTCCCCTCGCCGTTGGTTGTGCTGAAAACACAGCGTTTTCCGTCCTGGGACCATTGCAATTGCAAGGTCTGCGTGTAACCGGGGAGTGCCAGCAGGCCAACAAGTATCAGTGAGGTTGTAGTTGCTAGAAGTCCACGCATGCGTTTAGCTTAAATCCTTGAAAATTCGGCTGAGAATATCGCCGGGCGACCAACGGCAATTCACGGGCACCTGTGCCGCCCCCTATAGTACCCCGCAGCCATGCAAGACGGTAATCGCGGCCTGACATCAACCGCAAAACGGCATGTCAGGCAGGCATCCCTACAGAATTGTCGGCGACTGACCAGGCTCATCTTTGAGTGGTGGAGAATCCAGCCGACGGCTATCCTTTGGAGAAAGCATGTTCCGAATCTTTGGTGACAAAAAGGCAAAGCTGGAAAAGAAGTACCAACAATTGTTGGATGAGGCCTATCGTTTGTCGCACGTAGATCGCAAGAAGAGCGACCTTAAGACAGCCGAGGCCGAGGAGGTTCGCAAGCAGTTGGAAGCGATCGATTCCAGCCAAAGTTAAGACAGGCGGCAGTATGCAGGCGGTGAAAGTGGACCAACATAACCTCAAGGAAGTCTGGATTGGCTAAGGATCCTGTGATTGTCGTCGGCGGGGGATTAGCGGGCTTGAGTTGCGCGCGATACCTGCACGACTCCGGACTCGAGATCCTGCTATTAGAAGCCGCAGATGGGCTGGGAGGCCGCGTTCGCACGGATGTCATGGATGGCTTCCTGCTGGATCGGGGCTTTCAGGTACTGCAATTGGCCTACCCGGACGCCAAAAGAATCCTCGATTATGAGAAGTTAGCGCTCCACAGCTTCGTGCCTGGAGCATTGATCCGCACGCAACGCGGCTGGGCGTCGATGATCGATCCTTGGCGGAGACCAGGCAAGTGCTGGCAAACACTATTTAATGAAGTTGGTAGTTTTTCCGATCGTTTGCGATTGGGGCGGTTGCGTTGGTCACTCCGAGGCGAGCTGACATCGTTGACGTCCTCAGACAAAACCACGGTAGACTTCTTGCGCGAAGAGTGCGGTTTCAGCCAGGACTTTATTGAACGCTTCTTGCGTCCGTGGATCTCGGGAATGTTTTTCGATGAAGCATTGGAAACATCTGCCGCGTTTTTCCAGTTCATCTTCAAGATGTTGGCCAGCGGAGACGCCGCTTTGCCGACGGATGGCATGCAGGCTATTCCCAAGCAGATTGCCGCTGGCCTGCCAGAAGCGAACATTTGGCTCAACAGTGAGGTGACCCGCGTCGATACGCATCATGTAACAACTCAGAGCGGTGATACCATCGAAGCCGCGGCCGTCGTTTTGGCGGTCGACGGTCGACAGGCCGAGCGGCTGTCTGGAATCGCTCTTGGTAATGTGGAATTTGGCGCCACGACTTGCTTTTATTACGCGGCTTCCCACGCACCTCCAATCGGAAAAACTCTGGCATTGAACGGTCAAGGAACGGGTCCGATCAGCAATGTTTGTGTCCCCAGCAACGTTGCGCCCAACTACGCACCCGCGGGTTTTTCATTGATCTGCGTGTCCATACGCGGCAGTCAGCGACGGCGAGAGAATTTGGAACGGGAAGTTGAGTCACAACTGCGGAACTGGTTTGGCGACGCGACGGACAGCTGGCGTTTACTGAGGCGTTATGACATTCCCCACGCGGTACCGAGACAAAAACCGGGCACTTTCCCTTCAGCCCTACCCAGTGAACTGAGTAATGGCTTGTTTATTTGCGGAGACTACCGGGATTCGGCGTCCATCCAAGGGGCCTTGGAAAGTGGAAGAAAGGCCGCCGAGGCCGTGCTGCAGCGGATCGGGTAACGCGGGCTTTCGTTCCAGTTACCCGTTGCGGTCCAACCAGCATGGTTCGCTGCCGCACGACCTATTCGAGGTCAATTGCTCGGATACTGCGTTTCAAGAATTCGATGCGTTCGCGTTTCGCCTCGGTCACATTTCCCTGCGAGGCCTGCAGAATGCTTTCGTCCGCCTGTAGCAGATAGCCCAACCATCCCCGGACCATGGCGTAATGTCGCTGATCGTGGCCCAGATCGGTAATAGCCTTTAGACTTCCCGCCTGGCTGGGCGCGTCGAGCGCATCCTGTACCGCCAGTACTTTCCTGCCCAAGGCCAAGGCCTCTTTGTCCCGCTGCGACATATCCCAATTCTCGCCCTGAGATTGACCTATGACCGGGTACCCGAATGCGAGAACGGCCAGGCTCAAAGCAACGCAGGGAATCCACCAAAGTCTTTTAGGTGTCATCGTGCCTTACCTATTGGGGTTTTGAACTTGGCTGGCGTTGATCGTTAATGGGTCGATTGGCTTGGATCTTATTCTGTTGCCAATTCACCTCACCGACCTTCGATTCCAGCAAAATTCCGACCGTTTGCGTCTGGGATTGGGCAGCCCGCGTATCGCGAATCTGGTTGTCTTTCAGGACCAGATCGCGTGTTTCACCCCTCACCCGAATGGCCGCGGTACCCGGTTCGCGTCCGTTATTCTCAATTATGTTTTCGATCAATTGATTTCGATGCGCCGCCATTCCCAGTGATTCATCGCGGAAGAATACTCCGTTGGATTGATTGGATCGGACGACGTTCCCGCGGAGCAAATTGTCTGTATCCTTGTGACCAATCGATATACCAAAGCGTCCATTACTCTCCAGCAGATTTCCTTCGAAAGTTCCGTGCCTGACACGCCAGCAAAGAAAAAGACCATCGGTTCCGTTGTTACGAGCCACACAGTCTCGCACGGTCGGGCGCTGCGAGCCGCTGCCTGGATGCAACCCGAGCTCCGCGTTGCCTTCTACGAGGCAATTGGTAACCCGAACATCATTGGATTGCTGGAAACTGATTCCGTCGCCGTTGAAGTAGCGGACCGTACAACCATCGATGTGTGTGCCGAAGGCGCGATACAGGAAAATCCCCCCACCGCGGCAGCCATTCAAGTGGGCGTTTTGATCTTTGTTGCCATCAATTGCCAGATTGCTGATCGATGCCCCCTGCAGGTCATAGCCGCTGATCACCGGATACAGGGTTCCCGCTTGGGCGTTGCGACTGACCAGACAATCCGCCATGAGTGGCTTATTAAAGGAATAGGTGTTTCCAGTCCGACCGGTAATGCGGGCCACGGTGGTATGGAATCCGCCGGCTGCATCATCCCAGACAGCGATGCCTTGTCCGATTTGGAACTGAGGGCCATCCACAGTGGTCACCTGCTGTTCTCCAAAATCTCCATCAAGCCCGAGCTTCAGAACAGTACCTGGAGACTTCTTCAGTACCGTCGACTCGCCGCTGCCGATTACTGCCACATGCGATCTCAGATGTAACGAATCGTGCATCAGGTATTCGCCGGGACCGATGCGGACTGTTCCTCCGCCCAGAGCGGCGATGTAATCAACGGCCGCTTGCAGTACGCGGTTGTCCGAACCTCGCAACTCACCTGAATCGATTCCCACGCTAATTTCGGGCCGCTCATCCATACTGGAATGCATGGCCAGAGGTAGCTGTCGCTCGTCCGGTGAGGGCGAATAGTCGCGCTGCGCGGCAGGCTCTTCAATGGAGGATTCCTGTGCGGACGATAGCTGCGGAAGCGACAGGCATAAAAACCCAGCAGCAACCGGAAGCAAGGCGGCAACCGGAAGTAAGGCAGCGGCTGGAATTAATCGGCGAAACATAGCAATCTCCCTGAGTTCGGTGAGCGTCAGACGAATTCAGCTTAGCAGATTCCCATGCTTGCCGATGGCCTTGGGTATGGGAATCCGCGATTTGCGCGTCGGCATAGCGCGGCTGCCTTGTCACGATCGTGTCTCCGCGCTCAGCTCATGCCGCGCTGGACTTCATCCGAGAAATTCGGATGCTTCAACCCCACCGGGACATCGCGCTTGGTGTGTTGGCTGGCTTGCAGGTAACCAGAGCACTCTTCAAGACGAACCCGATGCGGCAAGTGCATCCACTGCCGATGGGAGGGTGCGTGACCAGATGACCGCCAACACGGTACCTGTCAGCATGCAACCAAAGGTGTAGGCGGCAGTTGGAATCTGAGCTGCGGAATCCGCGCCGAAGAGAAGGGCGGCCAGGAACGTTCCAAGGCCAGCGTTTTGCATTCCGACCTCCAGCGCGAGAGCCTTGCGCATGCCCGATGGCAGCCCAGCCCACAAAGCACTCGCGAAGCCTCCCAAGTAGCCCATCAAGTTGATCGTCAACAGGGCAACGACCAGCGTCAACTCGATCTGTTGTAGACGCTCGCGATTGCCGGCCACGACCGATGTAATGATCCAAAGTAGTGCGATGCTAGCCACAATCGGCGCGAGGGCAATCATTCTTTTTGCAAGTCGCGGCTGCCATTCCTTGAAGAGAAAACCCGCGACCACGGGAATCACCACGGTTGTTAACAAGACTAGTGACTGCTCCAGTGGACTCAGCTGCGCGCTACTGAATTCGCCTGCCACATTTGTCAGTCGCGAGATAATGGCTAGAGCCACGGGCACCGACAAAGGTGAGATTAGCGTGGCCACCGTGGTCAAGCTGACTGAGTAGCTGACATTTCCGCCAGCAGTCATGGTTAGAACGTTGGAGGCCATGGCCCCAGGGACACAGCCAACCAAAATGACACCCTGGGCCAGTTCGCCCTCCAATTGCAGCACAATGACAACCGCCCAGGCCAAGGCCGGCATCAGAGTGCATTGGACTGCAACGCCTAGAGCCACTGATAGCGGATGCTCCTTGAGTTCCCGCAGTTCGGAGCGGTGAACCACCAGGCCAAGACAGAACATGGTCATCGCAACCAAGATCCGCAACCCTGTGGTGGGTAAGCGAAACGGATCCCAGACGAGTTCCTCAGGCCACAGGTAGGCCAAACTGGAACTTGCCAGCAGTGCCAGAATCAATCCATATTGGTGCAGCCATGACTGCGCCCTGCTCGAGACACTAGCGGAAGATTTGGAGTGCTCTTCGAGCATGGCTGAAGTCCACTGCGATAACAGAACCGAAAATCAGGCGGTGTGTATCGCTCGTTTAGAAACTGCCATGGCGGCTTCATGCACCAGCTCGGACAACGTGGGGTGGGCATGGCAGCAGCGAGCAACATCTTCACTACTGGCCCCGAATTCGATGGCGGAAACGGCTTCGGCGATCAGGTCGCCAGCGCGGGCTCCAATAATGTGAACTCCCAGCACACGATCGGTATTGGCATCCGAAAGGATTTTGACGCGGCCGTTGGTATCGCCCAGAGCCAGAGCTCGTCCGCTGGCTCCATAGGGGCAAATCCCCTTTCGATACTCAACCCCAGCCTCACGCAATTCTTCCTCGGTTTTGCCCACCGAAGCGATTTCTGGATGCGTGTAGACAACCGCCGGAATCGCGTTGTAGTTGACGTGACTCTTCATGCCGGCAATCCGCTCCACGCACACGATGCCTTCCTCGCTGGCCTTGTGCGCCAGCATCGCGCCACCGATGAGATCTCCAATGGCATAGACTCCGCGAACGGCGGTTTGAAAATTCTCATCCACCGGAACGAATCCACGCTTATCCGTCTCGATGCCGACGCCTTCCAGCCCCAGACCATCGGAGCAGGGCACGCGTCCCGTGGCCAATAACACGCGATCGCAACGAATCGGCTCCGCGTCCTTGCACTTGACCACACACTGCGTTCCATCCACCACGGCACTTTCGACCCAACTACCGGTGCGAAACTCCAAGCCTTGCTTCTCAAAAGTGCGGGCAGCCAGCTGACCAATCTCTTTGTCTAGCCCGGCCAACACGCGATCTAGAGCCTCCAATACGACCACTTTGCTGCCGAGGCGGCTCCAAACGCTGCCAAGCTCGAGACCGATATAGCCTCCGCCGATGACCACCAAGGATTCTGGGACTTCCGGATAGTTGAGAGCCGTGGTGCTATCGCCAATCCGATCGCCATCCATTTCCACGCCGCGCATGGTAGCCGGTCGGCTGCCAGTAGCCAAAATGATGTGGGAGGCCCGAATCGAGACAGGACCTTCGGGCGTCTGGACTTCCACCGTATCCACCGATGTCAACTTACCTCTGCCTTGGTAAGCCGCGATCTTGTTCCGCTTAAGCAGCATCGATACGCCACCGGTCAACTGCGATACGATGCGATCTTTCCTGGCCAGCATGGCCTTGAGATCCATTTGAACTTGATTCAGCAGGATACCGTGCTCTTTGAGTTGTTCCTGAGCTTCATGATAGAGGTGGCTAGACTCCAAAAGAGCCTTGCTTGGGATGCATCCCACTCGAAGACAGGTGCCACCGAATACATCGTTTTCGTCAATGCAAGCGGTATCCATTCCGAGTTGGGCAGCACGAATCGCCGCCACGTAACCTCCAGGACCACCGCCAATCACAACGCAATCGTGTTCTACTTTCTTCATCGTTTGGTGTTCTGCTTCCCTTAACCGGAATCGTGAATGCTGCTCAGATAGTCCAGCATAACCACGCTGTGAGTTCTCAACAGGTCCCCCTGGGCGGGGTCGTGACAATTCGGGCCTGGCCACGATGCCGAC
>JANSWS010000302.1 GCA_024743355.1 bacterium
AGGCAAAACGGTTACAAACGACAGTTTCCAATCTCCGTTTCCAAGATGGCCGAAGCGCCAATTGCCTCCAGTTGCTCCATGGCCGCGATCACATCTTTACTGGGAACCATCACCCGCACCGAACACCAACTCGGATCTTCGAGGGTGTTCACCGTAGGAGAATTGTAGCCAGGCGTAATCTGCTCAGCTTCGGCTAGCTTGGCTCTGGGAACATTGTATTCCAGTAGCGAATAATCCCGGGCAATGACGACACCCTCCAAGCGTCGCACCACGCGATCGGCTAACTCCTGCGAGCGGCACTTCTTGCTCTGGATCAAGACGGTCTCGTAGCTTCCGATATCCGTCAGGACGCGCAGCTGATTCGCCGCCAGCGTGCTGCCCGTTTCCACAAGATCCACAATGGCGTCTGCCACTCCCAGCGAGATCATGATTTCTACCGAGCCGGACAATTCCACCAGGTGAACCCGCGCTTCGTGTTTTTCCAGGAAGTCTCGGGTGACTTGCGGAAAGCTCGTAGCCACCCGCTTGCCATCCAACTGCTTACAGGAATTGATTTCAGCCGAGTCGGGTACACATAGACTCAATCGACAACGCCCGACACCCAGCGGCATTCGCAACTGCACGTCCTGGCGGCTCTCTTCTACCAGATCGCTCCCCGTGATACCCAAGTCGATGGCACCCTCGGCGCACAGAGTGGGAATGTCATCCGCGCGCAGGAAGATGATGTCGATCGGTAACTGTTTCACCAAGGCGAACAGTGTTCGCTCCTGTCGCCGAAACTGGAGCCCAGCTCGGTTCAATAGTTGTGTAGCCAATTCGCTTAAGCGTCCCTTACTGGGAACACCGATTCTGAGATTCTGTTCCATGGTTCCTCAATAGGCTGTCAATGCATGTCCGCGTACTGTCGGCTATCGCGCGTCAATTCCTTGGCGACCGCCCGCGCACGTTGAGCCGCTAATATCGCCGGAGCGTGTCAGAAGATCGCACTAATTCTGACCACGCTGCCGTTTTTCTTCGAGTCCTGAAGTTCCTTCTCGGCGACGCAATTCTCGCCGCAACTCATCGAGCGTAATTCCCCGTGCCCCTAGCAGCACCCACAAATGGTAGATCAGATCACATGCCTCGTAGACCAGATGATCGTTGGCTTCGTCGTTTTCTGCGGCGGCCTCGACGACTTCTTGGGCTTCCTCCAGGATCTTGGCCCCCATTTTTTCGACGCCACCTTGGATCAGCTGCGTGGTGTAGGAGCCCTTGGGTAGGTCCTTCGCCCGCTGGTGAATCTCCGCCATTAGGCGATCGAATGTATCCGTCATACGACTTTCTATGTCAAAAGTTCCGGTTTCTAAATCAAAAGTCTCGGAGACCCGCAGGAATCGACCGGCAAGCGAGCGAATCGGGTGGTTGAAAAGCCCGCGAGCCGTTCTGGATGAAACGGGCTCCCATGCTCGAGTGCGCTTTTTCTTACCATGGGAATGAGCCTGTCCAGGTTCTGATAATGAAACGGACCACGGACAAAGCTGCAGTGCAACCTGGATTCGCTTGGACTGTCGGGTAACAGCCGATTTTCGTTGGTCGGGTCCGTTCGCCTGCGATTGACCACAGCCCGGCGTCAATCATAATCGGCTTTTTTCCAGATCGACACCGCAACTGGCCAAGTGCGCCCAACTAACGTGGCGAGCCATTCATTTTGACCCATGCCTGAACCCAAGAGCTCACCGGATCCCCTACGATTCTCCAGCGATCCGAGAAGGCACACTCCGGATCCGTCTTCTGGCCAGGATCAGGCCAGCACAGAGGATAAGAAGGGGACAGAGCACCAACGCCCCAACCAGGATGACAATCCCGATCCCGATCGATGGGTCCACCCTCCGCTCGCGGACTGCTTCTATCTGACCGGGCCCACCGCCAGTGGGAAAACCCAATTGGCGGTTGAATTGGCTCGTCATCTGGATGCCGAGATCATCTCCATGGATTCCATGGCCATCTACCAAGACATGGACATCGGCACCGCCAAGCCATCTGCCGATCAACGCGAGCAGGTGCCACACCACTTGATCGATGTAGTCAGGCCCACCGATTCTTACAGCGTTTCCAACTTTGTTACGGACGCGGCTCGGATCGCCAGTCAAATCCGCTCGCGTGGCAAACGCGTGCTGATTTGCGGTGGCACGCCGCTATATCTCAAGAGCTTGCTCCGCGGACTATTTCTCGGCCCGGCCGCAGACTGGGATTTCCGTAACGCAGTTGAGGAGGATCTGCGTGTGCATGGCGAAGCATCACTGATGTCCAGACTGCAACAGGTTGATCCCCTGCTGGCGCACAAACTGCATCCACATGACCACCGTCGTATCATTCGAGCCCTGGAGGTTGCCAAGGTAACCAGTCGTCCGCTGAGTCATTGGCAACTGCAATTCGAAACTCCCGCCGATCGGCAACGTTTCCCGGCAGTCGTGCTGGGAATCGACCGAAAATGGCTGCATGAGAGGATTAACCAGCGTGTTGATGCGATGTTGCAATCTGGCCTGGTGGACGAGACGCGCGATTTATTATCCACTTATGGGCAGCTGGGCCGAACAGCTGCCCAAGCCGTTGGTTACCGAGAGGTGCTACTGCATCTGCGGCAAGCAACTCCGCTGGAGGATACTCGGGAGTCCATCCGAGCCCATACCCGGCAGTTTGCTCGCCGCCAAGAAATCTGGTTTCGAGGTTTAAGCGAATTAAAAAAATCTGAGGTCACTCCTGACAAACCACTTTCACAGCTTGTCGAGGAGGTTTTGGAGATCTTTCAACAAGGCGATCTTTAAGTCCATCCATGCCTCTCCATCTTTCGATAACTCTCACTTCATTGGCCCTGACGGGCAGTGTATTCGAGCATGGAACTGACTGGCATTTGTTAGCTGCCGGAATTTGGTTCCTAGTACTCACTGCCTTGGCGACCATGTACGCAGTATCTTTTCTGCGCACGGAGGTCTACACACTGTGGGAAAAGTGTCTTTACTTGCCAACCTATCTGCTTGGCAGACTCCTCTGGCGTGTGTGTTTTGTCAATGAGCCTCCCGCGGAGATCACTTCGGGAGCGCTATTGGTTGCAAATCATCGCAGCAGCGTGGATCCATTTTTTGTTCAACTTGCCGCAGGGAGACGCGTGCACTGGATGGTCGCTAAAGAGTACTGCAACCACGCGCTGTTTGGTCCCTTGCTGCGACTCCTACAGGTCATTCCCACAAATCGGAGCGGCATGGATACGGCCGCGACGAAGGCGGCCATTCGCATCACTCAGGACAAGCGTCTGGTCGGCATGTTCCCGGAGGGCCGCATCAATACGTCAACGGACGTACTGCTGCCCATACGAGGCGGTGCGGCTTTGGTAAGTTTGCGCGCCGGTGTGCCCATCATTCCGCTGTGGATTGAGGGCAGCCCCTACCGCTCTCCGGCAGTGTGGAGTCCGATTATCATGCCAGCACGCGTGCGGATTACTTTTGGCCAGCCCATTCATCCCACACTAACCACGCCGGATACTGAAGTTCCGCCAAAGACAACCACGCCAGATCTACCTGCCTCCTCTAGCTCAACGGCGCCATCCTCAACCGCTGAAGCCCAAGCAGACTCCGATCGCATTATCTTGAGCTGGGGCCAACAGGTGGCAAGTCTGGCCGGTCTGGATTGCTTCCCAGTGCGATTGGCACGCGTTCGAGCTCGGCGGTCGACCAATTCCAACCCATCCTAGATTCGATTGCATCACGAGGGACGCATGGATCATGAATCGGCATTACGACGCCTAACGCAAGAACTGTTGGATTGCATCGCCAGTGGTGACTGGGAAAAGTATTGTCAGCTGTGCGATCCGAGTTTGACCTGCTTTGAACCGGAGGCGGTCGGAAACTTGGTCCAGGGCCTCGACTTTCATCGGTTCTATTTTGATCTGCTGAAAGACCAGCAGCACCAATCGCAGACCACCATCACCCAGCCGCACGTACGCGTCATGGGACAGGTTGCGGTGGTAGCCTACGTACGGCTCATCCAAAAATGCGGCCCGCCAGAAATGAAGCCCGCCCTGACGACGGAGGCCTACGAGGAAACGCGGATTTGGCGATTGGAAGCGGACCGCTGGATTCATGTGCATTTCCATCGGTCACCCGCCCGAACGTGGGAACCATAAGTCGAACTCCCAGATCATGAGCACTTCGTAAGCTAGCTAACAGGACTGTGGTTCGGTGCCTATTTTCGCCTAAAAACTGAGGTTTAACGCCTTTTCAGCCATGGGCAACCGCCTAACATATGAGGGTGTTGACGGTCATGTTGGTGTGATCGTCTCGGATATCGATGTTTTCGATCGACAGTACTGCAAGGAGTATTCGATGAGACAATTTCTCGGTTTGGCGATTGCCAGCGCGTTTCTGCTTTCCTCCACGGCCGTCGCAGAAGAGTTGAAGAGCGGCTTGGGAGCTGGCGAGATGATTGGCCCCTTCACGGTAACCAAGTGCGCCGGCGCCGAAGATGACAGCGTTGAAATGGGTGAGACGCTGTGCTACCGATGCAAGAATGGCTCGCGGCCTCAAGTAATTGTCTTCACACGTGGAAGCAATGAGAAGCTGGTTAAGCTGGTTAAGGGCCTCGACGCACAACTGGGCGAGAATGAAGACGCACAACTGCGAGCTTTCGTCAACGTAATGGATGAGAGCCGCGACGTAGCCAGCGACAAGGCCAAGAAGCTTGCGGCTACCGCAAAAGCAAAGAACATCCCCTTTGTTGTTCCGACCGAATTTGAAAACGGTCCTGAGAACTACGGGATTAACCCCAAGGCAGAATTGACCATCATCTTCGCCAATGAAGCCAAGGTTGTTGCCAATTACTCAGTTTCCAAGCTCGATGAGCTGGACGTTGAAGCTGCTATGGCGCATCTGAAGAAGATTCTCTAGTCGAAAAGCCTAGCGGTTCCGCAGCCGTCAAGCTTTTGTGAACGATCCAAACGCGTCCCCATTCGCTGGGACGCGTTTATTTTTGCGCTGGCGTATATTTTTGCGATTGTACTGTTACACTTGCGTGGGCTAGGCACACGGGCCCGCCCGACTGCCTGGGTAGCATCGTCTCAGATAGCCCAAAGAGATATTGCCAAGTGTCCGCCGACTTCTTTCTGGAAAATCGTGCACATCAGTTGCGCCGCCTGTGCATTGAAGAGCCCGTCAGGTTTAGCCTGAATCGTACGGGCAATCGCGGCAAGGTGCCCGATGAACTGGCAGCGTTTTATGAACTCATCTCCCGGATCTGCGATGAATCCCAGGCAGCATCCAGCGGTCTAAGCGCTCAGCGGCGGGAAGATCTGCGCAGATTCGAACGGGAAATCGTGCGTCTCCGCTTTTCCGCGGACGAGTCCATTAAGAATCCCGCAGTCCAATTGATCAAAGCCATTTTTTCCGATGCGGAATACTTCTCAGGCCTTAAGCCTCTTCCGCAATACACGGATTCATTCGCCTATGAACGTCTGTTTCCCAGCTGGTTGAATCTGCTCACGGCCACGATGCTACCGCAAGCTGGCGGCGGAAAGCCGCGGATGAATGGTGTGCAGCAGGGTGCACTGTTTCAGTTCCTGAGCAAGCTGCAGCTCAATGCGTCGGACGAAGATCAACTGGTTGGATTGTTGACATTTCTGGCTTCCAGATTCGACGCACCGCTCTGTGAAGATCTCTTGCAGAGATTTTCCGATCTTTTCTTGAAAGAAGGCAGCTCCATGCTGACCAGCGTTTCCAGCGTGGAAGCTGGTTGTAAGAATGCTCGCCAGTTTGCCGCGAGACTGCGTCAGTACCTGACCGTCAAGCATTCCATGTACGGGTGGCCCGCTTCGCGCCGGATTCAAATTGCATATGCACGCCCTATGGTAAGGTCGTTGCCGGTATCCATCAAAAGTCTATTGCAGGAGTTGGAGCAGTCTCAGGACTGGGATCACTTTTTCCACCTCGCCGAGAAGCTTTCCACGTTCATCAATTCGGACGAGTTGATTTCCTCCGAATACCTGGCCCTGTTGGATCAACATCCTCAGCACGCGGGGCAACTGATCGAGTTGGTGATCCACGAAGCGGGGCCTCCTTGCGTCGTGTCGGAAGAAGCTCAACACTGTCTAGCATTTATTTTCAGCAAGGAGTTCAGCGAATCAGGCCAAATTCCGATTGAGGAGGCGAGCCGCTTTTCCAATGCGTTTACCGAGCGATTACGAGGCCTGCAGCCAGACGCGTTGGATTTTTTATGCCAGCATTTGCTGGCGGAAAAAGAAGCCAGGAGCAGCTTGCTCGGCGCCTGTTCATCGGAGACCGGCCAGCGAGCCATATCGGCATCCGTTCTCGAGCGAGCCGGCCGAACCCAAGACGACTCGAGGTTCCTGAAGTGGCTGGCCTGCGCTAGCGTGCTCTCTCCAGAGCCTGAAGCCCAGGCGGCCAAACAAGCATTGCTGGCGATCGACGGTGTGGTTCAGAATCGCTCCATCGGCAACCGAGAGTTCTCGGACCTGGTTGCGGACCTCAGAAGTCAGCCAGAGCTTGCACTGGGAAAGCTCGCCTCACCGATCCGGGCGGCCGGCGGCGGCAACGCACGATTGGCAGCTCTGTATATGACGCTGAACGAAGTCGCACAGACGCTGGCGGCCACCGGCAAGAGCGACAATTTTAGCGTCGTCCGCGCCAAGTATTCCCGGCTGACGAATCTGGACTTAGACGTTGATTGAGCGGCCCGCGGCCTGGTAGCCAATGCGCGGAGCAGAACGCAACGGAAGTCGATTAAGAACCGCTTCGGTAAGCTCCCAATTCGCGGCTCAGCCGGCATTCGCGACGGATGGTCAGGCCCTTGGTGAAGAAGGGCGGCATGAGCGTGTTCTTGGGGTAGGGCACATTTACCTCAACGCGAATCGTTTCTTCCTTCGAATCCAGATTCGAAGGACTGATGGAAATCGATGCATCGCGAATGCGGGAAATATCTAACACGTTCTGGGTAGCCGAGGTGACTTCTGCAGAAGTTGCTCCGGGGACAATACCCGCCCGCGCGCCCTCAAAGGCTGCTGCCTCGGCCGCGTGAAAAACCATGTTGGCATGGCCGAGCTCGAGGGCCCCCAACAAAAGCATGAAGACCAGTGGAGCGGTCATAGCAAACTCCACGGCGGCCGCGCCACTGCGGTATCGACCGATATATCGTCTTGACATATGACTCCCCTTTAGTCGACAAGTGTGACAGACATAGCGCGGGCGATTTCGCGAAACGCCGATGCCAAATCAGCGGCCCCATCGGCGTGAATATGAATGCCGCCGGCGGTTGCTTCAGCCACCGTCTTCATCAAGGCCTGATCCGCCTCGGCACTAAAAGTAATCGTATGTACCTGCTGCCCACGAGCGATGGCGGTCGCGACGGTCTCGTCAGGGCTCGGTCCTGTGTTGTGAATGCCATCGGTCATCACAATCACCGTTTTGGCCGCGTAGCTACGGGCATTGGCGTCCTTAACCAAGGAATCGCTTCCCATGCTCAAGGCATTCCCAATAGCGGTCCAGCCACCGGATTTGAAGGAATTGGTGGTACTTCGAATCAGTTCAAAATCGGAAGTCAAATCCTGGCGTTTCGTGGGAGCATCGGAATAGGAGACCAGTGATACCCGAGTCGCGGGACTGGAGACCGCTATCTCATCGAGAAACACATTCACGGCTTGCTTGAGTGCGGCGAGCCGGGTCGAGGCGGTGCCATCATCGGCCATCAGCGCGGTGCCCATCGAGCCGGAAATATCCAGCACCAGGGCCACGTCGCGAACGCTGGCGGCAGCAGTCGCTACCTCCGCAGGTTGGAAATGGTAGGTCTTGACAATGGGAGCGAAGAATAGTCCTACCGGACCATCAAGCGATCCCGATTCGCGACGCCCATGCACACGCACAGCAGTTAGAGGGCTGACGTTGGGCAGGAAATCAAAGCGGCCAGACGCATTGCGAACCACCGATCCCAGCTCAACGTCTTCGGTAGCCAGGCTCAGACCGTCTCCGGCAACGGTATTCTGTTCAGCAATGGCAATAGCTGCAGCCCTGGCTACGGCGGGATCCTGGGTTCTAGCCAGTGCTTCCGATCCGGCTCGGGCTGCGGCATCCGTGGCCGCCTGCAATTCCGCCCGCACCATGAACATGTAGGCCATGTCCACGCTAAATACTGCGCCGACTAATAAGAGCACCAAACACACGGCAATCAAGATCAACATTGCACCGCGTCTTGTCTGAGAACGCGATCTAGCAGAATCACTCAACATGCTTATCTCCCATGCCCTTCATGCTTGTCCCGTATTCGCTGCAGGACCGCTGGACAGGCTTTGTGGATTCGAACAAGGCCGAATAGAACGACTCGACGACACCGCACAGAATTATTCCTTGATCATGGTCAATCGAGCTTGGATGTTCAGCCCCTTGAATGGCCCGATCCCAGTCACACTCCGCGAATCGCCAGGTACGGAAACCTCCACCGAAAACGGCGTACCCGCAGGCAGACTGTCTACGTCAGCTGGGCTGAAACTAATGCTCGAGGCTGTTAACTTGCGAGCCGCCAAGATTTCCTCAGCGACCAGCGCACCAGCAGCCTGATTGCCACTGGCCTTGGCCGTGGTCTTGGCAGCTTCATACGCCGCCTGAATGGTTGCCTCACGCACAAACAGCATGCTGGCACCCTCCAAGGAGGCGAATCCCAGCAAGACAATCACTGGCAAACAGATCGCCAACTCGACGACGGCCGCAGCCTTGCGATATTGGGCAGAGCGCGGTGTTGGCCTCATAGACCTATGCGGGATTTTCTTGATTCTGATTGACACGCTGCACCATGCGATTGAAGTCATCGGAAACGTCACACCAGAAATCGCCATCACGGAACTTCAGCTCGCTGACAGCTTCCCCGTCGGCCAACTTGCGAATGGATTGCTTGATGCGAATCATCGGACCAGCGAATCGATTGCTGAGTTTTAGGGTGTCGTAAACGAAACTTGGGATGATGGCTACCATCAACAACAGAAAGAACCCGTACTTGTTCCACAGAACCGACAGGTGTCCGCCCAGGGTCAGCGTGGGATCTCCCAGAAAATACTCCAGTGAGAACAGGCACAGCAGCGAGAGCAAGAAAAAGACGACCCAGTGGAAACAAATGCGTTTTGCCAGGGCTCCCTGAACGCTTTGATCAACGAGCACCCTTTTGCGCGAATGGGACATGACAACGATTCCTGTAGCTGATGAAATTAGCGTTCGTGACCGATATCCGAGCAGCTCGCCGCCTGCCTGCAGGGGCCCAACAAGACATGTCGGAACAGAGACGCAGATGGCTCGATTGAGCGGAATGCCGTGAATCGGAAAAGCTACCGTAGCCTAGGTCAAGAAATCCGACCGCAAGTGGGGAGAAAAGAACATTCAAAACGGCCCGCGAGATGATGCCGTTCCTATTCTGCGGATCGCAGCGACTGTGCCGCTCGCTATAGAAACGACCGCGGCCAGGTGTTCACTTTCGCTTTAGGAACAAACCGGGAAGAACGGCTTAGCAAGGTTCGATCAATGAGTGTCTGATAGTCGCCTTTCGCTTTCGCGAAAGAGCCGTATGCCAGACTTATTTCGCAGGACTTAGACGCTCGTTTTGTCCGCATTTACAAATCACCGAAACCGCTACTTTGGCGGGAGCGAAAGGCGACGGTGATTGATGGAAGGATCTTACAGCAGCGTTTCGAGCAGTAGCCGGAGCTTTCGCAACTCACCTCGCTGATCAAAATCCTTCATGGGTTCCATTTGAATACTGAGTGCGTGGGAATAGCCAACCCGCCCCAACTGCGAAACGATCTTGGCATAATCAATTTCACCTTGTCCCACGCGGACTTGAAGCTGGTCCTGCTTAGAATCGCGGAGATGCACGTGGAAGACGTACTCCATGATCTTGTCAAGATTCTTGTGACTGTGCGGACCGCAGAAATAATGGCTCGGATCCAACGTCAGTCCTAAGCCGTTAACGTTGTCACACAGCACTTTGACCGTATCAGGATCTTCGGTCAGACGCCCGATCTGGCTCTTCATAGCCACCCGCACACCCTCGTTTTCAGCCAAATCGACCAGTTTCTGCAGCCTCTCC
>JANSWS010000382.1 GCA_024743355.1 bacterium
GGCGTTCGGCTTCGGTCGCGTAGTAACTCAGCCAGGTTTCCGTGTCGGACTCATCCAGGCACCGCCAGCAAAGGTAATTGCCGGGCAGATCAACCTTCTTTTCACAGGCGGGTAAGATATCGCGGTAGATAACCGTATACAGTTCCCGATCAGACAGGTGTTCGGTCATCTCCAAGACCACACGCACCGAAAACAGCCGGTCGATCGTATCGTACAGCAGGCTGCTCAACAGATCATCGTCGAGAGAATCCGGCCGCGGCAGAACAAGTTCGGGAAGTGACCAGCAGCTGATGGGCAGAGCCGGAGCCCGCTCCCAAGCCAACATGGATTCGAGGAAGCTATTTTCCTCGTGCAAGTTCATCTGCCGGAAATGAACCAGCGAGACGGACTCGTCGATATAGGGTTCGAGTTCATCACGCAAACGAGCGTTGTGAAGCAACAAATCTACTTCGTCACTAGCTTTCGGCATCTCACGCGATCGGGTCTGCGGAGCCGCTTGTGAGCCGGGCACTAACTCCGCCCGCCACCTGCGTCTCCCTGAAGATCCAATAGTTGCGACCGGAAATCCGACTCGGGTCTGAAGAACAACTCTTGGTGACTCTTTCGACTTTATACAGATCCTGAACGCGCTCAACGGTTTACTTCAACAAAACTGCCAGAGAAGCGAAAACTTGGCTACCCATTGGCGTCAGAAGCCGCATGATCCTCAGGCATTCTCACAGTCCATGGTCCGACTAATGAGGCTCCGTGCTTTGATCGGCTAACTGTCCAGAAACCGAAGCGTCACAGCTTACGTCGCTGCTTTCCATTCGTTCGATTTCGGCAATCCTATCCACGCGGCGCTGGTGTCTGCCCGACTCGAACTCCGTGGATAACCAAACTTTGATCAGTTCCTTGATGGGTCGATCGCCGATCATGTCCCCCGGCAAGCACAGAACATTGACGTTGTTATGACGACGCGAAAGCTCCGCCATCACCTCGTCAAAACAGTTCGCAGCCCGAATTCCCCTGAATTTATTAGCCGCGATTGCCATCCCAATGCCGGTTCCGCATATCAGAATACCACGGTCCGAATCCCCGCGTTGAACCGCCTTGCAGACCAAGTGCGCAAAGTCAGGGTAGTCCACACTCTGTTCGCAGTCGGTACCGACATCGTCGACAAGATGGCCCATATCTTCGAGAGCCGCAACGATTCTTGCCTTGATACTCACGCCACGATGGTCGCTGCCAATGGAAACTCGCATTTGAAACCCGAATGAATACTTTCTGTGGCCCGCACGAAGCCGGTTTCATCGAACCAACCCGCCTGCTCTTCAACTTTGATTGTAGCGAAGATAGGAGTAGCTTCCCAATCGCCATGCTCGCCGAACCCAACGGCCAGTGTGCAGAATAGGGCACGCTCAGGAGTCTGGCTAAAACGCAGTGCAGAGTTACGCTTAGCTTACTCGGATCGCCAGACTGGAAACCACGAATCGTCCATCCTGTGAACCCAATTTCGCAGGTAACCTTCTATTTGATTGGCACAAGCGTCATATATAGTCTCAGTTCCCCCAAACGGATCCGACACGTCGTCCAAAGATCCGCTCAGAACGTGAACTTTGGAGGCAATGGAAGGCAACTGATCGACAATGGCTGCTCGATGCGAGCGGGTCATGGTCAGCACCAGATCCGCATACCGAAGCGCCTGTTCGGTCAGAGCCCGACTTTGATGATTTCTCAGGCTCAACTGCCGTCTTTCCATAACGCTTTGGGCCTCAGCGGAAGCGGGGCCTCCTGGAAACGCGCTCAAGCCCGCCGAGGCAACGTGCACTTTGTTCGCACCCGGCCCACAGTGCTGGGGAAAACTCTCGGCCAGAAGTGATTTCAGCATCACTTCCGCCATCGGGCTGCGACAGGTGTTGCCCGTGCAAACCAGCAAGATCACCAGATGAAATAGGCGTTCCCGCTTATCGGCCTCGATGACTCCAGGAGTAATCAACGCGCATTCATTGCCGACGACCCGGATGCGGGTGGCAAATCCGCCAAAGTGCGTTTGACCATCATCCACCAGAATCGACACGTTGGAGCCGAGGCTTCTGGCAACCTCCTCGGGTCGCGACAAGGGGCCCGCTTGCTCATCGACGCAAGCGGCCGCTATCAGCGGTCCCGGAGTCAGGCGCATGGCCTCGGTTACGACCGCATGTGGAACGACCCTCTGCGCTAGAAAGCCTTCCTTCAGCACCAACGACTTGGCTACCCCTGGGAGTCGGTTCGCCAAGGTTAAGGAGCTATCGGCGGCCGGCTCCTCAGACACCACTGCTTGCGTTCCTTCTTCGTCCCCCGCCGCATGTATGGGCAATTCGAGCACCAAGGGACCTGGCCAACCGCGTCCGACAGCACGACGGGCTACACGCGACATTCCAGGACAATAGTCCATCGACTCCCCGGAGGACCTCAACAGCAGAGCCGGGCTAGCGACTTTCCCCTGTTCCCGCAGCTTCTGCAATTGCTCCAGAGCCGCTTCGTTGAGACCACTGGCGACCACGTGGTATGCGGTCTCGGTTGGCAACACGACCAGCTTCCCTTCGACCAAAGCCTGAACGACGATATGCACGATATCGCGTTTGTCCTCCGTGTCTGCCCAACCCAACGATGTGGCCATTGCTTTTCCACTGAATTCTGCGATGAGGCTCTGCGGCCAGACCGTACATGCGTACCGACCGAGCTAACAACGATGCAAGCCTGCCACTATACTAAGTTCAGCTTCCGCATGACAGTCGCGGCTTCTCATTGTTGATCATCAGGGACAGTTGTAAGGTGAAATCGAGTCGTCGGCAGTTTGTACAGACCGCGTGTTGGATCGGCGGCGGACTCGGCCTGGCGGCGGGGACTCTGAGTACCGGTTGCGTACCACAGACCGGCGTCCACAGAAGTCCCGATTTGGTTTGGGGGCGACTGGGGCTTTCCGATGGCCGTTTCTCCAAACCGCGGGCCATGGTGATTTCGCCGCGGGATGAGTTGTACATCGTCGACAAGACTGGACGCATTCAGGTCTTCGACACGGATGGAAATTTTCTGCGAGGCTGGAGAACCCCTGAGATCAAACAAGGCAAGCCCACGGGACTTGGCTGGAGTCGCGATGATCTGCTGCTGGTCGCGGACACACATTATTTCCGCGTGCTGTTTTACCGGCCGGACGGCGAACTTGTAGAACAACGCGGCATAGGGGGCGAACATGGCGATGGCCCCGGGCAATTTCATTTTGTAACGGACGTCGTCCAAGATGCACGCGGACACTATTTCGTCGGCCAATACGGACAGATTGACCAGATCCAGGAGTTTGATTCGGAATGCCGCTTCATCCGCCGCTGGGGTTCACAAGGTAGCCAGCCAAATGAGTTTTCCAGACCACAGGGCCTATTGATGGACAAAGAAGGATTGCTGTGGGTCGCGGATGCTTGCAACCATCGCTTTCAGGTTTTTGACGTCAGCCGTTCACCGCCCGAACTTGTTCAGTGTTGGGGCGTAGCCGGCACGGAGGCGGGACAGCTGCAATATCCATATGGCTTTGACTTTGATACGGATGGCACACTGCTGGTGGCCGAATACGGAAATCATCGCATCCAACGTTTTACCCGCGACGGCCAAACGCTTGAGATTTGGGGAAGCCCCGGCAAAGAGGCGGGACAGCTAGTGAGTCCCTGGGCCTTGCACCTGGATAGTCAAAGAAGGCTGCATGTTTTGGACACGCTGAATCACCGAGTACAACGATTCCGGCTGGGCTGATGCGATAGCTAGAATTTAGAGTCCGCAGTTCCTACATCTATTCACACTTTCAGAGTCCGCTAATTCAGTTCGGCTGCCACCTGTCAAAAGGAAACCCTTCGATGAAGTTGTTGCTGGCCATCATCCAACCCACCAAATTGCATGCCGTGCGCGAGGCGCTATACCGGGCTGGCATTGAACGGATGACTGTTTGTGACGCACAGGGCTATGGAAGGCAGCGAGGTCAAACCGCCACCTACCGCGGTATCGAATACAAAGTCCACATGCTTCGCAAGTTGTCTTTGGAGATCTGGGTGAACGACGACTATTTGGAAAAGGCCATCGAGACCTTACAGGAAGTCGCCCGCACCGGCTCCGAAGGAACGATTGGTGACGGAAAGATCTTTGTCTTGCCAACCGAAGCTGCCATGACCTGTGACGGACTGCGCGGGCCGGAGGCGATTTAATCGCGGATTCGATCACGTCTGCCGCAACGGTTGAAAAGTCTGAACGCCAAAAATTAAAACTCTGAGAGTTACGAAAAAGTCCACCTAGCATGAGGCCCCATTGCTTTTTCGCTTCTGTTTGTACGGCTTTCTGAAGAACCAGCGCTATTTTGAACCGTTCTTCATGCTGGCGTTGCTGGCAAAGAATTTGGATTTCTTCCAGATTGGGATGCTTTACGCATTCCGCTGGCTAACGCTCAATCTACTCGAAATCCCATCCGGTGCCCTGGCGGACTTTTGGGGACGCAGACGATGCATGCTGGTTTCGTTTGCAGCCTACATTCTTAGCTTCGTTACCTTCGCCTTTGCCAACAGATTTGGCTACTTGGCACTCGCCATGATCTTGTTCGGCATCGGCGACTCGTTCCGCACCGGCACGCACAAGGCGATGATCTTTCACTGGTTGCGGCTGCAGGGAAGACAGCAGGAGCGAACGCGGATTTATGGGCTGACCCGCAGTTGGAGCCAATTGGGTTCGGCGCTGAGCGCCGTGCTGGCCGCCGTATTTCTACTCATCACCCGCGACTATCGCAGCGTGTTTCTATTGGCTGCCTTTCCCAATGCGCTCAACATGCTGAACATCTGGAGTTATCCCGCGCAGCTTGAAGGCGAGTACTCAGCCTCCAAGCGGCCTGCCGCGAATTCGCCCGAGCTGCTCTCCAAAGTCAAGCTTCCACCCTCCCCAGTCAACTCATCTCCCGTCAACTCCTCTCCAGTCAACTCATCTCCGAATCGCAGTGCGGAGAAGCGAAACAGTCTCAGCTGTCTTAGCAACCAAATTCTGGCCATCGCGGCGACCGCCGGTTATGGAATTCGTCATGCGCTGCTGAATGCCTGGTCAAGCGTTCGGAACCACCAGTCGCTGCGTCGACTTCTCGTGGAATCGGTGGCCTGGGAAGGGGTCTTCCATAGTGTTAAGGACTACCTGCAACCGGTGATTCTGATTTTCATTTTGAAGCACTGGTTCCAACGCGAAACGCAGGCCATCGACCTGGATGCGGCGCTGCAAGACCAAACTCAGGCCGATCCCGCGACGATTTGCACTGTCGCCGCCGTCTATACGATCTTATTCTTGTTGAGTGCGCGGGCCAGTAGAAATGCGCATATGCTCGTGGATCGCTGCGGATCCGGGGACGCGGCAGCCAGACGAGTCTGGGCTGTCACGGCAATGCTCTACGGCTGCGTGATAATCGGCAGTTTGCTGAATGTCACCGGCGTGGTCGTAGCCGCCTTTTCCGGACTGATTATCCTGCAAAACGTTTGGCGGCCGATTTTGATCGGGAGAATTGACGAGCGTGCGGATTCCACTTTTGGTGCGACCATTTTGTCCATTGAAAGCCAGACGCAGCGGATTGCCACCATGCTCCTGGCACCGCTAATCGGAATTGCCATGGATTGGACCGGCGCACATTTCACGGCCAGCAGTGCCTGGTGGCCGCTCGGGGCACTGGGAGCCAGCGTGTCTCTAGGAATTCTGTTGGCCAAGAGAAATGCCAAATTTGGAGAGTCGTCATGATCGTACTATTAAGCAAGGACTTGTTCTTTGTTCCTGTGGTCCAATCGGCCGCCAAGCGTTTACACCAACAGCTATTGGTTATTTCGCACGTCGAAGACAGCAAACTGGAAGCACTCGAACCGTCGGAGGTCGTCGCTGTGTTGGTTGACCTGAGCGCGATTTCCGCGGAAATGCTTGGGGAGACAGCGGAACACCTGTCCTCGGTACTGCCTGGCGTCATCCTTGCGGCCTTCGGCTCTCATGTGCATACGGGGCGGCTGGAAGCGGCTTCCGCCTCCGGCTTCAACCCGGTTTTGACGCGTGGGCAATTGAACAATCGCTTGCCTCAAATCATGCAGGAATGGGTCGAATCGAGGGCTTAGCCATCCGCTTTCCGCGACTACGGGGCTCGCGCAATCACGGCTCATCGATTATTATTTGGCAGCTCCCAACTCCTGATTCCTCGCAGATCGAGACCTCATGCGTTTTTTAGGTGAAATTGAAGGGCAGGCGGCCGCAGAGAAATTTGTGGCCTACTTGCTTACGAAAGAAATCGATACGCATATCGAGCTGGCCCGATCGGAAAGCGATCAGTGGGAGCTGTGGATACGTAACGAAGACCAACTGGATGCTGCTCGCGACGAATTACAGCAGTTTGAGGCCAATCGCAACGACCCGCGGTATACGGCCGCGGTGTCGGCGGCCAAGAAAATTCTCGGTCAGAAGGAACGAGCCCGTCGCGAAGCCTCGAAGAACGTAAGACGCATTGAATCCAACCAGCGGAGTTTGACCAGCGGCGGCAAACTGCCCCCCCTGACGCTGACGCTGTTTGTGCTGTGCATCTTGGTTGGCTTGCTAACCAATTTCTCCTCGCCCGGACCAGGCAACGGAATTGGCAGACAGATTCTCGAGCAGCTTTCCTTTGTCGGCGCCGAAGACTACCGCGAGTCAGGAGGCAACCCTGCCGCCAGCCTTATGAAGGGGCAAGTCTGGAGAGCCATTACGCCTATTTTCCTGCATTTGGGCATCCTGCATCTGGCCATGAACATGTTCATGTTCTTTCATTTTGGCCGCATGGTGGAACGCTGGATTGGCACCCCAAGATATGCCGTCATGGTGTTGGCGATGGCAGTCTTGCCCAACCTGCTGCAGGGGCTATCTCCCGAATGGATGCACGGAAGCCATCTCTTCGGCGGCATATCAGGAGTTCTATACGGTCTCTTTGCGTACGTCTGGGTACGTACCTCGATCAATCCCTCCCACGGAATAAGTATCCCTTTTCCGTATGTGGTTATTCTGGTAGGACTCATTGTGGTCGGATTGTCCGGCGCAGTTCCAGGTTGGCGGCTTGCCGACCTATGTCATCTCGGCGGCTTGCTGGTAGGAGCCGCTTTCGGATTTGCGGCGGAACAGTCTTCCACAAAATAGTGCTTCCTAGAATATCTTCGAAAATCGCAGGTCATGCCCGCAGATCGACATCAGTCTAGGCTCCTTGTGCCGTGAATGCCGTTTCCAGCGACAAATCATCTGACATCCGTATTCCGACTGTGATTACGATTGACGGCCCCGCCGGAGCCGGAAAAAGCTCTGTCGCCAAGCGACTCGCTGAAAAACTCGGTTTTGAATTTTTGGACACAGGTGCGCTCTATCGCTGTGTCACTCTAGCGGCCCTACGCGATGGCAGCCTGGACTCCAGTGCATCGACGATTGCAGAGTTGGCCGCCAATCTGCGAATTGAACTCAGCGGTGATCAGGTCATGCTGAACGGCGAGAATGTGTCGGACGCAA
>JANSWS010000418.1 GCA_024743355.1 bacterium
AAAACGTTCCTTAAGCGATCTTCCTCCATACGACACAGAATGGCAGGCAGGAAAATTGTTGGCAGAAAAATGGAATCGCATCCGCTTGGCATGTCGCCAGAGCTTCAGGGCTTACTTCGGCACGTTCAGGTCGCCACTCGGCAAGTGGACGTAATGTACGTACCGCCTGCCGGGTGGTTCGTCGCACTATAGACTGCTTGATAATCGATAACCGGCTACCAAAACATTTGCCAAAATGCTCACTGGGTCCGTCTCATCAAGCCGGAGTCAACCGCCGAGGATTCAATAACGCGAGCACCCGTTCGGCACCAACGATTCCTTCGATTTTGCTTTGCCGGTCGTTCAGGTCGCCACTCGGCAAGTGGGACCTACTGTACGTACCGCCTGCCGGGTGGTTCGTCGCATTACGGATGGCATGATTGTGGAGCATCGGCCACCGAAAACGTTCCTTAAGCGATCTTCTTCCGCACGACAAAGAAAGGCAGCCAGGAAAATAGCTGGCAGGAAAATTGAATCGCATCCGCTTGGCATGTCGCCAGAGCTTCAGGGCTTACTTCGGCACGTGTGGGACCTACTGGTCGCTAGGGTTGGAGCAATTGTCCGCACAGAATCAGTGCTCTACCGTTGTGATAGGCGCCCTGCCACATGCTGGTGCGAGATCGATTCCCTCCCAAGGAACCGTCTTCGTTGACAGTAGCCCACCAGCCTCCTTGAGGGGCAACCTGATATTCTTCAATGAAGTCGAAGGTCTTCGTGAAGATCTCCTGGTAGCGACGATCCCCCGTCATCTCATACATGGTGGCCATGGCAACTAGAGCCTCGGTTTGTGTCCACCATTCTTTCTTGCGGTCATCGCTGTTCTTGCCCAAGGGTCCGGTGTAAAAGAATCCGCCGTGCTTCGAATCGTATCCATAGCGAATTGCGTGATCGCAAGTGCTCTTGGCCCAGCTGCGGAGCATGGCACTCTGCCAGCCAAGGGCGTCGGCGGCCGCTAGAACCAACCACGCGCACTCCACATCGTGTCCATAGCTGGCGCGAAGATTGCGATCCGACTCAATCATGCTCCAATCGTTGTTCCATCCATCGATATTACATGCGTAATCGGGATGCTTCACTGTCAGGCTGTTGATCAGAATCAATTCACGCAAGCGGCTGGCAACCAATTCATCCTGAGTTTCCAGGTAGAGCTGTGTGAACGCTTCCAAGAGATGCAGGTGGGAGTTGTAGGTCTTCGTATTGATGGCGCCGATGTATCCCGATTCCGTTGGATCTACGATGGGCTGCCAATTCTCGTAGAAGAATTCTCGGTAGCCGCCAAACTCGTGGTCGTAACAATGAATTTCCAGGGTTTCGAACAGCTGCTTCGCTCGGAGCAAGGCCTCGTCGTCTTGACTGGCGCGAAAATATTCGACGAAAGCATAGATCACGAATGCGTTGGGATACACGTGTTTGCGGCGATCCACGGGTTGGCCATCACGCGAGGTCTTGGCAAAGTAGCCGCCGTGGTTGATGTCGTAAAACTTGCGGCACAAGAAATCATATCCTTGCTTGGCAGCCGCCAAAGACGCTTCGGTTTGAATCCCCCGCTGGGCTAGCAGACTGAAGAACCACAACTGGCGTGCTTGAAGTGTCAGAAACTTGTCGCTACCGGTGAAGTTCCCCTGATCATCCAAAACCTCGAGGTATCCGCCCTGCTCCGCATCGACGCAATTTGGCAGGTAGAAATCAACGAGGGAATTGGCCAGCAGTTTTTCGCAACGCTGGGCCAAAGCGGCATCTTTCCAGTCGACCCCGGTTGAAATGCCGGCGGGCTGTTGAGCCAACACGCAAGAGCCCAAGCATAGGCCGCATACCAGGTGAGATATGTGGGTAGCCAACGAATTAAGGGAAGCGTGCATCTGAATCATGATTAACCGCGTGTGCCTCGACTTCTTGCGACAATCTGAACTAATCAAGGGAAGCTCCGTTGCCGGACCAAGTTTAGCGTATTTGAGAGCTTGTGCGGAAACGCCAATACGTTGCTGTTGCTCTGCAGGCGGCTAGCGCACTGGTGGAGCTTGTAGTTGTTGCTCGATCAAATGATAAAGCTCTAGTCTTTCACAGGCCTTACTTATTGCATCGCTCTCGTGGATGTGACGGGCAATCTCGCTTGAGGCTACGTTCATGTCCGCCAAGATGGCGCGGGCTTGTTCCCAAGTGGGAAGCCAACACATGCCTTGCTTAAGACGCTCGAGCGTCCCGGATCGACGCAAGAAATGCTTCAAGTCCAAAATAAAGAACACCCGCCCCTGGAAAGGCGAATCGCATTCGATCAAATCGCACTGATCCAAGACATAGTGTCCGGGCGTTGGTTCCCAAGGCAGTCCGAGAGCCTTGAGGCGCTGAGCAGCTTCGATCTCCGAGCTGGAGAAATGAACGGAAGAGGTAGGGCTATTCAAAAATCGACTCCACGGCAATTCGAAGGGAAGCAAGGCCTGCTATGCAGTTTGTTAGCCAATAGGCGGGTCGCATGGAAGTGGGGGATGCTACTGCCCGACGGTTACCGGCACATGTCCCGTCTAGCGATATATTAACCTCGAGACTTGGGGAGGTGGCCTTCGGTTGTGCTATACTGCAAGCCGCATCTCGCGGACCGCGTTTTCCGCGCAAGCGGACTTAGCCACGCCCTGCTAATGCCTTAGAAACCTTCAGACTTCCCAAAACGCGATCCGCGTTTTCACAACCCCATTTGCCGCGACACGCTGCGGAGATATTGCCATGTTGCATCGCTGTTCGAGAATGGTTTGTCGATTACTTGCGTGCCTTCTAGTCCTTACTGGCGTTCCCGGCCTGGCGGACGTCGCACAAGATGCTCAAGAGCTGGTTGAGTCTTCTGGCGTGCACGCGGGATTATTCGTGCATCTTGGAGCTGGCGATGGGCGTTTCACCGAGGCCATGCGTGTCAGAGATTCGGTTCAGGTGCATGCACTGGAAGCGGACGCGGAGCGAGTTCGCAAGCTGAGAGAACGTTGGGTGCAGGATGACAAGTATGGGGATCTCTCGGTAGTGGAATTTGCCGGGGAGAGCCTGCCCTACGTGGACAATTTGGTCAACTTATTGGTGGCTGAGGACCTGGGCGAAGTACCCATGGACGAGGTCTTACGGGTTTTGGTTCCCAATGGAGTTGCCATGATCCGAGCCTCCGATGGGAGCTGGCAAAAGACGGTTAAGCCGGTCCCAGAGGAAATCGATGAATGGACTCACTATTTGCATGGTCCTTCTGGAAATGCCGTGGCGGACGACGATGTGGTGGGGCCTCCCAGGCATTTGCAGTGGGTGGGCAGTCCACGCTGGTCGCGCCATCACGACCGTATGGCCAGCATGAGCGCGCTGGTGTCGTCGGGTGGCAAGATGTTCTACATCATGGATGAGGGAAGCCGAATTTCCATTCAATTGCCTCCCAAATGGAAGCTGATTGCCCGCGATGCCTTTAACGGTAGCGTGCTCTGGAAGCGAGACATACCAACCTGGCAAAGTCATATGTGGCCGCTCAAGAGTGGTCCCACGCAATTGTCGCGACGACTGGTCGCGTCGCCCGAGCGAATTTACGTGACGCTGGGTTACGACGCGCCTGCCACGGCACTCGATGCGACTACCGGCGAGACCTTATTGACCTATCAGGATTCGGAGGCGACCGAAGAAATTGTTCACGTCGGTGACTTGCTGTTTATGGTCGTCCGCAAGGGTCAAGCCGAATTGGCTGACTACCTGCCTATGAATGGGCGGGTGGGTGACCAGGCAGAAGTGCGTAAGTTATTTTGGAACGAAGAGCCCAGGGTGCTGATGGCATTTCAGGCTGAGACCGGCGAAGCTCTGTGGGCCAAGCAGACAAAGATCGCGCCGTTGACTCTGGCCGCCGATCAAGACCGCGTCTATTTTCACGATGGTCAAAAGATCGTAGCCGTCGATCAGCGCTCGGGCGAGCAAGTTTGGGAGACCAGCGACGTCACTCGCCGCGAGTCGTTCACCTTCAATTTCGGGCCGCGGTTGGTCGTGCACAACGATGTGGTGCTGTACGCGGGCGGCGATGGTCAGATGGCCAGTTTCGATACCGGCACCGGCGCGCAGCTGTGGACCGCGGAGCATCCCAATTCGGGCTATCAATCGCCTCAGGATTTGATGGTCATGAAGGGACTGGTATGGTGCGCCCCAACGACCTCCGGAAAGGACACGGGGGTGTTTACCGGCCGCGATCCAAAAACCGGTGAAGTCAAAAAGGAGTTCCCGCCGGATGTGGATACCTATTGGTTCCACCACCGCTGCTACATTGCCAAGGCCACCAATAACTTTCTCATGCCTTCCCGCACGGGAATCGAGTTTGTGGATCCGAATGAAGAGCATTGGGATATTCACCATTGGGTGCGAGGTGGCTGTCTCTACGGTGTCATGCCATGCAATGGATTGACCTACGCACCGCCTCACAATTGCGCTTGCTATCCGGAAGCGAAGCTATTCGGTTTCAACGCACTGGCACCCGCGGCTCCTACCCGCCCTGTGCCTGCCGAGGTAGCAGAAGAAGGAAGGCTTGAGCGGGGACCGGCATTTGATGAAGAGCTGGGTGAGTTTACTGTCAGCCAAGGCGATTGGCCGACCTATCGGCATGACGCCAATCGAAGTGGAAACGCTTCCAGTGCTGTTGATGGACAACTGAAGTCGCAATGGTCGATACCGTTGGGCGGACGTTTGACCGCTCCCGTGGTAGCTGGAGGCTTGGTGTTCGTCGCCAGAACGGATGCTCACACGCTGTACGCACTGGATGAAGTTACCGGCGGCCCGAAGTGGCACTTCACAGCGGGCGCCAGAATCGACTCGCCTCCCAGCATTGAATCCGGACGTGTCGTGTTTGGCGGGGCGGATGGCTGGGTTTATTGTTTGCGGGCCACGGACGGAAGCCTCATCTGGCGTTACCGCGCGGCTCCCATGGATCGGCGGACCATGGCCTATGAGCAAATCGAATCGCTCTGGCCGGTGCACGGAAGTGTTCTGGTTCACAACAACCAGGTCTACTGTGTCGCGGGGCGGTCGAATTTTCTGGATGGCGGCCTGCGGCTGCTGCGACTCGATCTGGCCAGTGGACAGAAGTTGTCCGAAACCATCATGGATGAAACGAATCCAGAAACCGGCAATAACCTCCAGGAGAAGCTGCAGATTTTGCAAATGCCGGTGGGCCTTCCGGATATCCTGTCCTGTGACGGTCGCCATATCTTCATGAAGTCGCAAAAGTTTGATCTGGAGGGCAATCGACTTGAGATTGGCCCAAACTCGGGCGAGTTCGTGGGGCAAGTGGTCAAGCAGCGTGGACCTGACGCACACATCTTCGCTCCCATGGGCTTTTTGGATGATACGTGGTTCCATCGTTCGTACTGGGTGTTAGGCCAAAGTTTCGCCGGCGGTCACGGCGGCTACTATCAGGCCGGCCGATTCGCTCCCTCGGGGCGGCTGCTGGTCAATGGAAACGGCTACGTTTTCGGATATGGTCGCAAACCAGAATACCTGCGCTGGACCACCACTTTAGAGCACCAGCTGTTTGCTGCCGAGCCAAATCCTCCGGAGATCCCAGAGGATTTCGTCGGCAAGGGTGGCAGTTCCGGAGGTGCTTACGCACAGTTTCCGAAGTCGCCAAGTTTGGATCCCACGAACAAGCCGCTGACGGCCGAAGCCTGGTTGACTGCTACCAAGCCCAACGGCGTCGTGATGGCCCGCGGTGGACCAACCCACGGTTTCGCCCTCAGCCTGAGCCAGGGAAAGGCGACCTTCTCCGTGCGGGTCGATTCGGAACTGGTCGAGATCAGTGGAGGAAAGAGGTTAATCGGAGGTTGGCACCATGTGGCTGGAGTATTGACCGAAGACAAACAGATGCTGTTGTACGTCGACGGCGAGCGTGTTGCTGAAGGCACGGCCAAGGGCTTGATTCCGAAAGATCCCGCCCAGGGGTTGGAAGTTGGCTCCGACGCAGGCACCGCAGTCGGTGATTATCAGTCCCCGAATACTCTGACGGGCATCGTGGACGAACCGCGATTGTACTTCCAAGCCTTTACCGATGAGCAGATTGCGAAAAGGTTCCAAGACCATGGTGAACTGGGAGATACCGCCGTGTTGGCGGCCAGCTTTGACGATGGTTCCGCACGCGACCATTCCTTGCATCGAAACAACGGGACGGTCGAGAATGCCAAGGTGGTGGAGGGCAAATTCGGACAGGCGCTGCAGTTTGCTGGAAACGCCAAGACAAGCGGCAACCAGCAGAATCAAGGCAACTCATTGATCCGACCCAAATGGGCGAATGATGTTCCCATCTACGTCCGAGCCATGGCTCTGGCGGGCTCACGACTGATGATTGCCGGCCCGCCTGACATCATCGATGAAGAACAGACATTTCAGGGACTGAGCGAAAATGATCCGCAAGTCCAAACACTGCTGGCGGAACAGGATGCGGTACTGGAAGGTGAACAAGGGGGACGCTTGCTGATCGTCAACGCCTTGGATGGATCGGTCCAGGAACGGATTCAGTTGGATGCGCTCCCGGTTTGGGATGGACTGATTGCCGCCAACGGAAGACTCTTTCTGTCGACGCTGGATGGCCAATTGATGTGCTTCGGCCAATAGGCGTCCGATCGAATGGCCGAGCAACGGAGTTCCGCACTTTTTATTTTCCTGTCATCCATATTTCAGTCCGTCGGTCTGCGATTGCTTCC
>JANSWS010000592.1 GCA_024743355.1 bacterium
CGCGACCTGCTGAAGTTGCTGGTCGACCGTATAGAGATCCATCGAGACGAAGTCCGACTCGTATACAAGGTACCCCAAAACCCTTTTGTACTAAGCCCCGCTAGTCGGGGTTTTTTACAACATTGCTTGTCGCGTCAGGCATTAGCCTTGGGCTTTAGCCCAAGGAACGGCCAGCATCAGAAATGCCAGTCGCGAAGCGACGACAGGAATAGACATGATGGTGAGCGCCGATTTGCCAACGGATCTCCGACTGCGTGCGAGTCGCAGCATTTAGGTGGTTCACCGTAAAGGCAGTGATCGAGCTCCATTAGCTGTAGTCCCAGGCTAAATCCTGCCTTGCGTTCCGCACTGAAGTGCCGATTTGGCTGACTCTGGCATTTGACCTCGCAACCATGCAAGATCAGGGCTTCCACCGCCGAATGAATAGAAAGGTGATGTAGCCCAGAGTGAATCCGAGAAATACGATTTGCCATGGTTCCAACGGAACAAAGAAACTGAGCGACGTCGAAGCCAGCTGGCCTGCGACAAACCAGCTGATGATATCCGCGACGAAGTAGCCAAAACCCTCAGAGATTTCATTCGGACCTTGGAGCCTCTTCTTACTTTGCTTCCATGCATTACTGATGGTGAAGTCGCGGGCTTGGCTCATGTTATTGCTCCACTTTATTGCCTGGGATTCGTACAGCTCAAATGGGACAGTCAACTCGATCTTACTTGCCTGATCTTGCCCTTTCAATGCGTGCCTTGCGGTCGGCTCTCGCCAAAGTTCAATAGCGTCTTTGGCAGCAAGGGTTCGGATTGCAGAGGGGGATGCGTGGGCAGATGTAAACAGTTGTTTGGCTTGCGATGGTGTGCGTCGTGTCAGAAACTACTGGGGTAACATTATTGCTCGGCGTTCCCGGAATCAAAGTCAGGAAAATATCTTCACCGGCTTTCCATTTGTGCCACCAAACATAGAACCGGTAGACCTCCGCACGAGCTTGAGCCTCCGCCGCGGCGTCTCCCCCGCGCGCACCGACATTCTGCAGTTCCTTGATGCGCTGCCAAGTGAGAATCGAAGCATTCAGACCCGCTTGGATGAACTTGAGTTGTTGCTCTCGGTCATCGGTAGTGTCGAGCTGGGCAAGCGCCAAACTGATTTGAGCATTCAGCAAGAAGTTAATGTTGTCCAAGCCGGACTCGTACCGAGCTTGCAGAGCAGCGACTGTTTGCTCAGCCGTCTTAGCGCGGAGTGCTTTCACAGTGGCCAGGTCGGTTGCCTCGGTGAGGCCCGGCGGCAAAAGTCTCGTACCCAAGCTGGAAAAGTCCAGTTCCTGACTGTTCTGCTGAAATTGCTCGGCAGTCTGACCCAGCAGGGGCGTGGTAAGCTGTAGCCAGACACTTGCCAATAGCGCCGTACTGAAAGCACTCGTGTAACACCAATGGGATCGTGCCTTTTGGAAATTCATGGAAAGTCCTTTGCGCTGAAGACTAGGAGAGGTTAGCTCTGTCGATGATAGCAGCCGAGCCTCATGGTTTCCAAAATATAGCTCTGTAGAGGTGCTCGCCTTTGCTTCGATCGGCAGCCAATCCAGAGAGATAATGAGATCGCCAGCAAGCAGAGCAGGCTGACCCGAAGCGTTCGGGCTCGACTTTGTTCTCCGATGCACTCAAAGCAGCTCACGGCGCGTTACACTTGAACGCTTAAGTACAGATTTGCTGTTCGAAAACAGCAGGATGGACAGCCTGCCTGGAAGGCGAAGCTTCGATTTCAAAATGGGGAGGGCACAAATATGATGAGTAAGTTTCGAATGAGCTCTGCGCGATTGCGACTGTTACCTTTAACCTGGGCCTGCTTGGCGAGCGTGCCATCCCTGGAAGCAAGAGCCGAACAGTTTGTTCTGTTTGACGTAACGTTTACCTATACCAAGCAAGACGCCGATAATTCGAAACCCAGTAAGTCCCATTTCTATGTCAAAGATCCCTTGCTGAACCCCGATCGGCCCACAGACTGGACCTCTCCAGTTGATTACCGCAACGGTACGGTGCATGTTCGATTGGAGGTGTTGGAAAAGCCGCCCGGCGGCGCACCAACCACCTGGACCCTGTGCTACATCCCCAACCAAGGGCAAAAGAATGGCTATGGGTGTACCGGAACCGGAATCTACCGGGAGTCGGGAGTCTACGAACGCGATATCGCGATGACTTCTTTTTGGGAGAACGAATCCATCATCTGGTCAAAAGGCATCAAGCAAATGGATCTGGTTATCAAGGATGACAGTGGTGGCCAAGGACATGCTCACAAGCGTAAAGACCACGAAAATTTCTTTCCCACCAAGGTCCGCATCACCATGGTTCAGGTTTCTGCCGGCTCGACCTACGATCCGAGTCTGGTTCCCAATCTGACTAGCCAAAAAGCTACTCCAAGCGAAGACGGAGATGTGAAGCCCTAAGCACCCGAATGCTGCCCCGGGGAGAGCCAGAAATTGGATTTTCTTAAGTTGCCTTGATAAGCTGAGTCCTGGCGCATCCCGATGGCCAGTAGTCTAAGCGCCGCAAGAGTTTTCCGCTGTTCGCAGCCCACGCGGCTGTATATAGAGCAAAATGTGCGGGCGTCAGTGCAGTGAGTGCAGTGAGTGTTTGTGCCCGCAAGGCTCGGCACGCAAAGCTGCTGTGAAATGAATATCATGGATGTTCGCGGGAAGGTGTGGGGAAACGCAGGCTGATTTCGCCGGACAAACGCGCTGACGCCTGACGGTTAAGCCTCCAGGCGGGTGGAGGCAGGGGAGCTAACCGATGCGGTCGAATGTTGAGAAGACGGTTTCAGACAAAGTCGAAAGACAATCGTCCCATGAACTGCTTGATCTTTACCTGCGGCGTTTAGAGGCAGATCCGGAACTGCAACCGGAGGCATTCTTGAAGCAGTTTCCCGAAGTATCCGCAGAAGTTTCAGGGTTGTTGTCTGCCGTGCGTGGGCTTCATCTGGCTAGTAAAGCTTCCGAGGATGCTCAGCCTCTTTCGAACTTATCTCAGTTGGGGGATTTCAAGTTAGAAGGGATTATCGGCCGCGGCGGTATGGGCCTCGTTTTTCAAGCCCATCAGATTTCACTCGACCGGAAGGTTGCGTTGAAAGTATTGGCCGCCAGCGCCGCGATTGATCCTATCAATCGGCAGCGGTTTCAGTTGGAAGCCCGCGCGGCGGCCAGCCTGCAGCATCCCAACATCGTTCAGATCTATGCGGTTGGTACAGAGAGTCAGGTTGATTATTACGCGATGCAATTCATCGAAGGTTCGTCGATCGCCGACATTCTGGATGGCGTGAAACAACCGCAGAAAGCGATGAGTGCCGCATGGTTTGGCGGAGATCATGCCGAACGAACAACCAGTGAAGAACATGCTTCCGCCACCGATGCAGCGTCGGATCGTGAGCGGGCGGCTTCGCCGCCGATGATGAGAGGACATGCATTCGCCCCCTTGCAGGCGGCTGTGATTGCGGAAGCGGTTGCCGAAGC
>JANSWS010000581.1 GCA_024743355.1 bacterium
CGCAATCCTATGCAGGGGAAAACGAAAGTCCAGTCGATGCACTCTTGATCACGGGTCTGAAATGACTGCAAAGCAAAAGCTTGTGTGGTACAACGAGCCACTCCGGGGAGAGTCGGATCCCGACTGGTCGGGACGGCCGGTGAGGGGGAGAACTGACCCTCTCCGGGCCCCGACCCGCTTCGCGTGTGCCCGGGCCAGACTCTCCCGCAAGAGCGGGAGAGTAACTTGGATTTTGCGCAACTTCAGAAAGCGTTAGCGAGGGATTTTCCCTTACTGGTTCCCTCGCTTACTCGTCGAGTTACCATCGGTCGCAAAGTGGCGCTGTCCAGTTAGTCAAACAAGCCTGCCACTTCGAATTCGACGGAAAGGCCGCATTCCTGCAGATGAATTTTCAGAGTCTGGCCCGCAACAAGCTGCTCCGCTGCCCCCGCGCTGACATGTTCGACGGTACGAGCATCGGGGTCGATGATCAAGTAGTGGTTGACTTGATTGTCATGACATATCGAACGCTTGATCGTCTGATCGCGCTCCCGCGTGGTATCCGAAAGCACCGCTGCCATGACTGCCGGTGGCCGCTCCAGATGTCGCTCAGGCTGAGCACCGCAAACGAGCATCAAGTCAGGGCGGATCACTGTATCTGTGCTAACAATCCAATCCAGGTTGGTGTAGACCATGCAGGGACAGTTTTCCTGGCTCAGTTGCGACTGGAACTGAAATGCCAATCGAGAAATGACACGCTCATGGGGACCAAAGGGCGATGGCGTCATGGAAATCGCAACCCCGTCGATCAGCTCCCAATCACCTTCCCAGCGGCGAAAGTCTTCCAACGTATAATGCGGAACGTATCTCGAAGCAGAACTCACTTTTTTTCTCTCTGCATTGAACGAACTCGCCGGACTATCCGACCCCAAGCAACCTTTGAGAATAACCGAGCCTCTATCAAGAAAAAAGTAAGGCATGCGGATGGAACCTTCATTATAAGATGGTCGCCAGGAGCGTTTCGTTTTATCCTACGGTACTTTGTCCCGCATATCTGCCGCCAAATGGGAGTCGGCTTATGAAAATGAATCCGCCCATCGTATTGCTGATCCTAGCTGCCTTCATCTCCGCTACTCTGGCCGAAGATATTCCCCAAGTTCGTGTGGCGAGAGTGCCAGATCAAGGTTTACAACCGCAGATCGAAGTTGGGACAGAGGGCGAAATACACCTCATCTACTTCCGCGGAGCACCTGAAGCCGGTGATCTCTACTATTGTCGCTTGACGGATGCTGAGTCCCTGGAGTGGACTCAGCCAATTCGTGTCAACAGTCAGATTGGGAGCGCAGTTGCCACCGGCACGATTCGGGGAGCACAAATGGCGCTCGGGAAATCGGATCGTGTTCACGTTGCGTGGAATGGTTCGGGCCAGGCCAAACCGAAAGGAATTGCCCACCCCGGGCTTCCGACAGACAGTCCCTATCGTTTCAGCGCTCCGATGCTCTACTCACGCATGAATGAAACGGGAGATGCTTTCGAAGAACAAAGAAATCTGATGACACACACTTATGCGTTGGACGGGGGAGGATCTGTTGCTGCGGATCCACAAGGGCTCGTTTACGTTGTGTGGCATGCAAACTCGATCCAACAAACGGGTGCAGAAGAAGCTGATAGAGCCGTATGGGTGGCCAAGTCCGAAGATGGGGGACAAACGTTTTCCGCCGAGACTCGGGCGAACGAGGATGACACAGGGGCATGCGGATGCTGTGGGCTGCATGCGTTTTGCAGCTCCGATGGTCGGCTGTGGGTCATGTATCGAACGGCCACCGACAAGGTCCATCGTGACATGCACGTGTTGACCGAAGATCCGTCGCAACAGAAATATGAGAGTCGTTTGCTTGGTCGCTGGAAGGCCGCCATTTGCGTCATGAGCACGTCGGATATATGTTCCACACCCAAGGAAATCTTCGCCGCTTGGGAGAACGACGAATGCATTCAATTGCTAGGTCTGAGCGAATCGGCACCCGAATCGAAAAGAGGACGTCCCTGGACATCGTTGGGCGGCAGGTCGCCTCACAAGCACCCACGCCTGGCAATCAACAACAAAGGCCAGATGTTGCTGGTTTGGACGGAAGGCACCAGTTGGAATAATGGAGGCGATATTGCCTGGCAATTGTTCGATCGCACGGGAAGCCCCATACGACGCGCAAATGGACGTGCCAAAGGCCTCGAGACCTGGAGTTTTGCGGCTGCTTATGCCAACGAGGATGGATCATTCACGATTGTCTACTAGATCGCTAAAGCGACTCGATTGCTTCGGAATCCAGCGTTCAAAAATGCATTCAGTATCCTAATCTTCGGCCAGTTCTTGCAGGGCAGCTCGAGAGTATCGGTTGAGGCTGAAGTCGCCAGCCAATACAGCTTGGCAATACTTTTGGAGTTCTGACTGACGTTCCTGGCTGTCGCCTGCCCATTCCGTAAGCTGTTGGCTCAGTCGTTGAGCGTTCTGCGACGGATTGCCCCGCGCATTGACCATGCCGAACATGATTCGCCCCAGTTGTTCATTGGGCGCGAGTTGGAAAACGGGACTGGCCTTGAGTCTTTCCTCCGCCTGTCGCTGACGTTCAGCTCGGAGCTCCTGCTGAACCTCCGTTAGCGTCGGCTGTTCCTTGCCGAGCGTGGTGGCAACGGCCTTCATTATCGTTTCGAGATCGTAGCCGTTGGGGGCATTAAACACCAGGTTCTTGACGACCTTGTTTCCCTTGGCAACCAAAACTGTCATGGCCACGTTGCGATTCAGGCCATAGGCACCCGGACCTTCAGCCCCGTCAACGGACACGCCTAGTAATGACTTGGGGAACAAGTTGCCCCGCGACCAACCTTGGAGCATCTTCAGCATTGTCTCCCGATCATCGGAGAGCAGCACAATGTGGCTCGTCAGATCATCGTGCCTTAAAGCGTAGAAATCGACCAACCCCAGGCCGAACAGAATCCTATCATCATCGCTGAGCCGATGCACGAAGCAGATCAGCCTGATACGGTCGTCGGCCTCAAAGATAATTTCCAGCTCTTGCGAATCACCATCTTGGATCTGATATACCTTGAACGGCTTGATCTCTTCACCCGGCTGTGGCCCCGAGTATACGCGCTCTTGAACCGCGTCACCGGTCTTGGGGCTTTCCTCTTGCGCCCTGGCCTTTTCGGAACCATCGACGATCAGCAAAGACACCGCGCTTAAGGCCGCTGCTGCCAACGCGAGTCCGAAACGCATGGGGCACGGTAAGTGGAAGGAACTTAGTAGTTTCATCATCGCATCAAATCCCCGGACCACCGAATTGGAACCAACATTTGTCTCGCACGCATCGAATCCATTCTAGTAACGTTCGATCCATAAGTGTCTGATAGTCGCCTTTCGCTCCCGCGAAAGTAGCGCTTTCTCTTCAGTTTTCGGATAGGTCTTTGACTAAGTGGTTGCTGCGGGATGAGCCACGCGGATCTGTCTGCGGTTGAGCTTGTCCACGATTCGGGCGCGGGTTGCATCCAGGGCCACCGAAGCAAAGATGATGGCACTCAGGATAATGGGATAGAGATAGGGATCCGCGTTGATGATTCCCAAGCCGTTGTTGACTGTCTGAATCAGAACCG
>JANSWS010000375.1 GCA_024743355.1 bacterium
AGTGGTTGGGACCGGCACCCGAAAGCGATTACCGTTACTTGGCCGGCGCACCCAATGAAACAAAATCCTGGTCGCGCTGTCATTATGAATTTCGCTGGTGGTACGAATACTCAGGCGGCAAGCTAACCGATTGGGGCGCTCACCACGTCGATATTGCAACTTGGGCCATGGACAAGACGGAAACTGGACCCTTGAAAATCGAGCCGCTGAAGGTGGAGCATCCGGTCGACTTTCGAGACGGTCAGCCGTTGGTCAAGGACCGCTATAACACGGCAACCAGCTTCCTGTTCAAGGTTACCTATGCGGATGGCATGGAACTATTCATCAACAGTGACGCCCGCAATGGAATTCTAATGGAGGGCAGTCAAGGCAGGATATTTGTGAACCGCGGCAGTTTAACGGGCGCCCCCGTCGATGCACTCCGCGAAAATCCGTTGCCGGCTGATGTCGTCGACCAGTTTCAAGCCGGCATAACAGAAGGCTTGGAGGAAGATGCATCAGGCTCGATGACGCATGTGGATAACTTTTTCCAGTGCCTTACTTCGCGCCAGCGGCCGAATTCCGACGTATTCAGCCATCATCGTGCGTTGACAACTTGTCATCTGGCTGCGATCTCTGGCAGATTGGGCCGCGCGATCCAGTGGGACGCCGAGCAAGAAAAAGTCCAAGACGATCCACTGGCCCAGTCCATGCTCAGCAGGGATGCTCGCAAGGGATTTGAAATCGCAGGCTGAGCCCCCTGCTTAATTGCTCCCCCGCTTCATTAGGCCCTGCTTTATCGGGCCGCTGTGAATTGAGTTTCCTGTGAATTGCGGAAGGACTCCAAGCGACGGTATTTGCTTGACCCAAGGTGTCCCACCAGCTGATAAATTGGGCTCTTGGCCCTCAAGGTAAACTGGCGGAATGAACTGTTTGGAATCGATCGGGACGATCTTGCTCTATGAACGCAACGGTGCAATGGCTGGCCGGCCTGTGTCAAGAACATTTGCTGGCTGAAAAATGGTTGCTGGCGGAAGACTTAAGAAGCGCACAGCAGTGGAAGGATCGCCTCAATCTGGCAGGCCATTCGACGATCCACCTGCACGCTCAGAGCGTACCGTCGCTTACGGTAACATTGAGCGGTAATCTCTTGGCCGATCAGGGGCTGCGCTATGTTAGCTCAGCGACCAGTCAAATGATTGTGCGGGGGGTACTAAGCCAACTTATCGCCGAGGGGCAGCTTTCGTACTTTGCTAGTTCTCACGGCCTTGACAGTCTGTCCGAGTTGCTGAGTCATTCCATCCACGACATGCGTTTGGCCAATCTGCGACCTGAATCACTTGGCGAATCCGAATTCGAATCCGCGGCGAAAGGCCGTGACATCAAACGCATCTTCCGTGGTTACTGCCAAGAGCTGGAGAGACGTCGCTTGGTAGACTATCCCGGTGCGTTACAGCGGGTCACCGAAGGGCTTGAAGCTGGGCTGATCGATCTCTCGCGTCCTCTGATGATGATTCCCGAAGAGCTCCAGCTTAGTTCTCTTGAAAGCGGCATGCTTGAGGCTTTCGCCAAGCGGGCAAGCATTATGAGACCGCCTGGAATTGAAGTTTTTTCCCCGCGGGCGACCCGAAATCGAATTGCGTCCCGTGTGAAAGCTGGCAGCGCACAGTTCGAGTACTTTTGCGGCTACGGCGAAGTCAATGAAGTGCGTGGCGTTTTGCAACGTGTTTTGTCGAAGGCAACTGAGGGCCCCATTGCTTTCGACGATGTGGAAATTCTGCACACTGACTACTCGCACTATGTGCCTCTGATTTATGAGTTGCTTGCCAAGTGGCTTACCGAACCCGCATCGAAAGGCGACGGCGTTGGTGGCCAACTTGCCTCGTTGGAGTCGCTGCCAGTTACCTTTGCGGAAGGTCTAGCTTGTATTTATTCACGGCCAGGCCGAGCCTTGCGGGGTTGGCTTCGATGGGCCAGACATGATTTTATCCAGTCTAAGCTCGTACAGCTGATCCGCGAGGGATTGCTCGTTCGTCCTGAACCCGCAAACACGATAGGTTATTCCAGGCTGGCCAATACCCTTCGGAGGCTCCCGATTGGCTTTCAAGCAGACCGCTACCTACCCAAGATCCGAGCGGCCATCTTGTCAGCTCGGAATCGAATCGAGGAGCAGGCAAGCAGACTGCCGAAGAATGCGACCAGGCGCCAAACTCACGAACCACAGCGTGATTTCGGCTTGGCAGCTCTGGAAGCACTCGAGGCGATGGTGAATCGACTGGTTGAGCTGGCGCCGCGGCCGAGTGACGACGCGGTAGCACTGTTGGAGAAGACGCGGCTTTTCCTGACGGACTGCGCGCGTGCGGACAACCAGCTCGATCGCTACGCCAAGGCAAAATTGCTGGATGACATTTCCGGCATGCAGGCCACTTTGCAATACGTGGATCAGGCAGATTTTGGAGTCTGGCAGTGGTTGGAGGAATTGCCGCAGCAAAGCCGGATTCTTTCCGGCGGTCCCATGCCTGGCTGCATGCACCTCGCTCCCCTGTCAACCGGCGGAACGAGTGGACGACGACAGCTGTTTGTCATCGGATTGGACGATGGCCGCTTTCCCAAACAAGCCAGGGTTGAACCCGTCCTGTTGGACTCCGAACGCAGACGCATTTCAGCCGATTTGCCAACATCGCATCAAGTCGCGGAGCGTCAACAGCAGGCCCTCATGCGAATGCTGTATCGGGCTCTGGCCGATGACGAATTAAAGGTCTATTGCTCCTACTCTTGCCGTACTCTAGGAGAAGACCGAACTCTGTTCCCGAGCTCATCTTTGCTCGAGCTTTTCCGACTGACGGAAAATAAGCCGGATGCCCACATGCAGGATTTGCTGCGAGGTATCGGTCCACCGGTATCCTTTGTGAGTCTGAATCCACATCATCATCTGGACGACGGGGATGTGAGCCTGGCGTTGCAGTTAGGTGAACCTGAGGTGGCCAAACGCCAGCGATTATTGCAGCGGGACTTTCCGCATCACGCCTTTCAGCAACGCGCTCGGGAAGCGCTGTTTTCAGCCGAATTGAGCTCGTTCGACGGCTACGTCCCGGAGGCAGGACAGGACTTGGATCCCTCGACCAATGGACGCCGCATCTCGGCCAGCCATCTGGAAACCTACGGCGTTTGCCCGCGTCGCTACTTCTTTCGACACGGTTTGCGAATCACTCCGCCGGACGAATGGCAGATGGATCCAGAAAAATGGCTGGATGCACTCCAGTTTGGCAGCTTTGTGCACTCGCTTTTCGAAGAATTTCTGCGAGAACATACCAAGCAACAGCTGCGGCCATGCGTGAAACGGGATCGGGAGCCACTGCGTCGACAGCTACATTCCAAGCTCAAGCAGTGGCAGCTCGATTTACCCATCCTCAGCCAAGATGCCTACCAGCGGCAATTGGAGCAATTGGAGGAAATCTGTGACATCTTCCTGCGTAAGGAGGAAGAGTATTGTGAAGGCCGCAATGCGACTCCCTGGGTCATGGAGGCGTCCATCGGTCTGGGAGATGCTCCGGCAACGCCACTGGATTGCCCAGAACCGATTCCCTTGTCTCTCAGTGATGGTCGTGTGCTGCAAGTGGGTGGCAAAATCGATCGCGTTGACCGATTGATGGTTGAGGGCAGCGAACACTATGCGATTTGGGACTATAAGTCGGGTTCGGATTATGGCTTCAGCCAAGAAGATCCCTTCCGTCACGGCCGAAAGCTGCAGCCATTTTTATATCTTGGCATGCTGCGTCATCGAATCATCTCGCTTGGCGGCAAGAAGGAGGCCGTCGAGTCATTTGGCTTTTTCTTTCCCACTTTCAAAACCGACGGCCTTAGGCTGAGCTGGACTCACGCTGAACTCAAGCGAGGCGATGAGATTCTAAGACTTGTTTGTGACTCGATTCGCAAAGGGCTTTTCGTACCCACAACGGATAAGGACGACTGCAAATATTGCGATTACCTTGCCGTGTGTGGGGATCCAGCCATAGTCACCGCCGATTCACTAAGAAAATCCCAAGAGCCGCAGAATCATAGCACTATGAGGTCGTGGCGGAAGCTGCGCGAAATCGAATAGCGGCGGCAGACTGAATCGACGCTGTTGCCAAATGTCACCGAACCATCGGTCACAGAACTGTTGTTCGAACTCTCGTCGAAGTCATCGTTCGAACGGATTTCCAATCCCCGAGCAGTACAACTAATTCTCAATATGCCCAACAGAAGAAACGCCGCAGATATCGATCCCGCAGAGTTCGATCCCAAAGTCATTGACGCCAAAGATAGTGACGCCGAAGGCAGTGACGCCTTGACCCGTCGGCGCATCGAAGAAGATCTCGATAAGAATTTCTTGATCGAGGCTGCGGCAGGCACTGGGAAGACAACCAGCATGGTCAACCGCATGGTGAGTCTGATTGCCAATGGAGCATGCCGGATTGACCAACTGGTAGCGGTTACCTTTACCCGCAAGGCAGCCGCGGAACTCCGTGAACGATTTCAGGCTGAGCTGCGTCAGCAAGCAGCTAGCATGTCAAAAGCGCAACGGAGCCAGTCACCATCCGAGCCAAGCAGGTCTGTCTGCGAACGATTGCGTGATGCCAGCGATCACCAAGACCGCGCTTTTGTGGGGACGATTCATGCTTTCTGCGCCTGCTTACTTCGCGAACGTCCCATTGAATTCAATGTCCACCCGTCGTTTCAGGAACTGGATGAACAGGAGGACATGATTATCCGCGAGCAGGCATGGCAGGAAAACGCCAATGAATTGCTGGGCTCAAATGATCCACTCATCACCCAGCTAAAAGAATTGGGGCTGGATCGTCAACAGCTCAAACAGCAATTCCATCGTTTCATCGATTTCCGCGATGTCGAAAATTGGCCCCATCAACCGCCATCCAAAATTGATCTGGCCTCCATCCAAGCGCAAACCCGGGATTACGTGGATGATATGAAGCGGCTCCTGCCGCTTTTCCCGGCAGAACGAGGCAGAGATACGTTGATGGGCTATTACGAAGAGATTGTGCGTGCCAGCGATCGCAATTGGCAGCGTTTGGCTCACTTTTTCGACTTACTTGAAAAGTTCGACCGGTCACACGGCGTTGTCCAGAAACAATGGCATGATAAGCGTACGGCCAAATCCGAATCCCAGCGTTGGGATCAATTTCGTCGTGAGCTTGTCAAACCAGCTCTGGCATATTGGTATCAGCTCCGGTATCAGGTCGCGATTGAGTTTCTGAAGCGTGCGTTGGCCATCTACGAGCAAACCAAAGCGGCCTCGGGTCGACTCGATTTCAATGATCTACTTTTGCTGGCGGCTCGAGGTCTCAAGTCACAACCCGAATTGCGGCGTTACTTCCAGTCCCGTTACAGCCACCTGCTGGTCGACGAGTTTCAAGACACCGATCCGATACAGGCCGAGTTGATACTGTACCTTGTGGCAGACAATGCCGAACAACAGGATTGGCTCCGCTGCGTACCAAGACCTGGTGCGCTGTTTGCTGTTGGAGATCCCAAGCAATCCATCTATCGTTTTCGGCGTGGCGACATAGTGACTTACAATCGGGTCAAGCAAATATTCGAATCCACTGGGGGTGAAGTGTTGCCGCTGGTGAAGAACTTCCGCTCGCGAGCGGATTTGATTGCCTGGAACAACACGATTTATCGCCAAAAGTTCCCTCAGCAGGCCAACCCCTATGCACCGGCCGCGGAAGACATGGTCCCAGGACGCCAGGATGATCACACGGGCGAGTTCCATGGCCTGCACCAGTTGCCCGTCGATAGCAGTTTGAATATTGAGGCGGCAACCGAACAAGAAGCCGATGCCATCGCCCGCTTTATTCGATACGCCATCGATAGTGGGATGAGCGTGCCGCGGACCGAACGCGAACTCGCATCCGGCCGAACTGCGGGAGTGGAGGCCCGAGATTTTCTGATTGTCCCCTACCGCAAAAAACGCATCGCTTGCTTCAAACAGGCCCTGGATCGCTACGGGATTCCGAACGAAGTTAGCGGTGTCAATGCCCTGGTGGGCATTCCGCAGATCGATAGCCTGATCGACATTTTGCGATGCGTAGACGACCCATCCCATGCTGTCTACTTGTTGGCCGTGCTGCGCGATCGGGTGTTCGGCTTCGACGACCAGGAACTGTATCGCTTTAAGAAAATGGGGGGACGCTTTCAGTTCACGGCAACAGTGCCCGTCGCTCTGGACGATCAGCTTCGATCGCGTTTCGAAACTGCTTTCGATCGATTAAGAAAATATCAAGCTTGGTTGCGAGCTCTTCCCTTTGTGGCTGCCGTTTCCAAGATCTCCGAGGATCTGGGACTTCTGCCGGCCGCAGCTGGCGGCCTTGAGGGTAATGTGTCAGCCGGAGGATTGCTCAAAGCCATCGAGGGCTTGCGGCTGCAGGGACTAAAGTTTGACAGCGTGGCCGACTTGATTGGCTTCTGGGAGCAATATCAGGCGCTGGACGAGTCCGAAGGCTGTACGGCTCTGCCTCCCGAAGCCAACGTTGTCCGCGTCATGAATCTGCACAAAGCGAAGGGGCTTGAGGCTCCGATCGTGTTCCTAACGAATACGAGCACGAAAAGCGATTACCCTGTCGTGACCCACATCGACCGAAATGGCGATGAGCCGGTTGGTTACATGGGCCTCTCGGTCAAGCAAGGCAAAAGGTTTCGCTCCCTCGCTATTCCGCATGGATGGGAGCAATACCAAGCGGAGGAGAAGAACTTCAACGAGGCGGAAAGCGACCGATTATTGTATGTAGCCACCACCCGCGCCGCCTGCGCACTGATCGTCAGTATCGGTAAACGCAATTCCAACTGGGGTGACTTGCATGACTACATAACCGATGCTCCTAGGCTGCACATTCCCAGCGACCAGGAGTTGTGTGAAGTCCTGCCCAAGCGCAAGTCTTCTCGCATTCCCGGTCTCGAGCCTTTGACCGCTGAACAAATTCGCGACAAGTGGGATACTGCAGCTCGGCCCAGTTATCGAATTGCCACGATGAAAGACCTGGGACTCAAAGGCATCACGCGTCCACGTTGGGAGACCTCAGGCGACTACGGCTACCGCTGGGGTTCCGCCGTCCACGAGTTGCTGGAGATTTGTCACAAATCGCCTCAATCCAACCTGCTGGCGGCCGCCGTGACCCTGGCTAACCAACATGCACTGGGCTCAGAACGTGTCCAGGAATTGGTTGAGACCGTCGAGTCTGTGGTTCGAAGTGTGCTTTGGAAACGTGCGCAAGCCGCCTCTCAGTGCTTTAGTGAACTTCCATTCGAAACCACAGTCATCGATCCATCAGACCAGCCTACCATTGTGCGTGGCGTCATCGATCTGATCTTCGAAGAACCCGGTGGCTGGGTTCTGGTCGACTACAAATCCGACGCCATTGGAAAGCAAGACATTGCAAACGCCGTTGATTTCTACCGCAATCAACTCGATCAATACGCGTCCCATTGGGCGGATGTAACACAATCGAAAGTAGCGGAATGCGGACTGTATTTCACGAAGTTACAGAGATATGTGAGGTGTTGAAAGGGAGGCTACGCTCTGGCCGGAACGGCGCTCCGCTGGTTCACGAGCCTACTGGAGAAGAGGCTAGTTGCCAGCGACTTCTTTCAGTGCGGAACGCACGACAGGAATTAGCCTTGGACTTTAGTCCAAGGTCTCAAGCAAACAATAGTTGGTTAGTCGCGAAGCGACGACAGGAGAGCGGACCGACGGCTTCGGGTCATTTGGGACGTAATTGGTCGATCCGTGTATGTTTGTCATGCCCCTTCAGGCAACGCTGTGCAGCATTTTTGCATTGGATTTACAAGCACGAAGCGCCAG
>JANSWS010000437.1 GCA_024743355.1 bacterium
AATTGCTTGGGCTTGGTGGCCCACAAGCAAAGACTCATTGAGAGTTGCCAGGGATCGACTCTCCAAACTTGTCGCGCATGACTTATTGGTGCATGCCCGTGTTATTACCGACAAGACCCCGGCCCTAGACTCGCCCGTAGCCTCCTGGAAACCAGGGCAACAGGCTCCGGATTTTGGGCAGGTCGCTTGGGTCCTGCACAGCCGCTGGCCAAAGGAGATTACTGAGCAAAGTGTTTACTATGCCTCCAAGAGCACAGCCCGGCTATTCGGCGGCAAAGCTCAAGGAAAACTCGCCCATCGCTCCCAAGCGAGCCATGATTTGGGAGTTTCCCAAATGTACTTACAGCTGAGACAGGCCCAGCCAGAGCAACTACAATACTGGATCGGAGAAGACATGCTGGCCCCGCATCGCCGAGGCCAAAAGCTACCCGATGCAATCCTTGCTTCGGCTCCGTCAGCAACCCCAAAGCTCGTCTTAGAATTCGGGGGAGCCTATGACAAACAACGACTTATCAACTTCCACAATGATTGCTTCTATCGAAGCCTGCCCTACGAGATTTGGTAGAGACGGATGGCGCGCAACTACACGCTGGATCGCGACTATGAGATACTGCAGCACTTGGCCCGCTATCGCTTAACCACGCGCGAGGTTCTGCATTCGCTCTTCTTTTCCGACTCCGATATTTCTGCCGTCTCCAAGGTAACTACCCGTCTCTGTGACAACGGGCTCCTTAATCGCTACACCCTAGGCAATCGAGTGTACTTCGTTGTTGGTAGCACTGGTGCCAAGCTGGTTGGAGTCAAAGAAGATAAGACTAAAGCGATGAACCTCCAGGCCTTCATCGACAACTTTGCCTTCCTGCAGTTCTGCTTCACTAACGACAAAGCTCGCGAACGTTTGTTAGTCAGTGAAGTCCAACGCTATCTTGGAACTCTAGAAGGTAAAGGCCTTCGGCCTTCGATGTTCTTTGTGGATGCTGAGAATGGTGGCAATCTTGCGGCAGTTCGCGTCGACCATGGTGCTCAGTCAGCCCATATCCTTCGCAAGCTGCGAGAGTATCTCGAACGCGTGGTGACCAACCCAAAGATTGCCCAACTGATTCGAGAACGCAGGTACCTGCTCTATATCCTTACTTCGACCGAAGAAAAGCGAGTTGATTTACTCGACTCCTGGACCAGGCAGCCTTGGCCGGTAGCCGTGCGAGTTGAAGTTGTCCCTGGGCTTGCGCCGATTGTCGCTGATAGCATCATTCAACGCAGAAAGCGAAATGGTGCCTAACTGTGGACTTTCGACTGATTCAAAAATGGCTGCTTAAAACGCCTACGCTGCCAGACTCGCTCAAGCAGTCGTTTGAAAACCCGATCCAGGAGGATCGGATCAAAGCCTCAGGAGAAGTCGCCACCGAGTTTCCTGCCTATGGGCAGAGCAAGGATACGACCAAGCGAGTCATTCGCAGAACCTTGCTCTATGCGCTGTTTGTTTGTCTCTGGAGATCACTGCCCGAGTATTTGCTGCCGATACCACTGGCCTATGACATTTTCAGCCTGAGTGCTGGAATTGCCATTGTTATTGCCGTTGCCTCCATCATCGGATTCCCCAAGCAGACCACGCATTGGCTTATTTATCTGCTCCTGCCATTCGTGGTTCTCTATCTACTCTATGTGCGTTCCTTGTTTATCCTGCTTGCGGTAGCCGCGGTGATAACCGTGATCACTGCGGACCGATTTACCAAGTTGGCGCTGTACCTTGGAACCACCACGCCCTTTCCCAGGCAGCGGGCGGCACAAATACGAAAGCTCTGGCAAAAGCGAGTCTTTGGCCTGACTACCATTCGTGGGCTGGAGTTCTATTCGATATTGCTTCTGGTGCTCATCGCAACGCCCTTCATCTTTGATGGTGTTGCCACACTCGCCGCGCCTCAGGGCGGAACAATGCGGATTGCAGCACTATTTACTACGCTTGCAATCCTATTGTTGAGCCCGCTCTTGCTCGAAGGCTTGGCTGCGATTTTCTATCGCAGGCCATCACTCAATTTATTCGCCTCTTGGAAGGCCTTCAAACGCAGTTTTGTCGACTGGGTTTGCTACGACACACAGCATGTCAACATTCCTGGAGTGCTGCGTTCACCGGTGGGTTCTTCGACTTCGAGAAGACGACTGCTGATCTGTTCAATTTACTTGTGGTCCGCCGCTTTCGTGCCACTGCTAAGCTATCGCCACCAAATCCACGAAATCCTTCGTCAAAAACGCAGTGACGTGTATGCCGAGCAGGTTGAAACGCAGCGCAAAACTAGCTTAGCCAATGAAAATGCCGCAGAAGATTCGATTTCCCGTGGCGCGAAAAAGCTTGAGCAAGAGAGAGCCGCGAAAAAGCGTTCGTTTGAACTTTCTAATTGGAATGGCGACCTGAAGAGTATTCCTTCATTCGCTATAGAGTTGCAACCGTTTCAGCAGCGCATGCTTCTGCAAATGCCGCAGGCTGAACGTGCCGACTATCTGCATACCGCACTCAACATCGCCCGATATGAACCGACGCCATATGCTCAAAATACTGAAGAAGACCTGTCAGCCACCGTTGCACCCAAGGACAAAACCTCCGCTTTCTTCCTCTACTCGCAAATCTATCATCCGTATAAATGGGACGTCGCGAAGTATACCGGCGAAGAGTCAAGAATTGGCTTCTCCTTTATTGGGGCCTTCTTCTTAATCGGTATAGACATTGTTTTGTTTTCGGTTGCCTCATTCCTTTTTCCTCTGGCGTTTTTCTATGCCGCTAGCGTGCGAACCGCGACCTACTTGAGAGCTCAGCTTGAGGCTCATCCAGATTCCATTCTTTCGTTTGGTAACTGGGATCGATTAGTTGAAGACCTTACGCAATCCAATGACCCAACCGAAAAATCGAGTTTACTTCTAGGGGTAAACGCCAAGGACGGCTCGCCGGTAATGCTTCCGCGAAAAGTGCTCCAGGAACATGCCCATATCCTTGGTGACTCTGGTTCAGGTAAGACCTCGCTGGGTATCTCCCTTATCCTTAACCAGCTCATCAAACAACCAGATTGCTCCATCGTAGTCATTGACCTCAAGGGGGATGACACGGCCTTATTTGAAGGCACTCGCCAAGATGCCCAAAGTGTTGAGAAGCCATTTCGCTGGTTTACCAATGAGCTTGGGCGAAGCTCTTATGCATTTAATCCACTCTCGCAGGCCTTCTTTGGTGGCTTATCGCTGTATCAAAAAACCGACGTCATTACTTCCAGCATGGGGCTGCAATACGGCACGGACTATGGTCGCGGCTACTTTTCAGACTCCAATGCTGACTACCTGTACCGCACTCTGGCTGCCCATCCATACATTCGCTCGTTTAGGCAACTTGCTCGAATTCTGCCCACTGGCTTTGGCGTGCCCCATGTAGCCGACCTTCGCAAGGATGCCTCGCACGTGGTCTCCATTTCACAGCGGCTGGCGGCAACTGAAACCCTGAATGTGATCGACGATGGAACGTATCCTCAATCGGTGGTTGATCAGCAAATTGATTTTGCAGATGTCTTTCGCCGACCGCAGGTAGTTTATCTCCAATTGCCCTCTTCCCTTGGCACGACTTCATCAGCTGAGATTGCTCGTATTGCTCTCTATTCGTTGATTGGTTCTGCTCGGCTCACGCCCGACCGAGAGCGCAAGCAAGTCTTCGTGTTCATAGATGAGTTTCAGCGAATTGTGGCCAGTAACCTTGAGCTACTAATGCAAACTGCTCGCAGCATGAAGATTGGTCTCATCTTAGCGAATCAGTCTATCTTTGACCTGAAGAAGCCTGGCGTGGACTTAATGCCGACGGTGCGAACGAACACGCGCTACAAGCAGGTGTTTGCAGCATCCAACGCGGATTCCATCAAAGAGCTCATTCAGCTTTCCGGTGAGGCCATGGTGCTTCGCAAATCCTTTACCGGGAACTTCGGCTTAGCTGGAGGTCTTGGCGGTGGGCTCTTCAACTATAGCCTGGCTCAAGATGTCTCCCCGCGACTTCGGGTGAATGACATTTTGATGGCAACTGACCATCCAGAGCAAAGCATTGTTCAGGTTTCCCGAGGCGATGGCTACGCTCAATACGGCGGCATGCCCTTTGTCATGCGTTCTACCTTCCATATCTCGGAAGACGAATACAACAAACGCAAGGAAGCTTCCTGGCCTGAGCCCAATGACGGCACGCTCATCGGTACTGAAACGACCTTGCCAAGCCCCCTCGATGAATTCGAACCAGTGGATCCTAACGCACCACTGGCACCAAATCGCAACTCTTCGCAGGGCCTGGATTCCCTATTGGATAGTTTCCAGCAACCCAAGCGCAACTTGGATAAACGCAGGACGAAGAAAAAACCGTCAAAACCCAAGAAATCAGACGATCAAGGATCTGCTCAATGAACGAACCAGCACCCAACTCGGATGTCTCCTCTCTGGACTGGGGACGGGCCATACCAATTGTTGCATTAGGAGCCTTGCTGATATTTGGTGGTTACAGCTACTTTTCATTTCAAGCTAGAGTGTACGACGCTCAGTCAGCACTTGCTGAGCAGACTTTGGCTAATCAAAAGCTTGAGAATGATTACGCCAATATGCAGTCGACTTTGGCAGAGCTTAAAACAGCCAAGCTCTACGAACAACAAGAGCAGTCAATCTCGAAGGCCAATGCATTAGCGATTATCGACCAAGGCCAACAAATACAAAACCAACTTACACAGCTGACGAACCAGCAAAGCATTCTTGCAGCCAGACTTGCCGAGCTACAAAACAATGAGGCTGGGAAGAAAATTGCTTCCGTTCCCAACTTGCTGAACCAAGTCCTGGCATTAAGCTCCCTTACACTTCCAACCTCCCAGTCAATTGCCACCACAAAGAAGCAACTTGAAACGCTGCTCAGCGCCCCACGTAAGGCAGTCGACGAGAATGTGGCTGGCTACCTCCCTTCTGATGTCCTTATCACTACACTGAGGCAGATTCAAAACGATGTCGCTACCCAGCTGTCAGTTGTTGAACAGTACTCCAACGACCTGGACGAAATCGCCAGCCAAGCTGAAGCTGCTGGGGCTGTGGGCACCACCACGCTAGCAGCCGCCATCGAGCAACATCAACTCGAAGAGCAAGCTTACCGTAGGCAGCTCGTCAGTGAGGCAGTTGCCAAAGCTGAACAGGAAGCTGCTGAGAAACTAGCCGCTCAAGAAGCGGAGAACCGTCGCAAGCTCGCAGAAGCCGAACTTGAAGCGGCGAAAGCTATGGGCGAACAGCAAGCTGCCAAACTTCGCGCCGATACCGAAGCGATGAAAGCGGAGCTTGATGCCCAAAGGGAGGCTAAGGCGGCCCAGGAAGCCAAAGATCAATTGGCCCGCGAGTTTGAACAAGACAAGACTCTCATTGGCCAGTACCTGATGGCGTTTACTTCCGAAGGCCGCCTGCTCCGCCACAATGGGAGCGGACCGGCATCGTTGAGTTATCTCGTTGGCCAAGGAGCCTTGCAACCCACCAACAAAGGGGTGGAGAAATTCTTGGAGCTTGGTTCCTACCCCAGTTACAACGACCGACCACGGGGTGGACTGCCGGAGTCGTTCTACTTTGACAACATCAACGTCGTGGATAAAAACCAGAAGATTGGAATTGCCGAGAAGGCCCAGAAGCTGATGATCAAGTATGGCGAACTAATGGTTGAAAAAGGCATGCTGGACAAGTGAAATACGCCAGCCAAACGCTATACTAACGTACTCATCCCCCTTCGCCGGGAGAAACAATAAGGCGAACTGTCCTCTCCTACCGGTCAGTAAAACATAAGGTGGGATTTTTTATGCGCTGAAGGTTACTCGCAAAGGAGCAGAGCAAGTTCGACGCAAACGACCTTGCCCTAAGCAAATCTGTCCGCAAGAAGCTACAGAAGGTCTTCGCGAGCGAAATAGCTGTCGCTGCAAATCTCGCTGCGCCTTCAGAAGCTTCTTGCTCGAAAGCAACAGCGGCTCCAGCCGTTTGGCCGTCGGCAGGCAAGCTGCGACCACCAAACGGCTTCGCTCGACAGACGGTTTTAGTTTTCGCCCCTCGGGAATCGGAGCAACACAGCCAGCAGGTTAGAGCGACGTGCATGTTACCCGTCAACAGCATGGCTTCATCCTCTTTCACCGTGCGGGGCCATGGGCGCTATCGCGTCGCCGGGCGAGCCCCGACGGATGAAAGACGACGAAGCCAGCGACAGAAAAACACAACGCTAGTTGATGACTAGCTGTTCGGCGACAACTACTTCTTCTCTTTAGCGACAACTAGAAGTTCCTATCGAGTATTGCATTTGCATTAGCTGCCGTGTTGTGAAGTGAGCCGTAGGCGAACGAGCAACTCGGCAGCTAATGCGTGGGCTTGGGGGTGGACGATCTACTCGTCTGCCTGCTTGTTCCGCTTGGCGTTGGCTAGGCGGTAACTTTCT
>JANSWS010000591.1 GCA_024743355.1 bacterium
AAAACCCGACATGGTCAGAAAGTCAGCACTCTCTACGTTGTTTGGTATTTAGCCCATCTCGGGACCAGACAACGTGGAACAACCAAACACTTTTTACAACATCGGTTGTCACGTCCTGTCGTCGCTTCGCGACTAAAACCGACGGTCGGCAACCGCATCTGGCATTGCAACCCCACGCGAATCCGACATCCACCACAACGCCTGTTTCTGCCGTCGCTGCGCGTCTCAAACCGCCGATCCGTAAACAATTTTGGGGCGCTTCCCTACTTTCGAAGAAGCACGGCAACTTGTACCCTGTTTTCCTCAACATCGCCACGCTTCCGCTGTGCGGATCTCGTCGCATACCCCCCCGAAAGGAGACTTAGCCATGGCACGCCCCGTAACGCTTTTCACCGGACAATGGGCCGATTTACCCATCGAGCAGATGGTGAAACTGACCAGCAAATTTGGGTACGACGGGATCGAGCTGGCATGCTGGGGGGACCATTTTGAGGTCGATAGAGCCGTGTCGGAAGATGACTACTGCGCCAAGAAGCGGGAGCTGCTGGAGGCTCATGATCTGCAATGTCACGCGATCAGCGCCCACTTGGTCGGCCAGGCGGTTTTGGACAACATCGACGCGCGTCACAAATCCATCCTGCCGGATTATGTTTGGGGGGATGGAGATCCCGCGGGAGTCAACGAGAGGGCGGCCGAGGAACTAAAGCAAACGGCTCGGGCCGCGCAAAAATTCGGTGTGGGTGTGGTAAACGGCTTCACCGGTTCCAGCATTTGGCACTTGCTATACTCATTCCCGCCGACGCCTCCCAGCATGATAGACGATGGCTTCAAACTGTTGGCCGAACGCTTCCACCCCATCTTGGACGTATTTGGGGAGTGCGGCGTCAAGTTCGCTCTGGAAGTCCACCCCACCGAAATTGCCTTCGACATTTATACTGCCGAGCGAGCCTTGGAAGCACTGGGGCATCGTGAGGAGTTTGGCTTTAACTTCGATCCGAGCCATTTGATTTGGCAAGGTGTCGACCCGGTCGAATTTATTCGTGCCTTCCCAGATCGCATCTACCATGTGCACGTGAAAGATGCGATTCAAACGCTCAACGGCAAGACTGGCATCTTGGCCAGCCACCTGAATTTCGGCGATCCGCGGCGTGGCTGGGACTTCCGTAGCCCTGGACGCGGGGGAGTCAACTTCGAAGAAATCATTCGGGCGTTGAATGTCGCCAACTATCAGGGACCTCTCAGTATTGAATGGGAGGACAGCGGCATGGAACGCGAATTTGGCGCGGCGGAAGCCTGCACCTTTACCAAGCGGATGGACTTCAGCCCCAGTGAGCGTGCCTTTGACTCCGCGTTTGATGAGTAGGTGAGCAACCAGTAGGTGAGCCTTGAGTAGCCCCACGATTTCCATTCAGTTCAACGGCCAGTCCATGGACGTGGCCCAAGGAACAACCATCAGCCAGTTGCTGCAGATGGCCGAAATCCGTAGCCAGTTGGTGGCCGTCGAGGTCAATTTGGAGATCGTTCCGAAAGAAACGCATGGCACCCATACTGTCCAGGAAGGAGACGTGATCGAGGTGGTCACGTTGGTCGGTGGAGGCTAGGGGAGACTTCAAAGCAAACATGTAGCCATCACGCTCCCGCGTGATGATCGCCAGTAGTTTCGCGTTCACCCGACACTAACGTTTGGCCACCACAATTCAAAGCGCTAGATCTTGTTTACCGCCGGTACGATGAACCATGGCCAGTACCTTTACATCCGCAACTCAAACTGAGCAACGAGACCGACCGCTCAAGATCGGGCAACATGTCTTATCGAGTCGCTTGATTGTTGGCACGGGCAAGTACGATACGCTGGAATTGATGCGGGATTCGTTGGCGGCTTCCGGGGCCGAAGCGGTTACGGTGGCGGTGCGTCGCGAACGGATGTATGACCGCGCCGGACAGAACATTCTGGACTACATCGATCCCTCACAATATCTGCTGCTTCCGAACACAGCGGGCTGTTATAACGCAGTAGACGCCGTTCGGGTCGCCAAACTGGGCAGAGAGATTCTGCGGGCGTTGGAGAATCCAGGCGCGGATTGGGTCAAGTTGGAAGTACTGGGCGATAGCAAGACTCTGCTTCCGGATCCGGTTGCAACCTTGGAGGCTTGTCGGCAACTGGTGCAAGATGGTTTTTCTGTTCTGTGTTACACCAGTGATGACCCGATCGTTGCCAAACGACTGAAAGAAGCCGGCGCGACCAGTGTCATGCCTGCTGGTAGCCCCATTGGCAGCGGACAGGGCATTCTCAATCCCAACAACCTGCGGATTATCCTCGAGTATCTGAAAGAGGATGATGCCGATTATCCAGTGATCGTCGATGCCGGAGTGGGCACGGCCAGCGACGTGTCGGTAGCCTTTGAATTGGGCGCCGATGGAGTGCTGTTGAATTCGGCCATCGCCCACGCCCGCGACCCCATTCGCATGTCGGTGGCTATGAAACATGCCGCCATCGCTGGTCGCGAAGCTTATCTATCGGGTCGCATACCGAAGCGTCTGTATGCGACCGCCAGCAGCCCCGAGGAAGGTGTTATCACGAGTCGCCCATGGTGAGACTGCATTGCGATGCCCGCACTCACCGCCGCAGAACTCACGGGAATAACCTAGCTCGTGAATGACTTTCCCCTGCATCTCCTGCTGCCTCTCCTGGCCAGCCTGCTATTCGTTTGTGGCCTGCTGTTCATCAAGCGAGTGTCCTCGCAGGGTATCCGTCCCTGGACGGTAACCTTCGCAGCGAATCTCTGGGCGGCGACACTGTTTTCCGCCCTGTGGTTGCAGGGAGGCCAAATTCCCTCAGCTGGCCAACTCTGGCAGCCGGCGTTGATCGCACTGCTGTACATTCTGGGCCAGGTCTTTACCTTTGCGGCCATCGAGCATGGGGACGTGTCCGTGGCGACGCCCGTGTTTGGCGCCAAGGTCATCGTGGTCGCCCTGCTGCTGTCCGTGTTTTACGACGTAGCACTGTCCATCGTGGATTGGATCGCCGTCGGCTTAGCCGCAACCGGGATTGCGATGGTCCAATGGAATCCGCATTCGAAGGATCAGCCCGCTGAGGCGCGTAAGATCTTGTTGACGGTGCTGCTGGCGCTGATGGCTGGAACGTCCTTTGCGACTTTTGATGTCGTAGTGCAGAACTTTGCTCCGGCTTGGGGCCCAGGGCGATTGATTCCCATCGCCTACTGGATGGTAGCCGTGTTATCGCTGGGCTTCTTACCGTGGGTGCAGCCGCGTGCCCTGAAGGACCGCAAGCTGCGCGCCAGCCTGCTTTTCGGAACCCTGCTGATTGCATTGCAGGCGTTGTGCATCGTGTATGCGATTGCCGCATTTGGCGATGCGGCCCGCGTCAACGTTATGTATTCCATGCGCGGCATGTGGGGCGTGATTCTGGCCTGGCTGGTGGCCATCACTTGGGGCGGCAACGAAGCCAAGCTGCCCAAGCGCGTGATGCTCGCCAGATTCGTGGGTGCAAGCT
>JANSWS010000210.1 GCA_024743355.1 bacterium
ACCACTGGGCAGGCCGACGGGGGCAGGGCAAACGTAGAAGGGGCGATCAAGCTATGTCCCCAATGCCCCGATACCGTCAGAAGATTACGAGTCGAAACAGACCGACGGCATGGCAACTCCACTGCTCCTCGCTGGTCAGTCATCGATACCAACCCCGGGTTACGCTCATGCTCACCGCAGAGCTCTCATCGCTCACCCAAGGCTAAACCCACTTCTCGAGAGTCATGCGAGCAAAAAGCCAATCAAAACTCGTGCTCGTGCTCCGTCCGTAGGACAGTGCTCGTGCTCGTAATCGGGGCCGCAGTACATCGATTCGATTACGAGCACCATTTCATTGAGCACGAGCACGATTACGGAATAAAAATGTGGGTAAAGACAAGGTCGCCCACCCGGGGCTAAACCCTGCCGCCACGTTCGTGGCTGGAATACCTCCGCTTCTTCGTAGCCGTTCATGCTCCGCGTGACGAAGCCCGACAATCCGCTGTCCAGGTCTTTGGTTTTTCGTCGCAGGTTAAATTCCACAAACTCCAACTGTGTTGTCCGATCCCATGCGTTTCGCAGTGGAAACTGCTGATCGGGCCTCATCACGCGGAGCAATGATGGCTACTAACCATGAACGGTTTTGCCTCTTCTCTGTTGCTCTTTGTCCTCTTCGTGACTGGTCCTCACTTCACCAGCTCGATGTCCGGCAGCACCCAGGACTTGTCGAACAACGACCGCAGCGGGCTGAGCAATCTGTGTTGCCTGTGGTAGACTTAGATTCGAGAGTTTTTAGAGGACTTCTCAGAGTGCGCGTGACGTAAGAGGATCGATCCAATGAGCACCCTATCGACCATGACGACCGCTCAGTTACTGGCTTTGCCGGACGATGGCGTCGAGCGGGAATTGATTCGAGGTGAGCTGCGGGAGCGTCCGATGACCAGAAGAAATCGTTTGCATGCCGCTGCGGAGGCGAGGATAGCCCAGATTTTGCGCAATTGGTTGGAACAAAATCCGCAAGTCGCTGCCGACGTCTTGTCGGGTGAAGCCGGAGCCATTCTGGCTCAGCAGCCAGACACCACAGTCGGAATCGACGTTGCCGTATTCTCCCTGGACACGCTGCGTGGGCAAACCGACGAGTCGCGATATGTCGTCGGCATACCGTTGCTGGCTGTGGAGATTCTGTCGCCTACCGACAAACACGAAGAGATCCACGAGAAAATCAAGGAGTATCAGCGAGTCGGCGTTCCCTTGATCTGGGAAGTTGATCCTGACTTCCGCACCGTGCGCGTGCATCAACTCGAGCGGGAGCCCGTCATGTTCAATCGTCAGCATCAGCTGACTGCAGAGCCTATTTTATCCGGATTCGAGACTTCCGTTTCCGCCTTCTTTCCCGACTGGTAGCCACACGTTTATGGCTGATAAAGACCAGTTGAGTAACCCCGAGGCTTCGCGTAGCTCGCCGCACAGCTCCCGTCGCTCACTCTGGTCTTAGCCCACATCTTATTCCGCAATCTTGCTTGTGCTCAATGAAATGGTGCTCGCAAGCGTAATCGACGTACCGCACCGACCCGGCCCCGAGCACGAGCACGAGCACGAGCACGAGCACGACTAAGAGTAAGAGTAAGAGTAAGAGTATTGATTGGCTTTTTGAACGCGTACTCTCAAAAAGTGGGTAAAGCTTCCGTTGCTCACCCGCGGCGAAAACTACAAAAAAAAGACTTCGCAAGACTTTGGTGCAATCTGTCCGAGAGCGTTATATTGGGAAATCCCAATGTTTTCGCAGTGACAACGATGTGGCCTGAGGCTTCTTACTTTGATGGCAAGCGTGGTTGAATCTCGCAATTACTTTTCGTTGGCTGTGCTCCTTCTTACAGGGGCATGCTTGCCAATTGCGGACTCACTCGCTGTTTCTGAGCTTGAAGATGCTGCCCGCTACGGTTTGCGAGCCGACGTGCCGCTCAGCTCGCAGCTTCACCGCGAATACGGACGCCGCGATGGACTTCCCTCTCCCTGGATCAATGACATCGTTCAAACACGCGATGGTCATATTTGGGCAGCCACAGACAATGGACTGGCGCGTTACGATGGTTTGCGATTTCAAGTCTATGATCGAGCCAAAACACCTCAATTATCTCATCACGAAATTCGAACGCTGTGCGAAGATCACGAGGGCATCTTGTGGATCGGCACTACTCGCGGTTTGACTCGCTACAAGCCGGGCAGACCAGGTGCCTTCGCGAGGGTAGATGAGATTGCGGAAACTATCGTCCACGAAATCTACGAAGACAATTTAGGCTCCCTGTGGGTCGGCACCCAAGACCTGACTTACGTAAAAACGCAAGGTGGTAGATTTCAGCCGCTGACGGAAGCTCCTCGTAACGTCAGAGCCGTTTGCTTGGATTCGGCAGGAACACTTTGGATGGGGGCTAATTCAGGGCTCTATCGACGAGAAGACTCACGCTTTCGCCAGATCACCCACAAGAGCATACCTCCCGAAACAGGGCAGGAAAGCGGCTTGCATGAATCGCGGGTCAACGTACTGTTCGAGGACGAGGGTGGAGATTTGTGGATTGGCGCCAACCGCACTTTGTTGCGGATTCACGACGGCGAGTTCTTGGATCGTCGACCCGAATTGGATCCGCAGCAGATATACGATCTGCTACAGACACCGGATGGCTCTTTGTACATCGCCGCCCGTTTTGGCGTGTTCCGCATCGATTCGCAAGGAAAATTCGAACAGGCTTCCGATCGCGTCTCCGCATTTTGCCTGCTGCAAGACCACGATGGGAGGCTATGGCTTGGGCACGGAGATAATCGTGGTCTACATTGCTTCCAAAATGACTATTCTGAACGCATCTGGGATGAATCTCCCGCTCGATGCCTGTGGGAAGATCGAGATGGCAGCTTGTGGCTAGGGACGAAATATGGTCTCCATCATTTTGGGAAGAATCATGAAAAGCACATAGGGGAGGAGGATGGACTACCAGATGCCTGCATTCAAACGATCTTCCCAGCAGCAGACGGACAGCTTTGGATCGGAACGCGTCGAGGCCTGGTCAAATACGCCGACGGAGAGGTTGTCACGAACAGCCTTCTCAAGAAAACCTTGGACATGAACATTGGTGTCGGTCTCGTGGATGCACGCGGAGACGTCTGGCTTGGCCTGGACGTGATGGGCGGACAGGCCATTCGAGACGGGGAATTGATCGAATTAGACGAGCTGGGACATGGGAAAATTCACTGGTTCTGGGAAAACAGCGACGGAGTTCTGTGGATAGGACACGAAGCAGGTCTCTATCAGGCCCACGCCAGGACAATCACCAAGATGGATGTCCCGGCTATCAAGATATTGCAGCAGCCGCGTTTGCTGTGTCACGCGGTCGCCAGTGACGGCAGTTTGTGGATCGGCACATCCAACGGTCTGTTACTCCATCGCAACGGGCAGTTTGTGGCAATTCCTCCGGAGGCGGGCTTGCAAGCGGATAATATCGAGCGGCTCGCGACCGATTCGCAAGGAAACCTCTGGTTTGGCGGGCGCGACGGCCTGTTTTTTCTGGACGTCAAACAGCTTGAGGATTTCGTGGAGGGGCAGATCGAGACGCTCGTGTGCGGCCGAGTCGAAGGTTTTGAGCGGTTTCCGCCTCTCTCAGCTTTTTCTCAGGGATGCATCGCCCAGCACGAAGCACTGTGGATCTTGGGCGAAAGCGGATTGGTGCGGCTTCCTCTTCGTCAAGTGCTCCACAAGCCAAAGACACCCGAAGTAACGATCGAATCCGCCTTGCTCGACGGTCGAGTCATGGATTTCGAGGAACGCTGCGAGTTCTTGTCGGGCAACCGACGATTGACGATTCAATTCGCTGCACCCTATTTCGATTCGACTTGGCCGATCCAGTTGCGATTTCGATTGGAAGGGCATGACGATCGCTGGATCGATGCCGACGATAGTCGCTTGGCTCAATACACGGGCTTGAAACCCGGCAATTACCGGTTCCTGGTGAATGCCAGATCAGGCAATGACGCCTGGTCCAAGTCGGCGACATCCATGCTCATCAACGTCAGACCCCGTTGGTGGGAGACGCGATGGTTTTTTGTACTGGCGCCGGCTGCACTTGTTCTGGCTACGTTTGGATTGACCTGGCAATATCTTTCTCAGATAAGGGCTCACAATCTTCAGCTACTCGGCGAAATCGATAAGAGGTTGGGTACAGAGCGGCAGTTACAAAAGAGTGAGATCAGTTTTCGCGCCTTAGCCGAATCCACCCGAGCCATTCCCTGGGAGGCCGATGCAGAGCCCTTTCACTTCACTTTCTTCGGAAATCAAATAGCGGAGATTTTGGGTTACTCGGTCGAAGATTGTCTGCAAGAAGGATTCTGGCAAACACACATCGTCCCGCAAGATCTTACCCGCGTGAGTAAGAGCATTCAGCAAGCAGTAGAACTTGGTCAAGACTACCAAATTGACTGTCGCGTTAAGGCTGCCGATGGCAGGATCGTGCATCTTCAGAACGTCGTGCACGTGGTCAAGCAAGCTGGACAAGTTCGCCAACTCGGCGGCTTCATGATCGATGTCTCGGCCAAACGCGCCGCCGAAGAAAGTGCTCGTTCTTCACTTCGGCAACTTGCAAGGCTCGATCGCATCGCCGGCATGGGCGAGGTTGCCGCTTCCATCGCCCACGAAGTCAATCAGCCGCTGTTTGCGATTGTCAGTAACGCGGAGACAGCTCTTCGCTTGCTTTCCCGAGAGTTTTGCAGCAAGGCCCTTCCTCAAGACGAAAATGGATCGCAAAGGCCTGCTTCCGAGGAGCCGCCAGGCTGCGCGGCTGGATCCAATTCCGCATCTCGCGAAAAGCCTGCTTCCCCAACCATTGCCATTGCTCGAAAATCACCGGGACCCAATATGGAAATTGTCCGGGAAGCTTTGGAAGACATCGTCAGCGACGGAAACCGCGCGTCGCAAATCATTCATCACATTCGCTCCCAAGTTCGCCAAGAGCCACACCCGCCGGAATTGCTAGACATGAACCAGGTAGTTCGCGAATGCGCGGATTTCGCCGAGAGTGAATTGCGCAGACGAGGGTTTGCGCTGCGATTCCAATTCGCGTCTGACCTGCCTGAAGTTTGTGGAAGCAAAGTGGAATTGCAACAGGTTCTGCTGAACTTGATCATCAACGCAGTGCACGCTTGCGAGGCCGCGGAAGTCTATGCCGAAATTGTGATCGTGACAGCCGCCGAGCACGATCGAGTCCTAGTGTCCGTTGTGGATCAAGGGATCGGAATTGACGAAGCTCAGTCGCAGCGACTGTTTGATGCTTTCTATACGACCAAGCCGCAGGGAACTGGAATTGGACTGGCAGTCAGTCGCACGATCGTCGAGAGCATTGGAGGAAGGATCTGGGCGAGCTCCAATGCCGAACAGGGGGCGACTTTTCATTTTAGTTTGCCGACCGCTGAGGAACGGAACCATTGAGTGAACAAGTGGGAACCGTCTTTATCGTCGATGACGATGCCTCGGTGAGTCGGGCAGTAGCCAGGCTTCTCGCCGCGGAAGGTTTTAAAACGCTGACCTTTGAAACCGCGGAAGAGTTCCTGCAATACCCGATGACCGACGTTCCGTGCTGCCTCGTGCTAGATCTACAACTGCCAGGGCTTAATGGCATTGAACTGCAAGAGCAGCTTACCTCGCGTCGCCCCCGAATACCGATCGTCTTTATCTCGGGTCATGGCGATATCCCCGCCTCCGTGCAGGCAATCAAGGCGGGAGCCAATGATTTCCTATGCAAACCCGTCCCAGCCGAGGCTCTCTTGTCAGCCGTTCGGCAAGCCATCCTGCAGCACACTGAGTCCATCCGTCAAGAAACGGCTATCGCCGCGAAAAGGCAAGAATACGAATCCCTCACCGTCCGCGAACGGCAGGTCTTGGAGTTGGTGGTGCAGGGCAGACTCAATAAGCAGATCGCTGGCATATTGGGAATTACTGAAGCCACCGTCAAGGTCCATCGCGGCCGAGTGATGCAAAAGTTGCAAGCGGAATCGGTGGCCGAGTTGGTTCGCGTGCACGATCGATTGCGGCAGGACAATTGATTGGTAATCCGGAATGTAGCCGCAACGCATGAACAGGAGATTGGGTACCATCAGAACCAGTTATTCTCTTGCCTCCTATCTTTTTGTCACACATCTTTCTGCCGTACAAGCTGCTCAAACCTTTCTCGAGCACCCATCGCCAGAAGCAGCTGACAGGAAAATGGATGGCAGGAAAATAAGCTAGCCGAGCCTTGAGAATGGTCCCTCAAGATCAATATCACTGATCACCTACCTATGCGAAACTCCGATTGCGATAGCCCGAAAACCCCTTCGCCCTTCCTGCCCCCATCTTCCTGCCCCCATCTTCCTGCCCCCATCTTCCTGCCACGCATCTGGTCATGCATGTCTCAAGCATTCCTAGCGGTAAGAAATGGCAGGAATATGGATGGCAGAAAAATGAAATACCCCTGTCTTGTGAAGCGGCTGAAAAGATCGAAGGATCAAGTACGGATGGGACGCATTCGTTTCCGCATTCCGAAAACACTTGCGATTGAATCCATCAGTGCATGGCACCTTCGATCAACTGCAACAGGTACCCCGTATTCAGTGGCTTGTTCAAGAAGGCAAGGGCACCAGCCTGCATCGCTTGTTTTTCGGCCGCCCTATCGTCAAACGCGGTAATGAACAGAATGGGACAAGCCCGATGCTCGGACAGCAAGCGTGCCTGCAAGTCCAAGCCGCTCATCCCAGGCAGATGTACATCCAGAATCAGACAGCCCAGGTGAACAAGGTCCTTCCGTTCTAAGAGTTCCTCGCTGGAACCGTAGAGTTCAACCTCGAAGCCGGCTGAGCACAATAGTCTACCAAGTGCCCGGCGAACCGAAGGATCATCGTCGACCACAGCAACGATCGCTTCTAAAGACATTGTCGACTTAGGTCCTGGAGTTTGGTTTACCTCGGTGGACTGCCCACCACTCGGCATTTCGCTAAATCTTAACAATTGACCACCGATTGAGGATTCCACTTAGGTCTAACACAAGGCGGATGCAGCCCTTCGGGTCGTGTAATCATGCCACCAGATGGCAGCCTTCGTCGCGTCCCATTCGCCCGCGTTTTTGCAATTTCGAAGTGCTCGCTCTAGGACCAGAGCATTTTCAAAGCGATCCGTAGGGTTCTTTTCGAGACACTTGAGTACGACTTGCTCCAAGTCTTTGGGAATGCTTGGTACTAGTTCTGAGGGTGGAATCACCTCGCGGTGTGCGTGGTCCATCATGATTTTTGCTGGATTGTGACCGACGAAGGGCGGACGGCCCGTCAACATGTGATATGCGACCGCCCCTAATGCATAAATGTCAGAGCGGGCATCGAGCCCAGTTTCCGCGGTAGCTTGTTCGGGTGACATGTAGAGCGGGGTACCGCTCACCCTATCAACGACTGTCAGCTCGTGATCTCCAGGATCCTTATTAGATTGAACCAGACCGAAATCGAGCACCTTCACGAAATCACAGATGCTTCCGCGTTCGGAGACGAAGATATTCGCGGGCTTCAGGTCGCGATGCACCAGGCCCGCGTCGTGGGCCTCGGCAAGTGAGCTACATACCTGCCGCAAGAGATGAATCGTGCGACCAGCATCCATGGCCCCCAGTGCAAGCAACTCCGCAAGTGACAGACCAGGCAGGTATTCCATGGCATAATAGAAGGTGCCGTCATCGGTGTGACCGTAGTCGAAAATGCTGATCGTGTTCGGATGAGTCAGCGACGAAGTGATCTGAACCTCATGCTCGAAACGTGCCCGCGCCAGCGGATCCTGTGCCGCCTCAGGACGAATCAGCTTCAATGCACATGGCCGCTTCATCAGTGCATGCTCGGCCAGGTAGACTTCTCCCATACCTCCCGATCCCAGTTTATCAAGCAATTGATACTGGCCGTAGCGTCTCGCTTCATGCACCTGATGGCGTAGCTGGTTCAGAACGCCCGCTGTATAGATGGCGATGAATGACGCTACGCCGACGCCCAACAGTATCGTCGACAGGTTTCGCTGACTGTTGAGGGCGGCAAGCTGAGCCTGCAAATCAGGCCGAAATACCTGGAGCAGGACCAACACGATGGCGGGGGCCAAGGCCATCGTTAACACCACCTTGGCCGTTTCCCGCCATTGATGGGGTATGAGCGTCCCGTGCAACAGAATCCAAACCATAAGTGCGATCAGTGAATCGCGGCCACCGACGAGCAGTTCGGCAGTGTTTGCAGAGGCTGCCTCGATCGCGATCGAGTTATACCGCACATAGATCCACGTCAGCCCCAGGAACCCGAACAACGAATACTCGATGAGTCGCAGGGTGGATTGCTTGAGCTCCCTGTTTAGGTAGAGCCAGGCGAAGATTGCCAAGCTAACTAGCAGTCGCAGAACGGTGGCGTTGCGAGCGACAGAGACGCTTTCGAATGCTTCCTGTCCTTGATTGATCGCGGCCCAGACGAGCACGGCCGCAGAGATAATGGCAATCAGCAAGCTCACGGAACGCAGACGCGATTGCAGCAATGACGTCGTTTCCGTTCCCAGACTGGCCGGCCGTCCTGCTACCAACTCGACATGATGGCTTTCGTCCGCAACTGCGTAGGCAATTGTCGGTTGATCGGGCCGCAAATCGAGTGTTTGCTCGTCGCGCCACTCGACTTGGGAAGTCGTTTTCGTCTCTCCGCTCGACATGTCTTGAAGTTCCTCTGCCGTGCTGTTGCTCACAGCATGCGCGTGATTGGTTATGGCTTTTGCTGTTCAACACCTTGTCGTGGGCGATTCTGCAGGTCATTTAAATCGATCTTCGGTAGATTTCCCGCGGCGTCTTCGACACGCTGACCGGCGGCGTTGGTACCTTGGCGCAACGTGTTTCCGATTTCTCGCTTCAGCTCGCCAGCTTCCGCGCCCACGCGTTGCTTGAACGAGGCTTGTTCCGACGCATTTCCGCGATCCAGGGCGGGAACAAAGGCGAAGAGAATGACCAGGCCCAGAACGGGAACCGCGGGAGCCAACAATCGCAGCACGGCTTTCGTGACCTGACGACGCTGGTTCTTCTTGTAGGGCGGCAGAAAGAACTGCAAGGCCTTCTTGGGGCTCCCTTTGAAGGGCATCAAGAACAGGTATACGAAATTGAGCGCGATTTGGGCAATGCTCAATATGACGATGACCGTGGCGCCGGTGACGGCCCAGCCACGTTGCCCCGCGGCAGCGCCAAACAAAACCATCATGCCGAAGAACCAAGTGACGACGAAGGCAAACTGACTCAACCCCTCCAGCAGTCCCAGGGTGTTACCGATCACCTTGCCGTAAACCTTCGTCGCCGAAAATACCTGCCGATGCGTGTGTTTGCTCAGCATCTGATTGAAGATACGCCGATCTTCGTCGATGGGAGCCAGCTTATAGTCACCGTTATCGCCACCGCCGCTCTCATCATCGCTTTCCAAATCACTTGGAATAGGCTTCAGGTTCGCGTTGGTCGTTGGGAGCAGGCCCAAGCTCGCATGATTCACATCTTGCGCCCCTCGTCCATCGGAACTGCTGGAGGACTGCTTGCTGAATCGGTCCGGGGAAGGCTCCTTGGGAACTCCTGTTTCCGGGCTGGCCAAGCGAAACCTGCCGCTGATGGCCACATCGTTGCGAGGTGCCTTCTTGGCTGGGACCTTTATGCGATGTGAGCAATGCTTGCAGTGTCCCACTTTGCCGGCCAGCTTCTCGTCAACCGAGAATCGCGTTCCGCACTGCGGGCACGAGAACTTGATCATCATCACAGGCTCCGCTGCCGAAATAGTGTCGACCGAAGGTTTCCGGCGCGCGCAGCGCCCGGACTGAATCGACATCCTAGTTGTTGATGGACGGGCGGGTATTAGACATTGGTCTTATTTCGATGTTCACACCGGCGTGATAACTTCGACGACTTTGGCAAGGCGGGGCGGCTTGCCACCGGTTGGTTGTATGAACCGCTGGATCGAAGGGCTTTTCCGAGGCAGGATGGAAGCATGGATATCGGCGAATTATTGCGTGCAGCGGTCAAATTTAAGGCCAGCGATCTGCATATTCAGGTCGGTAGCAGTCCAAGTCTGCGAATTGATGGAGACATGACACCGCTGGACACCCCCTCGCTCACGCTGGAGGAGGTAGAAGACTTGGTAAGGCAAATCACCGATCCGGCCACTCTCGAGCAGTTTCATCGGGAGCGTAGCGCCGATTTTGCTTACGACATCCGTGATGTCGCTCGTTTTCGAGTCAGCGCTTTCTACGAGCGTGGGCAGCCCAGTCTATGCTTGAGGCAAATCCCATGCGAAGTGCCAAGTCTGGACACCTTAGATCTTCCGGAAGCGGTAGCCGACATTGCCAGATGCGAACGCGGATTGGTGTTGGTCACGGGCACCACTGGCAGCGGCAAAAGCACTACCTTGGCGGCGGTGATTGATTTCCTAAATCAAACGCGACGCCTGAGGATCATTACCATTGAGGACCCTGTCGAATTCGTTCACCGTTCGCGGAAATGCCTCATCGCACAGCGTGAAGTAGGACACGACACACCAGGTTTTTCGGAATCACTGCGCCGCGCACTGCGACAAGACCCCGATTTCATTTTGGTTGGCGAGTTGCGTGACGCGGAAACGATGCGCGTCGCACTGCAAGCAGCCGATACCGGTCACCTGGTGTTCAGCACGATGCACACGACCAATGCATCGATGACGATTCAGCGGTTGGTCACCATGTTTCCAATCGAGGAACGCGAAGCGCTGCTCATGCAACTCTCCACCAATCTAGAAGCGGTAATTTCGCAGCGGCTAGCTCGCAAACGAGCCGGTGGCCGCATCCCGGTCGTGGAAATCATGCGATCCTCTCCCATCGTACGCAAGATCATACTCGAAGGACGCATCGGCAGTCTTCCTCAGGCCATTGCCAATCGCGAAAGCGGCATGCAGTTGTTCGATCAACATCTGGCTGAATTGTGCACGTCACAAATCATTCGAACGAGCGAGGCCTTGCGTCTTGCGACCAATCCCGAAGCGTTGGAGGCCTCGATGCGCGGCATTTCCAGATCCGAGACAGCCGGAGGCTTAGTTCTCTAAGCTTGAATGTGAAGTTTACGATCAGCCTTGGATGTCAGTTGCTGACATTCAGACTGCCTCTGACAACCAGAAAATTGGGAGCCTTTGGTAGACCTCTAGGCGGCTAGCGATCCCAAACCAATCGAAACCCCGGGCATTTCTCGACTCGAGCGTCAATCTCGTCGAACAAACGGCGTGTTTCGGCTCCGCCCAGTCCTCCGTACTGCGTCTGAAATTCGTCTTGCGTCAGCCCCTCGGTCAGCCCATCTATGGCGGGGATGAAATCGAAGCTATTCACCGCCGTTGAGGCTCGCATCTGCATCGCCAGCGCGGACTTGGCATCCCGCGTTGCAAGGACCGCGAAGCGGATCCCGGATTTGTTGGCCACCATATCCACGAAAGAGAAACCCGAACCACCCGGTGTAGAATCCTTCATTTCCTTGGTGATGCCGACCGTGATAGCGCGTTGCTCGTCCGAGAGCACCGTCAAGGCAGCGCTAACCCAGAAGTGCTGCGAAAGGTCGTTGCGCTCGCGGAGCGTAATCCGACGACGCAATGCAATACGTTCCCCACGATCTTCGGACCGGAGTTGACGTCGCGCCACCTCAGCCACTCGATCCTCGCCCAGGATCACTCCCAGAGCAAGGATGGCCGCACGATTGGAAAAAGCCGCGTCGCGTCCGTGCGAATTGTCTTCGGCGTAAGAAAACGCGAGTCGCATGAGGGCAGCGAAACCCTCATCTCCATTCGGAACCTGATCTAAGTTTTCCATGATGTGCAGGCCGGTGAGACGCGCCGACCGATCCAGATCGTCGGGGATCTGCGTGGCTGTTCCCCAGGCGAATAGCCCAGCCGCCAAGGCCGCCAAGGCCCCCGCCGCGAGCCAACTGCGTTGGACGGAAATCCCCAACAGCGCTCCGGCTATGGCTGAAACGCTGGCCAGCAGCTGTTGTTGCCAAACGGGAAAGTAATGGAAGTTGAGCCACAGGGCGATGATGGCCAAGATGGGCGCGATCAGCACCCCGAGCCAGCGCGTTACTCCTGTCGAGATCGCCCCGAGCGTTAGAGCCACCAACATGCCGAGCAAACCGAGACCCGCCGCGCGGAGAATCAAGGTCGCCAGCACCCGCGCTGCCGACTCCGAGATACCGATACTGCTCTGCATCAGTCGAACTGGGGCATCCGGAGCTGCCAGCGGTCGAGGGTCTGGCACCACGCACAGGGCTACGAACCAGATAAATAACAGTCCACCCCACAGCGCGGCCTTGGATTCCCAAGCTGCGAGCATGCAGGATTGAAATTGCTGAACGACACGCATGGGGTCTGCCTTCGATGAGAGTTCAACCTCAGATCATAGTCTGTCGCATGAGGCTGCAAGCTGGTGTTAGACCAAAGTCTAATCAGACTGAACGCCAAGGCTATGAAGCATTTTGTAGCGAGCGGCTTGCGCGAAAATACAAGCACGAAGTGCGAGTTTTGATGTTGCGCTAAATCCTGAACAGGTGCAAACTTATCATGCGAAAGATTGGTCAATCGCACTCGCCACTCCGGGGAGAGTCGGATCCCGACTGGTCGGGACGGCCGGAGAGGGGGAGAATCGACCCTCTCCGGGCCCCGACCCGCTTCGCGTGTGCCCGGGCCCGGCTCTCCCGCAAGCGCTCGTTGTACCACACAAGTTCGGCTGGGAAAGAATACATTGCAAGCTGGCGTCTGCGAGTTATTCCATAGACAGCTTGTCAGCAGGCTAGTTGATGGAACAGGAGAAAACCGAGAAAACAGAGCGGTTTGCTTACTCTGTTTCCTCTGTTCTCT
>JANSWS010000758.1 GCA_024743355.1 bacterium
AACTGGGCACGTCCGGTTCTGAGAGGGTGCGGACCATCAATTGAGCAGGGTTGAAATATTGTGGCACCGCCGGGAAACCAGGCGGCTAACAGCGAATACAAACCTCGACCTAAACTTGAGAGACTCCAAACTACTCGCCCGGAGCCGCCGAACACGCGGGTTTTGAAATCATAGTCTTTTGGCGGCGGCCCGGTTACCGCAGCCGTTCGTCGATGAAATCGAAAGCGATGCTATCACAATTTGCATAGGAGTCACGTGCCGACGGCGCAGAACTGAATCAACTTGAGCTCCCGTGACTCAACCCAGTCATTTGTATTAAGATCTGACTCAATTTCCGATTAACCGCAATACCCTGAATTGGAGCAATTTATGCCTGAAGGATTTGAGGCGCATTATTCACCTGCGGGTGCTGCACCAGAATTTACCTATTTGAATTGTGACGGTTCATTCGAACTCAATGGCTCGTCGGGGACAGCAACGTATGTTTGGCCACCGGCTTACTACGATGACGGTTCCTCACGCGACAATTCTAATCTCCAAGCGTTTCGCGATATCCTAGAGTTTGTCCATTGGGCCACGATCAATACCCCCAGCGGCGCAGATGAAGGTTGGATTTTCAAAGTGAAGAATGAGAACTTCTGGTTTCTATTCGGAACTGATGGCCGGACTTTCTCTCCGGGAAACCACAATCTCTGGACCAACTCTCCAATTTATCGCTTCTATTACTCTGGCAACGGGACAACGTTTCTTCGCTGGCGTACCATTCAGGGCACTAGACGAATCACCCTGACCCGAACGCAAGATCAGCCTATTTCAACACCACCAGGCGACGTAACTCAACCGCCAGGTGGTCCCCCGACAACACGTCGCATTGAATTGGGCCGCCATAAGAAACCTAACGGCTGGCGAGGTTGTCCGTCAAATCCGATCGGTGGAAACTTCCATGTCTTTGGAGATACACGCGATGAGTGGATCAAGTTATGGATTGATATTGAGCATCCGGATATCGACAGCATAATCAACGATGTACGCGACTGCGCGAAGGTCGCAGCTGCGGCTACAATTACTGCTGTTGTTGTTACTGAGGGTGCTGCTATCGCGGCTGCAAAGACTGCGTTCTTGGCATCGTTTACAACCTGCATACAAACAAAAATTGGTTCAGCTGCGTCTCAGCTTGATATATCGTTTGAGTATGATACGGAGAGTGGCGACTGGAGTGGACACTAGACCGTTAGGGTGTTGCTTTACGTTGAAATTGCGACGAACAATGGCATGAACACGGAGCCGCCGACCGCGTGTTTTCCAATGGAGCATCAACCGCGGCGGCCCGGTTATGCCCTACGTTGGACTAAGCCGCTTCGCGGTTTGAAGGCAGAGCGCTGTTAGGTGCAGTAGTATGTTCTTGATCTTTCGTCCGCGCTGGGTTGATTGTAGGCGCTGTGTGGCTTGGTGGTGAGCTATCTTTCTAACTGGGTTGGATT
>JANSWS010000281.1 GCA_024743355.1 bacterium
AATCGAACGCCTCATACAACTCGGGCAAAGCATTTCGAAAAACCGGATGGTAAATGCTCCTGCGCGTCGTCCGATGCTGGTAGCCGTAATCCGCATTAACGTTGCCTTCCACCAGGGATCCACCCACGGCCAGATCCAATTCACCGCTGACCCGCAACATCGCGTCGCGCAGTGATTCCGCCGACAGTTTACGCCGATGCCCTCGCCAGTAGAGTCGATTGTCAGGATCGCGATCTTCGGCCTGCGGATCGCTGAATAGACTGCTCTTTCGGTATGCCTCCGAGAGTACAATCGTTCTTACCAAGTGCTTGGTGGACCACCCGCCAGCGATCAACTCTTGGGCCAGCCAGTCCAGCAACTCGGGATGGCTGGCAGGGCGACCGGTAGTGCCAAAGTTGTTGGGGGTGGAAACTAAGCCCTGCCCCATCAGCCATAACCAAACGCGATTGGCATACACGCGAGCGGTCAGCGGATTTTCCTCGTCCGTCAGCCACTGGGCAAACTCCAATCGACCGCTGGACTCCGTAAACGGATTCTCCCGTCGTGGACTAACCGCCGTCAAAAAACCACGCGGAACGACTTCGCCCAGATTGTGCACATCCCCGCGAATGTGGATGGGAATATCTTGGACTGCACCGCGTTCCACCACGGTCAAATACTTGGGACGTCGGTTGAGCCGTTTTTCTAATTCCTTCTTGTCGCTCTCCAGTTTTTGTAAAGCCGCCTTAGTCTGCTCAACCAAGTCCTGCCCAGGTCCCTCACCGGCTAGCGACCCCTCATCGGCTTCGGACGGATCACGCAAAGCGAGTCTTGCCTCCTGCTCGGCGGCCGGTAAGAACTGCACTGCGTCGGCGACCACCGCCCCATTGGCGCCCACATTGCTCACCAGCACGTAGGCCTGGCCGTCCTTTTCAAAACGAAAGCTCCCCAACTCGATCCACAAAGATTCGTCGGGAGGGGTCTTCTTTTGGTCGATCAAAATTTCCTTCTCGCCATCCGCACTGAAGACGCGTACCAGAGACTTGCTGGATCGATTGGGGTGCGCCGTAAAAGCGAATCGCACGCGATATTCACCCGGCTCGAGCCTTTCCGGCTCAAAGGTCGCGGTTTGAATCTCAGCGGATGGCGAAGCGTAGATATAGCCGTCGCCCACATGTGGCTTAAGACTGGATGAGAGCTTCCAATTACCCACCAGTTTTGCCTGTTGGCTGTCTACGACGACACCCGGCAATTCCTGGGGAACGAGAATGGTTTCCGAAGACTTCACCAACTGGTTCAACTGTTTCTTGGCGGCAGCAATCGCGGAATCCAAGTCTCTCTTCTCGGCCTCCAACTGTTCGTACTTCGTTTGTTCTTGGCTGCCCAAAGGCAGAGGCTGTTCGATCCACTTCGAAACATTGTCGTGATCCATTGCTTGTGCGGAACGAAAGATGCCAGCCAGTGCGTAGTAATCCTTGGTCGGTATCGGATCGAATTTATGGTCGTGGCAACGGGCACACCCCAGCGTCTGCCCTAGAAAAGCACGACCGATGACCTCCAGTTGTTCGTCGATGAAATCCATTTCCAGCTGCGTTTTATCCTGCTGTTCCAAATTGGTGTTGCCCAAGGCTAAAAAAGCGGTGGCCACCAGTTGGTTCTGCCTGGTCTCAAGCGGCAGCGTCGAATCTGGCAGCGTCGAATCTGGCAGCGTCGAATCTGGCAGCGTCGAATCTGCCTTGGCGGCCAGCAAATCCCCGGCCACCTGTTCCTGGATCATTTGATCAAAGGGCCGGTCGCCGTTGAATGACGCGATCAAGTAATCACGATATCGCCATGCCTGAGGCAGCACAAAGCCGCGTAGTGTGATCGAATCCGCATACCGCGCGACATCCATCCAGTGCCGGGCAAAGCGTTCACCGAAGCGAGGCGAAGCCAATAGTCTGTCTACCAACTCTTCGTAGGCGAAGGGCGACGGATCTTCAACGAACGCTGTGAGTGCCTCTTCCGACGGAGGTAATCCCAGTAGATCGAAATACAGCCGACGGGCCAGCACTGCTCGTGAAGCTTGGGGCGCGGATGGCAACTGCTCGGCTTGCAGACGCTCCGCAAGGAAGCCATCAATTGTGCTGGCGGTCTTTGCGGAACCCGAGTCGTCGGCTGAGAGTGAGCCAGCGTCCAGAGGGCGGTAGGCCCAATGCTCGAGTGCCTTATCCACCGATAATCCCGTTTGCTTTCTCGCAGGAGCGGCACCGCGTCTTGGATCGGCAGCTCCGGAATCGATCCAGACGCGAAAATCAGAGAGTACCGAAGCGGGGAGTTTGCCGTCGGGCGGCATTTGCAATTCCGGATTTTCGTAGCTGATGGCCTTAAACACCAGGCTCTTGGCTGCATCTCCAGCTACGATTGCCCGGCCAGAATCGCCTCCAGCCGCCCAGCCATCTTGCGAATCCAGCAACAAACCGCCACTGGCTTCCGTATCCGCCGCATGGCAATCGTAACAGGCATCGATCAACACCGGGCGAATTCGCGATTCAAAAAAGTCTATCGCCTCCGAAGCCGCAGTCAGCTGCGGAGTGTCCGGCTCTTGTCCCAGTGTGCAGCAGTCCCATGGGTCCAGGATGGCGATGAGCAAGCAGTAAACCAACCAGGAGACGTTCAACTTCCGACCCCGGATCATCGCGGGCCCAGCCGTCACTCCAAATTGCGGTTGCTGCCCAGAGCTGTTTACAGGGTGATACTCTCTACGAATCCACCCAAGCAACTCGGAAGTCTGACGCTGCAGCACATTTACGATTGGTAGAAGCAACATAGACAGCTAGGCTAGAAGACTTAATCGGGTGAAGAAAAAAGGCAGGGGCGCAGCACTCCGCTGAGCAAGTTGGATGGCGACGTTCATTACCACAGTTTAATGCAATTCGGGCTGACAGTTCAATTTCCATCCCACCTGTCACGCACAATTGCGGTCACAATTCGCATCCCTGCCGCGTTTGCTACCCAAAAGCCTTGCGGAGCCAAATAGCAGTTGCATCGCCTGCGGATACCAGGCTGCTTGACATGGGCTTCACGATCTGTTTTGATCCGCTGAACTCCCTCCCCCTCACGATTTGTTGATAAGGTCCAAATATGACTGGGCAATCATCTCATGCTCGGAAAGTCTCGCGTCGCGGAGCGCTTGCAAGCGGGACGGCACTTGCGTCGCTAACTCTGGCGCCTCGTCGAATCTTGTCGGACGAGAAGAGCAAACCCAATTCGGTCATTGACGGCGTAGCAATCGGATGCATCACTTACAGTTATCGCGGCGGTGCCGACACGGCCGAGTACACATTGGACTGTCTGCTCAAGGACGGGATCAGCGAGGCGGAGCTGATGGACGGTCCCATCAGTTCCTTTACGGGCATCCAATTTCGTCGAGGTCGAAGGCGGCGTGGGGTCAATCTGCCCTTGGAGCAAGAGCCCTTCGATGCGAACCGCCCCAAGGTGCGTGAAGAACAACTGGTCAAGTGTCAGCAGTTGCGGAAGATGTTCAACGATGCTGGTGTGAACATCCATATCCAAAAATGTCCCTTTGGATCGTCGGATGAGGACATTGATTTCAATTTCCAGATTGCCAAGGCACTGGGCTGCAAAGCCATTACCACCGAACGCAATGACGAACTAGCCAAACGACTGGCCCCCTTCGCGGCGAAGCATCAGATCTGGGTGGCCTTTCACAACCACACGAACAACATTCCCACCCTTGAAGACGTAGATCCGTTGATGCAGATCGGCGACTTTATCGGTTTCAACTTCGACATCGGCCATTACGTGGCGGGCACCAAGGGTCAGTCACCCCTGCCTGTGATTGAAAAATACCATGAGAAGATCATCAGCCTGCACCTTAAGGATCGCACGGCGGACGGCGGCAATGTGCCTTGGGGCCAAGGCCAGACCCCGATCGGAGAAGTGCTGCAATTGTTGAAAAGAGAGCAGTGGCCGATTTATGCGGACATCGAACTGGAATACCCGGTCCCGGCGGATTCGGACGCTGTCCGTGAGGTCGCCAAGTGCTTGGATTACTGTCGTGAAGCGCTGGCTTGAGAGTCAGAGCTGTCCTTTCCATTTCTTTATGCGTGTGGCGGCAGTTTCGCAGGTTGACTGCTGATTTTTCTCGTTCGGCAGCAAAACCTCACGGATTGATGCTTAGAATCGCCACAAATTCGAAAAATCGGTAATACCGCTATTCCCGTCAGAAGATTTCGAATTAGTCAATGCAGTTTCATGAAGTTCCATCGAGATAGTTCTAACGGGAGTTGGAAGATGCACCTCAAGCTCGTATTCGCCACGCTCATAGCTGCCTTGGCGGCGATACAAACTCCTGCCAAAGCTGCCCTGTTCTTGGGCGAGACCGTTAGTTTGTCGTTAAACTATTCGTCTGCGACTGTCAGTTCCTTCGAAGATGCTATGGCCAGTGTCGGCCCGTTCACGATAGACGGCGTTGCTGTGAACAATGGCGTATCGCAGTTCAATCCGAATGTGACCATGTTTGTCACAGCCACCGAAACGGTCGTTTCCCCGGTTAATTCCATCGTTGAGATCACCATCGTTGGTCGTGATGCCACTGGTGCACTCGCCAATCCGATTGCTGCTGGTACGCTGGCCCAGGACGCCACGCCATTTACGATTGGCTGGTTCGACATGGGCGCCTTCAACGGCGGGACCGATGGCTTGTTCCCGAGTTCTTCAGGCCTTGGTAGTTTCGTGATCAATTCGGCTGAGTACATCCTGCAGCAAACAGATGGCAACGCTTTCGGCTCGTTTACGTTTAATGTCGATAACCCACCACCGGCTCCTATTACGGGATTTGGCGGAGTGAACTTTAACGGTGACATTGCTGCCTTTCAATTTGAGCCTGGAATCGGATACGCGGGAGCCACGCTGAGATTTGATATCACTGCGGTTGTTCCCGAGCCATCCTCTGCCGCACTGCTCTTAGGCGGCATGTGCTTCCTCCGACGCCGACGCCGAGCCTAGCGAGAGACATTGGCTTTACGCGTTGCCTTGGGAGTGCGGTGACTTGTCACAGTGACGTTGTACCGCCTTAGATCTTACCCAAGTTTGCAACCCACGCTTGCGGCCTGGTTCCGCGCTGTGATGTCTGCGCCGCGAGCCTCTCCATGGTTTCCCGTCAGGGACATATTGCCGTGGGGGGAGTGGATCGACATGCTCCCTATGAAAGCAGTATGGAGCGTCTAACGACAAGCAGTTATCATATTGCTTCCCACAGCGGAATCTGACACACTAGAATTCAACAGTGCCATTTTCCCAGGGAATGGAGGGTATCCGAATGGTTAGGGAGCTGATTCGAAATCAGTTGCTGGCTTGCCAGTTGCGGGTTCGAGTCCCGTGCCCTCCGCCTAGGCCAGTTGCAACGCATCGCAACTGGCCTTTTTTTTGAGCGATTACGTGAGCCGACGGCGCTAGCCGCGGGCCCCAAAGGCGGAACGAAATCGAGACGCCCGACGCCCGACGCTAGCACGTGCGCTCAGGACCGGTATATGAACGATCCGATCAGATCGCTGATTACATGGAGGACCTACGGCACTTGGCTGCCTGGTGAGATGCGCGGCTGGCGAAAGCGCGCAGGCGGAGAACAACTGCCTCGCCCCTTGTTGGAACGCTGGTGTCGCGAGCAGATGACGGGCCAAGCTGTGTTCCTGTCAGCCAACGATCGAGCGACCGTGGAAGATGCTTGTCGCGAGCACTGTGAATTTCGTGGTTGGCATTTGTTTGCTGTGAACGCTCGATCGAATCACGTACACGTTGTCGTTGCCGCTGATGAGAAACCGCAGAAGGTCCGCGATCAACTCAAAGCAAATTGCACGAGGCGATTGCGGAGGCAAGAGAAGCCGCTGGTCACTGATCGAACATGGACTCGTGGTGGAGATTGCTCGATCTTGGACGGCGATGATGAGATTGAGAATGCGGTCGTTTACGTTGTGGAAGCACAGGAGCGGATGGGACTTGAGGATAAAGCCCGACGCTAGCGCGTGCGGCTCACCGAGAGGGAGGTATGGTCCGACGCTAGCGCGTGCGGCTCACAGAGAGACCAAGCATATCATCGACTGGCTAGTGTTTGTGGGGTTGGTCAGCGGGAGGCTGGGTTTCTAACACGCCCTCGACTTCCAGGACAATTGAGTTGTCTCCGTTATCGTTGACCTGGGCGGTCAGTCCCGAGGTTGAATACGATGCGTAGCGGGGATGTACGACCCCCAGCTTGCTGGGACGATGCCCCGAGATGTTTTCTCCAACGACCATCTGCAAAACCACGCATTTATGCTCGCCGGCGACGGCCCCATCGTTGGGCTCAAATGTCGTCAGCTGAAATGTGCCATCCCGCTGAATGTCTCCACGCGCGTTCAAGCCGTGCTCCAGACTTTGAAATTCGACCACGCCTACCATGACAGGACTGCCCGCTGGGAATTGCACACGTCCTGCCACGGGATAGGTCCTGGGCTGTCTGCTGCAACCGACACTGCATACGACGCACAGGGTGAGTCCAATTGTCAGCCAGGGTACTTTATCAGTCACCGATCGTTGCCACCTGTTCGTCTTTTCGATTGCACAAATAGCCCAAAGATTCGGTGTCGATGTTGACCGAGAGCGTCTGCACGCTGCCGTCCCCCATCACGAACTGGCAGACACCGGAGTGCCAACTTCCCCACCAGACCAGCGCGCTCGATTCATCTCTCAGGTTCGAGGCGATGGGCGCCCCAGGTCCACCGACTCGAGAGCAGTTCAAAAAGCTATCGCCGTTGTAAATGAAGGCGTCGGTGGGGGAAATTCCAGTCTTGCCCAATGGCACATGCATTTCTCCGGCCAGGATGGTATTGCTCAGACCATCGGTCGCGTCGCGAGCCCGGACCCGATCGATCCAGTCAATGGGAAATCCGTCATCACTGCATCGAGCGCGGCTGGAGATGATCAATCCCGTTCCATTGCCTCCATAGTAAAAATCGGTCGGCAAACCGGTGGAGCCTGTCGACATATCCCCCAAATTGCCGCCGTAGTCGCCATTGGCTCCCAGGACATTGGCGGATGTACTGCCCGGACAGGGGTAGGGGCAACCGCAGGGTAGAAAGCAGGTCTTCGTCGAAGCATCCGCCGTCAGGCCCTCACCCACCGCATCGGCAGCCGATCGTCGCGAAGGGCAGCAATAGAAGGAAAAAGTCCTGGTTCGAGCCTCCTCGGAATTGTTTGCGTAGGGGATCGAATAATCCCACTGTGCCTCGGCGGCCGTCTGCTCCAGAAATGGCAAGATGCGAACCAACCAAGTCGCTTCCCGGCCTCCACAGGCGTAGTCGCTACTGCCGGGTCGCGGTTGGAAGCGGGCCGGCGGGTAAGCTCGGAAGCTATTCTGGAACAGTTCTGTGGCCAGTCCAATTTGCTTGAGATTGTTCTGACAGGTCAGCCGTCGGGAAGCTTCCCGGGCCGCTTGCACAGCAGGAAGCAGCAAGGATACGAGAATTCCGATGATGGCAATGACCACCAGCAGTTCCACCAAAGTGAATGCCGCCCGGGGACGGGCCGTAAAAGACATGAAACTATTCTCCGAGGTGCGTTTAAAAGCGACTCCTGCCTTAACCATAGGCGGCGAAAGCGGTTGTGCTGCCGCAGGCAAGCCCAAACGGTCCAGTTTGATGCAGTTTCCGTACCGTTCAAGTCTGGCAGCGCGGCGAAGCTTGGCGATTTAGAGCTTCTGCTGAATCTCATCCAGTATACAAGGCGAAAAAGCTTCTTTTTGGCCGAATCGTTCTCTCCGAGGCTGGTTAGCCGAATCCCTGAATTGACAACTGTGACGGCTGTGACGCGGAAAGAGTGCCCAAAGGCGCGGCTGGCGGTGTGCGAGGTGCATATTCACGAAACATTCACAATTGTCCCCATTCAAAAAACGCGGATTCTTCTAGACTCGATGGGCTCTCTCAGGATGGGGGACTTCTGGCCAGGAAGGTTCATTCTAACCGTTCACGGTTAGTAGCCATCATCGCTTCCGCGTGATGAGGCCCGATCGGCAGTTTCCGCTGCGAAACGCATCGGATCGGACAGCCCAGTTGGACTGTGTGGAATTTAACCTGCGAAGAAAAACCAAAGAACTGGACAGCGGGCTGTCGGGCTTCGTCACACGGATCGTGAACTGCTACGGATCATTTTTGCGAAACAAGGGTGGGGCATAAGTTGATGTCGCGTCAATCAAGAAGAGGATTTTTTGGGCGTATGGCTTCGGGGGCAACAGCGGTTGCCATTGGAGGAGCTTTTTCCAATCTCGGGGCTCGCATCGATCGACTCCATGCGGCGGAGAGAAGCCCAGGCTTCGGCCCTTTGCTGCCGACGCCGGAACGAAACACAGGCGAGGCCTACATTTGTCTGCCGGAGGGCTTCGAGTATGTGGCTTTCGGTTGGACGCATGAACCGCTCGAAGACGGTAGCCCAACCCCAGCCGTCCACGATGGCATGGCGGTTATCGCTGAGAACGAGAACGAAATTGTCCTCTGTCGCAATCACGAAGTCAGCGAAGCCGGCAAAGCGTTTTGGGCTCGGCATGCCTACGACGAAACCGCTCAAGGCGGCTGCACCAACCTGGTCTTTGATCGCGTTCAGGGACAATTGAAACGCGCCTATCCCAGCCTGTCGGGAACGGTCAAGAATTGTGCCGGTGGCAAATCACTCTGGAATTCATGGCTTAGCTGCGAAGAGATCGTGGCCGGTCCTGAGGATGTGACTGAGGACGGCTATCGATTTCCACGTGAGCACGGCTTCGTTTTCGATGTTCCTGTCGAGGGTGCAAAACAGCCCAGTCCGATCAAATCGTTAGGCCGATTTGTGCACGAGGCCTTGGCCATGGATCCTGTCAGCGGCATTGTTTATCTGACGGAAGACCGCAACGAAGCCGGCTTGTACCGCATGGTGCCAGATGAAAGAAATAATCTCCAGGCTGGCGGACGCTTTGAAATGCTGGCGGCTCGTCATCGCGGCGACTGCCGTACCGGCATGCGACGCGGCGAAGTATTGGATGTTCACTGGGTAGAGATCGAAGACCGTTTGCAAGCCCACACTCCCGGTACGCGAGATTGCCAAGGGGTCTATTCCCAGGGCAAGCGCCAAGGGGCTTTGACGTTTGCTCGTTTGGAGGGCTGCGCGATGCATGACGGCAAGCTCTATGTCACCGCCACGAGCGGAGGCCCTGCATCCGCGGGACAGGTCTGGGAGTATGACCCGCGACAAGAACAACTGCGTTTGCTTTTCGAATCTCCGGGAGAGGAAATATTGGATATGCCCGACAACATGGCGGTGAGCCCCCAGCTAGGGATCCTGCTGTGCGAAGACGGGCACCGCGTGCCGCAGCGCCTGCAAGTCTTAAATGCCGAAGGAAAGCTCTTCCCATTCGCAGCCAATAATCTGAATCTGAACGGCCCCTTCGGACATCGTGGAGATTTCCGAGACAGCGAGTGGGCCGGGGCATGCTTCTCCGAAGATGGCGAGTGGTTGTTCGTCAATCTCCAGGATCCTGGCGTCACCTTCGCGATTACCGGCCCCTGGTCAGCTGGCGTTTAGCTTCACGGTTCATGGTTCACGGATCATCCACGTTCGGGCGAACGGTTTTCGACCGCCGCCCGATCGTGATTGTCGCCAGCGGCAGCCCGCAGTACATTGCAGGAAAGAAACGTTGATGATTTCCTGCTCGTCTAAGCGTGTCCGCTGCTCCTATGTCATCCAGATTCCAACCATCTAGATCGCATCCTGCCGATTCCAAACGCCCTTCGCGTCACCGCGACCAACTTCGGCGCCAGAACTCAAAGAGACCCTCGCTGGGCAAAGCCGCCCTGCCACTCGCGTTGCTGGTTGGATTAGCCGTTGTTGCAATTGCCCTTATTGCTTCATGGAAGAACTGGCCTGAGCCGGAGTTGCCAACAGCCCCCTTGGATCTTGCCACAGAAGCTCAGTCAGCCGCCGATCCACCTGTGGCGGACACGAGTGAAGCGGTTTCTTCCATGCCGGAAGAAGACCGTTTCTTCGAGTTCGATCAACTGGCGGTCACGTGGGACCGCATGCAGCCTGCCATGCGGGCGTCGCTCAAGCCAACCTCGGTCGACTCCAATATCCGTCCCGCCGATTACGCGGGTGCGGCAGCTTGCCAGGACTGTCATCGGGAAAATCATGCTGACTGGTCGCGACATCCACACCGATGGATGAACGCCTTGGCCGACGAACAGAGTGTTCTCGGTGACTTTTCATCCACGGCTAAGATGAATTATCGAGGCGGTGTGGCCACATTCTTCATGCGCGACGCCCAATACTGGATGCGTTTCGAACGGTCCGACCTGACGCGCGAATACCGCATCACTCAAACCATTGGCTCAAGGTTCTACCAGTATTACGTGGGAGTAGGCGTGATCGGTCCCGAGCCAAAGGATCACGATTACTACCGTCAGGATTTCGTTTTGCCCTTCGGTTACTGGTTGGATCGCCAGGCTTGGGTTCCCGTGGTGCATATTTTCGAAGAGTCACACGAGAGTGAGCGCTGGGAGCCGGTGGAACAGCTTAAGCCACCCACCACCTCGACCAGCATCAGCGACGTTGGAACCGCCCGCGGCGTGGTCGATCCCAATCAGCAG